>JAWSVN010000202.1:0-4454 GCA_033851875.1 Acidimicrobiales bacterium
CGCCGATGTCGAACGCGAATCGCCCGGTCGGATCGCTCGCCGGGTCGAAGAAGCCCGAGGTCAGGTGCCACTCACGCCCCAAGCCGATCTCGTCGTGGTCCTGGCGCTCGGAGCGGACGGTGCACTCCAGCCCGACCTTGGGGGTGAACGATCGCTGCTCGCCCGGCTGGAGCACGAGGCTGCTGAGCACGTCCGCCGGCGCGGCGTGGGGGTCGACCGGGTCGAGGCAATCCACATTGAACCGGAGTGCGGCTCGGCTGTCCGGGTGTGCGGCGACGACGAGTTCACTACGCGGCGCTGGCGGCTGCACGACGAGCTCGTTGTGGGGGGCGCTCGCCGATCGGCCGAGGGGGCCGTCGAACACGATGGGATGGCTGCCCACCGCAAGCGGCGGGAGATCGACCTCGATCGTGCGGGTGTAGTAGTTCTCGTCGATGCGGAACGGCACCGGCGTCCCGGCGACCGTGACCTGCTCGACCGCGTCGAGCCACTCGACGTGGAGCCGGACGGTGCGCGCGGTGCCGGCTTCGATCGCCGGCTCGTCGAGCGCGAGCCCGGTGAAGATCGGCTCGACATCGTGGAGGCTCACCTCGTCACCGACTCGGACCGCGAGCCGGCCGTCGACGATGGCCCACCCCACCACCGCTTGCGGCAAGGCCGGACCGGACGCGATCGGGGTCAACGTGCCGGGTTGGTAGACAGAGAACGGGCCGGGCCCACCGCGGCCGTGGTACCCGATGACGAGGCCGTTCGGGAGCTCGGCCAGCGTCCTGGGGTTGGGTTCGGGAGACTCGACGATGTCGAGCACTTCGAGGCTGTGGGCGTCGAGCACCCGGCCACGGTTGGAGTAGAGGAATGTCTCGTCCTCGGTGAGGTAGAACCGCTCGTTGGTCGACGTCAGCACGGTGGTCGGGGCGTCGCTCTGATCGGCTTGGTCGAGCCGGGTCAGGTTGAGGCCGTTCTGGAGCCAGAGGTACCGGCCATCGGCCGAGATGGCGCGGAGCCGGTCGGAGCCGAAGGCCCCCGACGCCACGCCGTCATCGTGGTCGAGTAGGAGCGAGCCGACGCCGTCCGGTCCCCACTGGAGGCCGACTGTCGGACGCTCCTGATTGAAGTACAGCGTGCGGTCGGCGGCGAACAAGTCGGTGGCCCGCCGGCCGTTCGGCACCGTCCAAGAGCGGACGGCTGCTCCGGTTTCGAGATCGAACGACGCGATGTCGAACTGGTTGTGGCGGATGATCAGCAGCCCGTCGTGCGCGAGCCAATCGCAGGGGGCGACGGGCGCTCGCCACCGCTCGTTGCCGTCGCGATCGAGGACGACGATCTGGTCGGTGGAGCAGTAGCTGAGCGGTTCGTCGCTCCGCGTGAGCACGAGGTAGACGTCCGCCCCCTCGACGTACTCCAGCCCGAGGGTCGACGCTGGCAGATCGATCGTGTCGACCGGTTGCGCTCCTGCGGGGCGCCCGGCGGTCGCTGCGAACGCGAGCGCGAGGAGCGGAACGAGGAACGGGAGGCGTCGGAGGGTCACGGACGAACGGTAGCGACGCTCGGTCAGTACGAAACGAGTGGAATCTCCCCAGGGTGTGGGCCGGACGGGCCAATCCGGTTCGGGCTCGAGCCGGCCTCGTGCTCGGCCGGCAGCCCTGTCGCCGGTTCACTACGGTGCGGGCCATGAGCGGCACGATCGTCGATGCGATGGGTGGGCCCGAGGTCGTCCTGGCGGTCGCCGAGGCTTGGCACCGACGGTGTCTGGCCGACCCGATCGTCTCGCACGCGTTCGACGGCGGCGTGCATCCCGAACACACCGCTCGGTTGGCAGCGTATTGGACCTCCCAGCTCGGCGGGAGCGTGGCCGACACGGCGGAGATCGCCGGCTACAGCGACGTCGTCCGGGCCCACTCCGGCAACGGGCCCCACGAGCAGATGGACGGACGAGCCGTCGCCCACTTCGTGCTCGCCCTCGACGACGCGGCGGTGCCCGACGAGCCCGAGCTCCGATTCGAGCTCATCGCCTGGTTCACCTGGGCGACCGCGGTGCTCAACCACCGGTGGTCATCGCCTGACGAGGTGCCGGACGATCTCGAGACGCCACGCTGGGACTGGGGCGGCACCGAAGGCTGGTAGATCGCCTCAGTGCCCGCGCACGACGAGATCGGTGAAATCGGCCAGGGTCGTCGCCCCGGGAATCTCGAACACGAACCAGGTCTTGCCGTCGAGCTTCACGGTGGCTGCGGGACATCCCTTCAGCGCCGGCGGGGCCCCCGACGGCACCTTGTCGGCCGGCTGCAGCTGGGCCAGGTCGATCCGGGTGGTCTCGAAGGTCGCCTTGTGCCCGGCCAGCGCCGGCCGGCCTTCCTGGCCGAAGCGCACGAGGCTCGCCGCGATCTCCTCGTTGTACTTGGCGAGCACCTTGTCGCCGATGACCTTGCCCAGCGCTGCGCCGGCACCGACCGGACTGATCGCAGCGATCTGGCGGGCGAGGCGGAGCTGGGTGAACGGCAGGAGACCGTTGGCCGCCATCGCCATCGCGAGGTAGTCGGGGTCCCAGTGGGCGCCGCCCTTGCCGAGGCGGCCGAACCAGACCTGGTCGGGCGTGACCTCGACGAGGTAGGTGTGGGCCATCGACGTCATCCCCTTCTTCCACGCGACGACGATCGCCTGACCGATCAGTCGCGGCGTGGGCGGGGCGGCGGTAGCCGGCGCCGCCTGTGGGGGAGCAGGTGCCGCCGGAGCCGGAGGTGGCGGAGGCGGAGGCGCCCACCCGGAGGGCGGTGGCGTACCCGGAGGCGGTGGCGTGCCCGGAGGTGGCGGTGTCGCGGACGGTGGAGGAGGCGGTGGGCCGGGACGGTGAGGGGGCTCGGGCGAGGTGGTCACGCGTCGGTGGTAGCACGCCGGTCGCCGGGATGTTGCGTCAGTTCCGCACTCGTCGAGAGCCGCAGGGTGAGCAACCAGGTGACCGCCACGAACGCCGTCGAACCCCACAGCGTCGCGTCGAGGCCACCCCAGAGGTAGAGCAGACCCGACAGCAGGGTCCCGACCAGCCGGCCAGTGGCGTTGGCCGAGTAGTAGAACCCGACGTCGAGGCTCACGTCGTCGCCTTGGCTGTAGGCCAGGATCAGGTAGGAGTGGAGCGACGAGTTCACGGCGAACACCACGCCGAACACGATCAGCCCACCGACGATGGCGACGATCGTCGCGATATCGAGCGCAACGAGCGTGGCGATCAGCGCCGACACGGCGCCGAGGGCGAGCGCCCAGGTGCGGGCGGCACCGATCTCGGCGTCGAGGTGGCCCTTGGTCGAGCGCAGGAGCCGCGGAGCGAACGACTGCACGACGCCGTACCCGATCACCCAGGCGGCCAGGAAGCCGCCGACCTGTTCGTGGCTCCAGTCGAACACCTCGGTGAGGAAGACGGGGAGGGCGACGACGAACCAGATGTCGCGCGAGGCGAACAGGAAGAACCGGGCCGCCGACAGGCGGTTGATCGCCGTCGACTTCGACAGCATCGCCGTCAGCTTCGGCTTCACCTTGGCCTTGCCGATGTCCTCGTCGAGCAGCAGCGCCACCGCGGCGAGGGCGACAGCGATCAGACCGGCCATCGTCCACAGCGCGTTGTCGTAGCCGAGCCACGACAACAGGGCGGCCCCGAGGAAGAAGCCGACGCCCTTGAGGGCGTTCTTCGAGCCGGTGAGGATGGCGACCAGGCGGAAGAGTGCCCCGTCGCCGGCCACGAACTTCACCGCACTCTTCGAGCTCATCTTCGTCAGGTCCTTGGCCACGCCCGACAGGGCCTGGAACCCCATCACGAACCCGACCGAGGCGACCTCGGGCCAGGCGGTGTCGTGGAACGTCAGCGCGCCGAGCGCCACGATCTGCAGCGCCAGCCCGATCAGCAGCGTCCGGTTGAGGCCGGATCGGGCCCCGATCCAGCCGCCGACCAGGTTGGTGACGATCCCCATGAACTCGTAGAGCAGGAACAGGAACGCGATCGACACCGGCGAGTAGCCGAGGTCGTGGAAGTAGAGGAGCACCAGCATCCGCAGCGCACCGTCGGTGAGCGTGAACGCCCAGTAGCCGGCGGTGACCAGGATGTAGTTGCGGAGCTTCACGACGACGCCGGTTCCATCGAGGTGGCGACCTTGGCGGCCAGGTCGACCATGCGGAAGGCGTAGCCGTACTCGTTGTCGTACCAGGCGAGCACCTTGACGAGCCGGTCGTCGGTGACCATCGTCGAGGCGGCGTCGACGATGCCCGAGCGGGTGTCGTTGACGTAGTCGGCCGACACCAAGGGGCGGGTCTCGTAGCCGAGGATGCCGGCGAGCGGGCCCTCGGCGGCGGTGCGCAACAGGTCGTTGACCTCGTCGACGGTGGTGTCGCGGGCGACCGAGAACACGGCGTCGGTGAGCGAGGCGTTGAGCAGCGGCACCCGGACGGCGACCCCGTCGAGCTTGCCC
>JAWSVN010000203.1:0-14045 GCA_033851875.1 Acidimicrobiales bacterium
GGCATCCGGTAGTGCTCGAAGTCGAACAGGGTGTCCTTGTAGCGCTTGGTCCAGTCGAGGTCGCAGCGGGCCACGATCACCTCGTCGCCCTCGGTGAGGGTCTGGGCCACCACCTGGCCCGACGGGGCGATGATGCAGCTCTGCGCCAGCGAGTCGACGCCCTCTTCGCGTCCACCCTTGGCCACGCCAATCACCCACGTGCCGTTCTGGTAGGCCCCGGCCTGCATCACCAACTGATTGTGGAAACCGGCCAGGTTGTTCTGCGTGGGATCGGGCGCATAGAGGATCGGCGTGTTGTAGCCACACAGGATCATCTCGACCCCCTGCAGCCCCATCACCCGATAGGTCTCGCTCCAGCGCCGGTCGTTGCACAGCATCATGCCGATGTAGCCACCGAACGCCTTCCACACGCCGAAGCCCTCGGGCCCGGGCTCGAAGTAGTAGCGCTCGAGGTGCTGGAACGCCCGCCAGTCCTCGTTCTCCTCGTGGCCCGGGATGTGGACCTTGCGGAACGTCGCCACCTTCGTCCCGTCGCGCTCCACCAACACCATCGAGTTGTAGCGGTGCTGTGTGCCGTCGTCGTCGGTGACGATCTCGGCGAACCCGAGCGCGAATCCGACCCCGAGTTCGAGGGCGGCGTCGAACAACGGCTTGGTCGCGTCGTTCGGCATCTCGGTCTCGTAGAACGCGTCGATCTCGGCCTCGTTGGTGATGTGCCAACGAGGGAAGAACGTGGTGAGCGCCAACTCGGGGAACACGACTAGCTCGGCCGAGCGGGCCGCCGCCTCCTCGAGCAACGCCACCTGGCGAGCCACCACCGACTCGCGGCTCTCGGCCCGTCCGATCGGGCCCATCTGCGCGGCCGCCACCCGCAGCATCCGCTCGCCGCGCTGGTCGGTCTCGTGGGCGATGAACGATGCACTCACTCGGGGGTCTCCTCGACGGGCAGGACGGCAGTCTCAGTGGCAGGGCCGGTGGCGAGCGTGAGCATCGTCTGGAGCAACACGTTCGCGCCGGCGGCCAGGTCTTCAGGGTCGGTGTGTTCGGCCGGATTGTGACTGATGCCGCGATGGCTCGGCGTGAAGATCATGGCCGTCGGGCACACCCGGGCCAGCATCTGCGCGTCGTGGCCGGCCCCGGACGGCATCCGCAGCGTGGAACAGCCGTGCGCCGTCGCGGTCGCCTCGACCAGGTCGATCACCGACGGGTCGAAGGGCACCGGCTCGAACCGGGCCAGGGTGCGGGTCGTGATGTCGACGCCCTCGTTGGCGGCGATGTTGGCCAGCTTGGCCTCGAGCCGAGCCTCGGCCTCCTGCAACGCCGTCTCGCTCGTGTTGCGCAGGTCGACGGTGAGCGTCGCCCGGGCCGGCACGACGTTGACCAGGTTGGGGTGGAGATCGATCTTGCCGACCGTCGCCACCTGGGGGTCGCCCATCTCGAGCGCCAGCCACCGCACGAAGGTCGTGATCTCGGCCGCCGCCCACCCCGGGTCGTGACGCAGCCGCATCGGGGTGGTGCCGGCGTGGTTCGACTGGCCCTCGATCGTCACCTCGGTCCACGAGATGCCCTGGACGCTCTCGACCGCCCCGATCTGGAGGCCGGCCTCCTCGAGCACGGGGCCCTGCTCGATGTGGAGTTCGACGAACGCGGCCGGCGCCAACCCGGGCAGGGGCGCGGTGCCGAGGTAGCCGATGCGTTCGAGTTCGTCGCCGACCCGAGCCCCGTCGATGCCGACGGTGTCGTGGGCCTCCTCGAGCCTCATCCCGCCGACGTAGACGAGCGAACCCATCATGTCGGGCGGGAACCGCGCCCCTTCCTCGTTGGAGAACACCCCGACCCCGATCGGGTGGCGGGTCTCGACCCCGGCCGCGATCAGGGTCTCGATCACCTCGAGCCCGGCGAGCACGCCGAGGTTGCCGTCGTAGCGGCCGCCGGTGCGCACGGTGTCGATGTGGCTGCCGGTCATCACCGGCGCCAGGTCCTCGGTGCCGGGACGGACGGCGACGATGTTGCCGATGCCATCGACCGTGATGTCGAGACCGAGCTCGGTCATCCACGCCACGACGAGATCGCGGCCGGCCTTGTCGGCGTCGGTGAAGGCGAGGCGCGACGAGCCGGTGGTGCCCTCGATCGCGCCGATGTCCGACAGCTCGGTCAACCGGCGCAGCAACCGGTCGGCGTCGACGCGCAGATCAGGGGCAGGGCCTGTCACCGCTGAACCTCCGAGGGGGCCCGCACCGGCAGGCCCTGCTCGCCGGCGAGCACGGAGGCCAGGGTGGCCACCTGCTCCTCGGCGCCGGGAGCGGCCGCCGCCACGTCACCGAGCGTCGAGCCGAGCAGGAAGGCACGGTCGTCGCCGTTGGCGGCCGCCTCGGCGAAGCGGTGGTCGGTGAGGAACAGCTTCGGTTTCACCTGGGCCGGGTCGCCGTTCTCGGGACAGAACGTGAGGCAGTTGCCGCACTCGTTGCACGACTCGGCCATCACCAGGTACTCCCAGCGGTGGTCCTCGATCGGACTCGGCAGCTTGATGAAGGCGTCGTTGGGGCAGACGGTCACACAGAAGTTGCAGGCGACGCAGCCCCACATCTCGAGGTCGTGGTCGACCGAGCGGGGCAGCTTCGACGTCGCCTCGGCCCGATAGCGAGAGTCGGGGGCATACAGCGAGGCGACGTAGCCGTCGAGGCTGCCGGCCCGGGCCGCCACGAACCCGGCGAGGTCGGTGGCCCCCGACTCGGTGATCGCGCCCTGCAGCTTCTTGAGGCCGAGCGCCATGCGCCCATACCCGCCGGGCTTCAACAGGTCGGAGCAGATCGTGACCGGCACCAGCCCGAGGCCGACCGAGTCGGCGAGGTTGTCGCGGTCGATCCCCGCCGACCAGCTCACCTGGATCGGCGCCACAGTCGGTAGTGCGGTGGCCGGGTCGGTCGCGCCGTCGACCCGCAGCTGGCCGGGCAGGGCGCGGGTGAGTTCGCCGAGCAGGGTCATCGCCAGCACGTGCAGGGGCGGGCCCGACAGGTACATGGTCGGGTCGGGCATGAAGCCCTTGTGGTTCTCGACGATCAGGGTGTTGGTCAGCTTGACGCCGAACGCTTTGTCGTGGGCGGCCGCGAACTCCTGGAGCTCGCCGATCAGTTCGATGCCGCGATCGAACTGCAGGTCGGCGTCGAAGGCCTCGGGCTGGAGGCGCAGCTCGGTGTGGCCGAGGGTGTCGTGCAGGATCGACTGCACCCGATCGTGGCCGAGCAGGGTCGGGTTGAGCTTCACGATCACGTTGAGATCGTGCACTTCGATCAGGTGCTTGGTGATCGCCTCGATCTGTTCGGGCGGACACCCGTGGAACGTCGACAGGGTGAGGGTGTCGGACAGGCACGGGTCGACCTCGACGTCGGCCAGCTCGGCCCACGGCCCGCCCGCCGCGGCGGCCTGGCGGCGCAGCTCGTCGAGGGCACCCGGGTCGGCCGCCCCGTCGGTGATGCCGCGCATCCCGTCGATGAAGGCCGCCACCTTGGGGGTCGAGATGCCCTCGAGGTCGTAGCCGACGCTGAGGTCGAACACGTGGGCGCCGGGGTCGCCGATCAGGGGACGGAGCTCGTCCCACTGGCCCAGCATCGCCAGCAGCAGTGCGGCCTTGCGGTACTCGAGGAGGGACTGTTCGACCTTGAGTTCCTGGCTCCACTCGATGTTGAACCCGACGGTTTCCATGTCGATGCACGGCCGGTTGATCACCAGGTCGTCCAGGATCTGCACGGTCTTCAGCTCGAACAGGCGACCGCCGGCCAACCAGCCGAGCACGATGTTCTGGGCGAGCTGGGTGTGGGGGCCGGCGGCCGGACCGACCGGGGTGGCGATCGGCCGACCGAGGAAGTCGGCGCCGAGGTCGGGGCCCGACGACACGTCGAAGAAGCGGGCGGTCGGCAGGTCGAAGATGCGTTGGCGAGTGCCCCACTCCTGGGCGATGCGTTCGAGCAGGGTGCCGATCGGCATCGGGGTGAGCGGTTCCTCCTCGGTCGTGGTTTCCGTCATGAGACTCCTGCTGCCTTGAGGCCGGCCAACACCCGGGCCGGGGTGAGGGGGAACTCGTCGAACCAGACGCCGGTGGCGTCGTGCACCGCCGCCGAGATCGCCGGGGCGTAGGGGATGAAGGGCATCTCGGCCATGCCGCGCACGCCGAACGGGCCGCGGGGATCGGGCACCTCGAGCACCACCGACCGCACCCGCTCGGGGATGTCGCCGACGCCGGGGATCAGGTAGGTCGACAGGCGGGGGTTGAGGATGCGGCCCTCGGCCACCTGCAGGTTCTCCGACAGCGCGTAGCCATGCGCCTGCACGACGCCGCCCTCGATCTGGCCGATCACGTTGGCCTCGTGGATGACGCGGCCGACGTCGATGGCACACACGACGTCGTGGACGACGATGTGGCCGGTCTCGATGTCGACGCTGAGGTCGATCGACTGGGCGACGTAGCCGTAGGTGAAGTTGGGCTGGGTCGGCGACCCGTCGGTCGACAGCACCTCGGTGGGCGGGGGCGTGTAGCGGAAGGCGCCGATCGCCGGTCGCTCGCCGTCGCGCCACGCCTTGGTGGCCTCGGTGGCGGCGCCGATGATGGCGTTGCCGGTCATCCAGCTGAGCCGCGACGCCGACGCGGAGCCCGAGTCGCCGCAGGTGGCGGTGTCGGAGAAGGTCGCCTCGATCGCGTCGAAGCGTAAGCCGAGCGCCTCGGCCGCCATCTGCCGGAACGCGGTGTGGGCGCCCTGGCCGACATCGGCGCCGGCGAGGAAGATCTCCGCCGAGGTCGGCCCCTCGTCGGGACCCGCCTCGCCGTCGGCCTGCTCGCCGCCGCGCAGGATGATGCGGGCCTCGGAGCGTTCCGGGAAGCCGAACGAGAACCCGACGTTCTTGTAACCCGACGCGAACCCGCGTCCCCGCCGCACGCTCGCCGTCGACGGGGACAACGAGGCGAACGCCGCAATCGGGACCGGGTCGCCGAGCGGCTCGTCCCACGCCGCCTCGGCGGCGCAGGCGTCGATCACCTCGGGCAGGCTGACGCCGGCCGGGAGCGGCACCTGGGTGATCCCGATCGACCCCTCCCGCAGGGTGTTGCGCCGCCGCAGCTCCACCGGGTCGATGCCGAGGGCGGCGGCGGCCTTGTTCATCTGCTGCTCGGCGACGAACGCGCCCTGGGGCCCGCCGAACCCGCGGAACGCGCCGCCGGGCACGTTGGTGGTGTAGACGGCATAGGAGTCGACCCGGGCCGCCGGGATCTCATAGGCCCCGGCGACCGACAGGTGGAGGTTCCCGAGCACCTTGTTGGACGTGTAGTTGTAGGCACCGGCGTCGAGGTAGCCGTCGACCTCGGCGGCGAGCAGGGTGCCGTCGGCGGCGAATCCGTGGCGGGCGTGCACCCGGCCGCGGTGGCGCTTGTGGTGGCCGACGATCGACTCCTCACGACTCCACACGCAGCGCACGGGGCGACGGATGCCGCGCCCGTCGAGCACCTTGGCGGCGAGGGCCAGCACGATCTGGAGGCTCATGTCCTCCTTGCCGCCGAACGCGCCGCCGATCGTCCGGTAGATCACCCGCACCTGTTCCTCGGGAAGGCCGAGGGCGTGGGCGATCTGCTCGCGGTCCTCATGGGTCCACTGGCCGCCGCACTCGACGGTGACCCGGCCCTCGTCGTCGATCGAGGCGAGGGCCGCCTCGGTCTCGAGGAAGGCGTGTTCCTGGAAGGGCACGGTGTAGGTGCCTTCGACGATCACGTCGGCCTCGGCGAACGCGGCGTCGAGGTCGCCGTGGTGGGAGTGGAGGTGGTGGTAGGTGTTGGTGTCGCTCTCGGGGTGGACGAGGGGCGCGCCCTCCGCCAGGGCCTCGTCGAGGGTGAGCACGAGGGGCAGCGGCTCCCACTCGGTCTCGATCAGGGCCGCCGCGGCGGTGGCGATCTCGGGACTCTCGGCGACGACGACCGCGAGGTGGTCGGCCTCCCAGCGGCTGACGTCGCCGGCGACGGCCACGTCGGTGGCCCCGACGCCGGCGGCCGGGCCGACCAGCACCGGCTGGTCGTTGATCGTGAGGCCGTACTCGTTGGCGACCACGTCGGCCCGAGTCAGCACGGCGACCACGCCGTCGACCGCCTCGGCGGCGGAGGTGTCGAGCCGGGTGATCCGAGCGTGGGGCTGGTCGGTGAACACGACCATGGCGTGGAGGAGCCCCTCGGGGGTGAGGTCGCCGGTGTAGCGGGCGGCCCCGGTGACCTTGGCGAAGGCGTCGGGCTTGGCCGGCGAGGTTCCGAGCACGCTCACGATCGACCTCCCGCAACGTTCGAGACGGCGGCCCGGATGGCGTAGTAGCCAGTGCAGCGGCACAGGTTGCCGGCGAGCCCGAGGCGGGCCTGGGTGTCGGTCGGCGCCGGGCACTCCTTCGCAAGGGCCGACGCCGCCATCACGTAGCCGGGGATGCAGTAGCCGCACTGCACCGCCGCGTGCTCCACGAACGACTGTTGCATCGGATGGAGTTCATCACCCGCAAGCCCCTCGATCGTCACCAGCGTCGCGCCCTGGGCTCGGCCGGCGGGCACCAGGCAGCTCAGGACGGTGACCCCGTCGAGGGTGACGCTGCAGGCACCGCACTCCCCTTCCGCACAACCCTCCTTGGTGCCGGTGAGGCCGACATCGTCGCGCACCCAGTCGAGCAGCGTGCCGGGGTTCCAGCCGGCGGTGACGGCCTCACCGTTGATCGTGGCCGTGATCGAGTCGCCGGCTGCGAAGCCGGCAGCCACGCCGTCGGCCTCGACGATCGGCCCGCCGAGGGTCGGGATCGGGCCGGTCGGGAACGCCGCCCGCTCCTCGTCTGCCGCGAGAGCGGCGAGGGCTCGGCGGACCAGGACGGCCACCAGGTCGTGGCGGTAGGTGGCGGGCGCTCGCAGGTCGTCGATCGGGGTGACGGCGGCCTGGGCGGCCGACGCCGCGGCCTCGATCGTGGTCTCGGTGAGCGGGCCGCCGACCAGGCCGGCCTCGACCTCGGGCAGGCGCACGATGGTCGGCGCCACCGACCCGAGGGCGATCCTGGCGTCGGTGACGGCGCCGTCGGCGTCGCGGTCGACGACGACGGCGGCGTGCACCACCGAGATCGCCTGGGCCCGACGGAGGCCGAGCTTCACGTAGACGCCGGCGGCGGTCTCGGGCAGGGTCGGGAACGAGATGCCGGTGACGAGCTCGTCGGGCTCGAGCACGGTCTGTCGCACGCCGGTGTGGAACTCGGCGAGGGCGACGGTGCGGATGCCGCGGACCGAGGCGATCGACACGGTGGCGTCGAGGGCGGCCAGGGCGCTGATCGAGTCGTTGGCCGGGCTGGCGGTGACGACGTTGCCGACGACGGTGGCCCGGTTGCGCAGGGCCGGCGAGCCGACCTCGAGGCAGGCCTGGGCGAGGGGCAGGCCGTGGGTCTGGACCAGGTCGGAGGTGGCGACCTGGTTGTGGGTGACCAGCGGCCCGAGATGGATGCGACCGTTGGCCCACACGACGGCGTCGAGGCCCTCGATGCGGGTGAGGTCGACGAGCACGTCGACCTCTCGGGCCCGGCGATCGAGCTCGAGGAGGAGGTCGGTACCGCCGGCGATCACCCGCGCCCGCACCCCGTAGGTGGCGAGCAGCTCGAGGACGGCCTCGATCGTGGCCGGGCTCTCGTAGCGGGTGGGGCGGTTGGGTGCGAGCTGCACCTCATGCATCGGCGTGGTCACCTCCGTTGTAGATGTCTCCCCCTTGTTCGGCATAGGACTGGAGCACGGCGACCCCGCCGTCTCGGCGCACGTCGGACACGACCTCGACACCGCTCTCGGCGAGCAGCGTCGTCCAGTCGGCGGGCTTGTGGCCCTCGTCGAATCCGATGGCTCGGGCGTCGGCGTCGCGGGCCGAGCACACCAGGCGCACCACCCCCGACCACGGGACGCTGCCCAGGCACATGGCGCACGGCTCGGTCGACGTGACGAGTTCGACGGCCCCGGCCGAGGCCAGGTCCCAGGTCCCGAGGCGCTGGCCGGCCATGGCGATGGCGACGATCTCGGCGTGGGCAATCGGGGCCGAGGCGGCGACCACCCGGTTGAGACCGGGCGCCAGCATCGTGCCCTCGGCGTCGAAGATCGCCGCTGCGAACGGGCCACCACCATCGGCGATGTTGCGGTGGGCCAGGTCGAGCACGGCGTCCATGCGATCGTCGACCGACGTGAGCCCGACCGCGTCGGCGCAGCACTCCCACGCCCAATCGGGGAGGTCGATCGTCACGGATCGGGGGCCGGTCATGGGCCGATGGTGCCACGGATTGACAATTTGTGGACGCGATCGGGCCGATTGAAAGACGCTGTTCACAAACCGGGACCGTCACTCCTTAGGAGCCGCCACGCATTCCGTCACGCCCCTGATCGCTCCGGTGTACCCCTCCGCCCACTCGACGGTGTCGGGGTCCCCGGTGATGAGCAGTGCCCATTCGCTCCCGGCGAACACGCCGGAGACACAGTCGGCCAGGACGGGTTGAAGGAGCCCGTCGGCCATCCGGGACGCGTTCGGGAAGCACTCCTCGCCCAGTTCGTCGAGGAAGCCCTCGACCACCGAACGGTCGTCCTCGGAAAGGTCGTCGATCGACGCCGCCCCGAGGAGGCGAAGGGCGAGGCCGCCGCCGAGCTGTTGCTGTGCGAGACCGTTTGCGCAGAGCGGCCCCCAACGGCCGGTGAAGCCCCCCGTCGAGATGGTGGCGGCTCCCGCCACGAGTGCGCCGTAGGGGTGCGCCGCCGTCAGACGGACGAGATCGTCGGGAGTTCCCTTGAACCGCTCCTGCCATGCCTCGTCGATGCAATCGTCGTAGTGCGAACGGACACCTTCCTGCTCGCCGAAGAAGGATGTGCGCATCGCCTCACGAACGATCGCCGGCAGCTGGTCGCCGGTCGCCCGGCTCGCTGCACACGAGCCGATGACCGGTTCCTCACCCTCGTCCAGCGCAGCGCCGATCCGAGCTCGTACGTCGCCGCAGCCGATCACGGCGTCGATGGCGGCGTCGCGCTCCTCCTTCTCGACCAGCAGCGATGACCACGACCAGCGTCCGGTCTTCGAGCCGAGGATCTCGGCGACTCGCTCCAGCGACACCGAACCGAGCAGCCCGTCGAGCGCGCACCGCTCGATGTCGGGGTCGTCGGTGAAGGGGTCGATGTCGAGGATCTCGGCGAGTTCGTCGGGTCCGGCGACGCCGAGTTCGATGGCCCTGGTCTGGAGATCGATGCACTCGGCGCCGACGAGGGTCGCCGGCGGCGTGGCCGACCGACAGTCGTCAGCGGTGGGGGGCAGCGTCGTGGTGGTCGTGGCCTCGGTCGTCGGGACCGTCGCGCTCGAACCGTCCGACGTGGCCGATCCGCCACAGGAGGTCAAGGGAATGACGGCGGCGAGAAACGCAAGGACGAGACGACGTGTCGGCATCTCGTTCCATCGGCGTTCGGCGATTGCGGTTGACCGGCCGAGGGACGCGTGCCCGGCCGATCGCGCGCGCCAGCGTTCACAATTCGTCGCCGAGCGGTCGGTCGGCGGCGGGTGCCGCTAGGTTCGCCGGGTGCGCTCCCGGCCCGCCTCCACCGCCCTCGCCGGCCTCGTCGCGATCGTGGCGCCGCTGGCCGCGGCGTGCGGCGAGACGGCCGACTCGCTCACCACCTCGGCACCCCTCGACGGGGTGTGGCTCCTCGACACCAGCGACGGCGATCCCGCCGAGTTCGTGCTGCAGATCGAGGTGGACCACGCCATCGTGTCGGCCCAGGGCCCGTGCCACCTGCTGCGGGGATCACTGACCGCCACCGACGACGGCGTCGCCACCTTCACGCTGCCGGGCTCGGGCGCGGCGTCGTGCCCTGACGACGAGCTCGCCACCGAGCTGGCGTTCGTCGACGCGATGGAACAGATCGAGCGATGGGAACTTGACGGCTCGACCCTCACCCTTTCCGGGGCCGACACGACCCTCGTCTTCACCCAGTAGCGACCAGTCAGTCAGTCAGTCAGTCTCGGGAGTGAGCGTGCAACCGAGGACCGACACCGACGTCCCGCCGTGGCCGAAGCCGCCGAGGGGCTTGAGTCGCCGGTCGATCGAGCGGGCCAACTCACGGTCGGCGGCCACGATGACGAGCTCGCTGCCGGGTCGCTGCTCGCGGGCGACGAACCCGAAGCGCTGATAGAGGGGACGCAGGTCGCCGTCGCCGACCCGCTTGCCATAGGGCGGATTGGTGGCGATCACACCGGGCGCCGGGGCCGGCGTGAGGTCGGACACCACCCGTTCGGCGACGTCGACCAGGTCGGCGACGCCAGCCCGCTCGGCGTTGCCGGTGATCGCCGCCACGGCGCCGGCGTCACGGTCCGAGGCCTCGATCCGCACTCCGGCGGCCCGCAGGTCGTCGACCGAGCGAGCCCGGCCGGCGGCTTCGCCGGTGACACTGGCCCAGGTGCCGGGTTCGAAGTCGTCCCAGAGCTGGAAGGCGAACCGTCGCACCCCGCCGGGCGGCTGGTCGAGGGCCATCAACGCCGCCTCGACCGGGATCGTGCCCGAGCCGGCGAAGGGGTCGACGAACGCCGCCCCGACGCTGGAGTCGAGGGCTGCCGCGACCATCGCCGGCCAGCCCGAGGCCTGGACGACGGCGGCGGCCATCGTCGGGCGCAGGGGTGCGACCCCGAGCTCGGCGCGCCAGCCGCGATGGTTGAGCGGGGCGCCGCCGGAGTCGACCGAGATCGACACGATGTCGCGGTCGATGCGCACGACGAAGGGCTGGGTCGGCTCGCCGATCGAGGGCGGCCCGACCACCTGGTGCAGGCGTTGGGTGATCGCGTCGGTGTGATACAGCTTCGACTTGGTGGCGCTGACCCGGAATTCGGGGGCGTGCCCCTCGGGGATCCAGCGATCCCAGTCGATGCCAGCGGCGTGGGACTGGAGGTGGGCGAAGTCGGTGGCCTTGAACCGGGCGATCCGAATCAGCACCCGTGACGCCGTGCGCAGCCACAGGTTGGCTGCGTAGAGCTGGCGGTTGGTGGCGCTGAACGGCACTACGCCCGAACCGCTCGAACGAGGCTTCAGCTTGAGGGCCCGCAGCTCGGCCTCGACGAAGGGCTCGAGGCCCGGCGTGCAGATGGCGGCGCAGTCGTGACGTTGGGAGGGCACCCGTCGAGCCTACGGCGCCGACCCCCTGGCGCTGGGTGGAACCGCCCACTACGGTCGCCGACGTCGGGTCATCACCCGCAGAGCGGCGGCAAGACCGACACGAGAACTTCAATCTGACGGTGAGGGACGGTCTCATGCGGAACAACTTCACGCGCGCTCGGCGCGCCATCATCGCCACGCTCCTGTTGGCGACCACGCTCCTGTGGGCGAGTCCGACCGGCGCGTCGGTGCCCGGCAAGCCCTTCACGGTGACCCACTGCCAGGGCGACACCGACTCGGTCGCTCGGCTCTACAGCGCCGGCCTCGGCCGCGAGGCGGAGCTCGGCGGCTTCGAGTTCTGGGTCGAGGAGTACGTGGCGGGCCGGTGGACGCTGCCCCGCATGGCGCAGTTCTTCGTCGAGTCGCCGGAGTTCCAGTCGAGCTACGGCGCCCTCGACGACGCCGCCTTCATCAACCTTCTCTATCTCAACGTCCAGAAGCGTCCCGCCGATCAGGGCGGTCTCGACTTCTGGTTGGCCCAGATGCAACAGGGCATGACGCGGGCGACGGTGCTCCTGCGATTCAGTGAGTCACCGGAGAACATCACCAACACCGGCACCGCCCAGCCCACCCTCGGCGACTACAACGAGGGCCGCAACGGCGCCTTCCACTGTGGACCCAACCTGTCGCCGCTCCTGCTTCAGCTGAGCGACTTCACCGCCGGCTTCGCCCAGGGGACGGCCAGCACTTGGCCGGCGATCCACGAGTGCTACGCCGCCCTGACCACGCCCGGCCCCTACTTCGCCAACCGGTTCACCCGCAACGGGACCACGGTCGATCACGAGCTGCACCACTTCCCCACCCCGGCCGGCGCCATCGGGTACTTGGACAACCTGCGGGCGACGATTCCCGGTTGCGACGGCTTCAGCGACGCCGAAGGGCGAGGCGTCTCGATGGGCTTCATCGACGGCGACGTGTTCGGCGACGACACCGAGGGGGTGATCGTGGCGGCCGCCTTCAGCGACGGTTCGACGGTCGCCTTCTACCAGGTGGCGGTGCGCGTCGGGAACGTGATCTCCAACGTCGTGATCACCCCGGTCGACGAGATCTCCTACCTCGACGCCGAGGTGTTCTCGGCCATCGCCGCCGAACGCCTNNCGACCCGCAGCGTTTAGTCTCGACCCATGGCCGAGCTGCGGGTCAGCGGCACGGGCCGGGCAACCACGCCCCCCGATTCCGCCACCATCGACTTCAACGCCTCCCATCTCGCGCCCAGCGCCAGCGAGGCGCTCGATCGGGTGGGCGAGGTCGCGGCGAAGGTGGTCGAGACCCTCGACGCCGCCGGCTTGGACCCCGCCGATCGGGGCGCCGCCCACTCCTCGGTCGACCGACGGGTGCGGTGGGTCCACGAACGCCCCGACCAGGAGCCGCAAGAGATCATGCTCGGCTGGGAGGCGCGGGTGGCGATCTCGTGTGTCGTGCGATCCGCCGGCGACGCCTTCCGGATCCTCGAGACGGTGACGGAGATCCCCGACGTGAGCGCCCACGGGCCCCGTTGGCAGGTCGACCTCGACAATCCCGCCCACGACGACGCCCGCCAGCGAGCGGTGGCGGCGGCCCGGGCCAAGGCCCACAGCTACGCCGAAGCCGCTGGCCTCGCGCTCGGGGAGCTGGTGCGACTGGAAGAGGGCGGCGGCCAGTTCTCGCCCGAGGCCATGCCGATGATGCGCGGCGCCAGCGCCGTGGCCGACCTCGATCCGGTGACCCAGGAACTGACCGCCACCGTCACCCTCGTCTACGAGGCGACGGCCGACCCCGACGAAGGAGAGGACGACTGATGGGTGTTCTCGGTTGGCTGCTCAGCGGCCTGATCATCGGCGCGATCGCTCGATTCCTCGTGCGAGGCCCCCACCATCTGGGCTGCATCGGCACGATCGGGCTCGGCATGATCGGCTCCCTCGTCGGCGGCACCGCGCTCAACGCGCTGGGCGGCAACGGCTTGGAGCTGTCGGGCTCGGGGTTCTTCGGGTCGGTGTTCGGCGCCGTGCTGGTGTTGGTGTTGGCACGGCTGTTCTCCGGCCGGGCCAACGACCGCCGACGCGACCGCACGTACCGCTGAGGCTGCTGCTATCAAGACGCCATGAGCATCGTGAAGATCAATGCCCTCGACGTGCCGCCCCAGGCCGGCGACGAGATCGCCAAGCGGTTCGCCGCCCGCATGAACGCCCTGGCCGACGTGCCGGGCTTCCTCGGCTTCGAGCTGCTGCGCCCCACCGGCGAGGCCGAGAAGCGCTGGTTCGTCTACACCCGCTGGACCGATCAGGCCGCCTACGAGGGCTGGCGGGACGGTGACGGCGCCCGCAACGCCCACGCCGGTCCGCCTCCCGGTGCCGGTGGTGGCGAGGGCGGCCACCCCGGCGGTGCCGCCGGCGGTCCGCCCCAGGGCGGCCCGGTGAGCATGGGCGCCACCCTGCTCGAGTTCGAGGTCGAGGTGGAAGCCGGCCCGTCGGGGGTCTGAGCAACCCGATCGTCGATCACTCGACGCCGAACTCGATCGCGAACACCGGATGGTTGCCGGTGATCGCCTCGAGTTCGGCGTCGGTCGCGTCCGGGCCCACGCCCTCGAAGAACGCACCCACCTCCATCTTCCACTTCGTGAGGTAGGGGCGCAGGACGGCGACCTTGGCGGTGGCGTCGTCGAGTTCGGCGGCGCGGAACCGCTCGCGGCGGCCGCCGACGACGAGTTCGCCCTCGCCGGCCGCCCGCAGGTTGCGGACCCACTGGGTGGTGCCCCGCGGCGCCACGAGGTAGGTGACGCCGTCGACCTCGATCGGGTTGACGGGCACCGCACGCACCTGGCCACTGGAGCGGCCGACGACCCGCAGTTCGCGCGA
>JAWSVN010000031.1:0-12279 GCA_033851875.1 Acidimicrobiales bacterium
GGCGACGCCGACGAGCTGGGCGACGATGAACGCCGGCGCCGAGGCGGGGGCGATCCCGGCGAAGGTGTCGCTCATCGTGCGGGCGACCGTCACCGCCGGGTTGGCGAAGCTGGTGGACGAGGTGAAGTAGTAGGCCCCGCCGATGTAGGTGCCGACAGCGTAGGGCGCCGCGGAGGCGCGGCCCGAGCGAACCACCCCGAAGATCACGAGCAACAGGCCGAGGGTCGCGACCACCTCGGCGACCACGAGGTGGCCGGCCGAGCGGTCCTTGGTGGACCACTCGACCACCGGCAGGTCGAACATGACGTTGGCCGTCATCACGCCGACGATGCCGCCCGCCACCTGGGCGCCGACGTATGCGAGCGCCGTCGGCGTGTCGAGGCCGCCGAACACGCGCTCGGCGAGGGTGACCGCCGGATTGAAGTGGGCGCCCGACGCCGCGCCGAGCGCGAGGATCAGACACACCAACACCCCCGCGGTGGCGAAGGCGTTCTGCAACAGCTGCAGGCCGACGTCGTCGCTGAGGGTCTCGGCCATGATGCCCGAGCCGACCACGCCGGCGAGCAGGAACGCCGTGCCGACGAACTCGGCGGTGAGCTTGGAGACGAGGGGGTGGGGCACCGGTCAGCGAGCCGGTTGACCAGCGGCAGGTCGTGCAGCCCCAGGCGCGGGCACGCAGACGAGCCCGTCGCCCAAGACCGCACACAACGCGGTGAGCGTCTCGGGCCGGAGCCGGAACCACGCCCACTTGCCGCGCTGCTCCCGCTCGAGCACCCCGGCGTCGACGAGTTGACGGAGGTGATGGCTGACCGTGGGCTGGCTCTTGCCGACCGCGTCCGGCAGGTCGCACGTACACGCCTCGCCCTCGGGGGAGGAGGCCACGATCGACACCAGGCGGAGCCGCACCGGGTCGGCCAGCGCCTTGAGAACGGCGGCGAGGGACTCGGCCTCGGCTTCGTCGAGGGCGGACACGGACAGGGGGGAGCAGCAGAGCCCGGGATCGGGTTCGGCGGAGTCACTGGGAGCCACGAGAAACATATTGACATCCATCGAATCGTCCGGCAAGGTCTTACGTATCGAAGAACGTCGATATGATCGACGACGACCAACCAAGGAACCCCGACCATGCGTCTCCAACTCGCCCTCAACGTCGACGACCTCGACAGCGCCATCGACTTCTACTCCAAGATGTTCAGCGCCGAACCGGCCAAGGTGAAGCCCGGCTACGCCAACTTCGCCATCGAGAACCCGCCCCTCAAGCTGGTCCTGTTCGAGGGCGCCGCGGAGACGAGCGGTTCGATCAACCACCTCGGCGTCGAGACCGAGACGGCCGCCGAGGTGCTGGCCGCCGAGGCCCGCCTGCGGGGCGTGGGCCTCGACACCAGCGGGGTCGACGAGACCCAGTGTTGCTACGCCGAGAAGACCGAGACCTGGGTGCATGCCCCCGACGGCAACCGCTGGGAGTGGTACGTGAAGCAGGGCGACGCCGAGCAGCTCGAAAACGTCGTGATCGGCAGCGTCGGGGCGTCGTCGTGCTGCCCGCCGAGCTGACAAATCTCCGGGAATGTCCGGCGGTGGTGTGGGTGTTGTGTCACCCATGACCACCGCCGTTGATTTCTGGGTCGACCCCGCCTGCCCGTGGTGTTGGAACACCGCCCGCTGGGTTGTCGACGAGGTTGCCCCGCAGCGAGATCTCGAGATCCGCTGGCAGTCGATCAGCCTCCTGATGAAGAACCAGCCGCCCGAGGACTCGCCCTACTACGAGGGCACCCTCAAGACCCTGCGCATGCTGCGGGTGATGGAGGCGATCCGGGCTGCCGAGGGCGACGCCGCGATCAGCGACTGGTATCTGCTGTGCGGCACCCGGGTCCACCACGACCAGACGGCGGACTTCGACCTGGCCGACGCCCTCGAGTCGATCGGTCTCGACCGCGACTACGCGAAGGCCGCCGACGACGCCGACACATGGGATCCGATCGTGCGGGCCGGCCAGGAAGCCGGCCTCGCTCTCACCGGCGATGACGTCGGCACCCCGATCATCGCCTTCACCGGCAGCGACGGCGAGCGTCGAGGCATCTTCGGTCCGGTGATCTCGCGCATCCCGACCGGCGATGACGCCCTCGCCATGTGGGACGCGATGGAGGCCTTCACCAAGGTCGACGGCTTCTGGGAGCTCAAGCGCACCCGCACCGAGGGGCCGATCTTCCCGGAGCGCCTCGACTACTGAGCGCCTCCACTTCTGAGGTCGGCGGCGGCCCCGGGCTAGCCTCTCGGCGGTGGGGACCGGGGAGACGTCGATGAGCAACGCCACGGTCGGCGCCATCCTCGGCGAGGGGGTGCGGGCCGTCGTCCACGAACTGCGCGGCGCGGATGGCGTCGACCGGGCCGTCAAGCGGAACCGACCCGCCACCCCCGACCAGTGGCTGGTGGAGGAACACGCCTGCCTCGTCGCCGCCCTGGCCAGCGGCGCCCCGGGACCGGCCGCCCCGAGCCTCGCCGAGGTCGACGGCCGCCTCGGCCTCGTCACCGCGCTGGCGCCGGGCCCGACGATGTGGTCGGTGCTGGTCGACGAGCCCGGCCGGGCGGCCGAACTCGGCCGGCAGTTGGCCGAGGTGCAGCAGGCGTTGTTCGCCCTCGACCCGTCCTTCGCCCTGCCCCGCCAGGTCGACCGGCTCGAGGCGAAGCTGCGGGCGGCCGGTCACCGCCACGACCTCGACGTGGCCCCGCTGCTCGACTTCGTGCGTGACGCGGCGGCCGACGACCGGCTCGGCATCTGCCACGGCGATCTCCATCCCCACAACGTGGTGCTCACCGACGATGGTCCTGTCCTCGTCGACTGGTTCGATGCCTGCGCCGGTGGCCTGGTGGCCGAGGTGGCCCGGACGTCGGTGTTGATCACCTCGGCCGAGGACCCGTTCCGTCGGCCCGGACCCGAGACGGTCGCCGCTCTCGCTCGCCTTCACGACGCCTACCTCGCCGCCGCTCTCGAGCATCTCGGTGCAGCCGGCACCGGCGACGCGGCGACGCTCGCGCGGTGGATGGTCGTGCAGCGTGCGGCGCGACTGGCCGAGGGGCTGGCGTCGTCCGACGTCGACGAGGTCCGCCGAGGCCTCGCGGCATGGTGAGCGAGCGTCGGGTGGGTCAGCTGTTGAGCAGGCCAGCTCAGCCCAGCAGGGGAGCGACGGCGTCGAACACGTCGGGCACCGCCGCCAGGGTGAGGCGTCCGTTCTCGGGGCACGGCAGCTCGATGCGGGCACCGGCCTCGGCCGCCACCAGGCTGCCGGCCGCGTAGTCCCACGGCTTGGTGTCTCGCTCGAGGTAGAGGTCGAAGCGTCCGGCGCCGAGCCAACACAGGTTGAGCGCCGCCGAGCCGACGACGCGGATGTCGCGCACCCGACCGAGCAGTTCGGCGATCAGGCGACCGTGCTCGGCCCGTAGGTCGGCCGAGTAGGAGAACCCGGTGGCGACCAGGGCGAGCCCGAGTTCGGCGCACGGCCGACACTGGATCTGCTCGCCGTCACAGCGGGCTCCCCCGCCGAGGGTGGCGCTGAAGGTCTCGCCTCGGTCGACGTCGACCACGGCGCCGGCCTCGACCCGGCCGTGGCGCACGGCGGCGATGCTGACCGCCGTCACCGGCACGCCGTAGGTGAAGTTGACGGTGCCGTCGAGGGGGTCGATCACCCACTCGACGTCGCCGTGGGGGCCCTCGCCGAGTCGGCCCGAGCCGTCCTCTTCGCCGAGCACCCGGGCGCCCGGCGTGGCCTCGGCCAACACCCGTCGGATCGTCGCCTCGGTGGCCAGGTCGGTGGCGGTCACCACGTCGGTGGCCGTCGACTTGGTGGCGATCGGGGCCACGGCGTGGCTCTCGGCCACGAGCGCGGCGCCGGCCTGGCAGGCCCGGACGGCGATCTCCTCGAGCGTGGCCGTCACGGCGATCCCCTCAGGCGATCCGGACGTCGAGGTCGTGGGCCCGCAACGCCTCGATGGCGTCGGGGTCGGCCCCCGAGTCGGTGATCAACACGTCGATCTCGTCGAAGTCGGCGTAGGGGAACACCTGACCGTTGCCGAGCTTGGAGTGGTCGACCAGGGCGATCACCTTCGATGCCGCCTCGATCATCGCCCGCTTGACCATCGACTCGTCGCGATACGGGGTGGTGAGGCCGCGCCGGAACGACAGGCCGTCGCAGCTGATGAACAACACGTCGACCAGCAGCTCGCGCACCAGGTCGACGGTGAAGGCGTCGACCATCGCCATCGTGTTGGGTCGCACCCCGCCGCCGAGCACCGAGATCGGCTCGACGCCGCGGCGCACCATCGTGAGGGCGCTGGGCAGGGAGTTGGTGAAGACGTGGGCCTCGACGTCGGTGGGGAACACCTCGGCCAGACGTTGCAGCGTCGAACCGGAGTCGATCACGACCGAGCCGGCGGCCGGCACGAACTCGATGGCGAGTTCGGCCATGCGCAGCTTCTCTCCCGGCTGCTGCATGTCGCGGGCGACGAGCATCGGCTCGTGGTTGGCCCGCTCGACCGGCACCGCGCCGCCGTGCACCCGACGCACCTGACCGGCCCGCTGCAGCTCCGACAGATCGCGGCGGATCGTCTCGGCGGTGACGCCGAATCGTCCGGCGAGTTCGGTGACCTCGACCGACCCCTGCTGGAGGGTGATCCGATAGATCTCTCGTTGTCGGTCGGCCTGCAGGGGCGCAGAGATGCGGGCTGCGGGGCTGGTGTTGGTGTCGAGCTGGTCGGTCATAGCGGCGGCGCTGCGCCAGGGTAGTCGGCCGGCCAGATCAGTCGGCCAGCAGCGCCTCGACGGCGGCGTGGGGGCCGAGCTCGGTGATCGCGGTGTGGGCGGCGGCGAACGCCGCTCGGAACCGGTCCGAACCGGCGATGTCGGCCGGGAACGCCGGGTTGTCGTCGCAGAACACCGCCGGGTCGCCGGCGGCGGCCGCCGTGGCCCGGGGTCGGCTGGCGTCGCCGGCCGCGTCGTGGCTCTGCTCGTCGAGGGGTACGTCGGACAGGTAGTGGGCCCATCCGGCCAGGGCGAGCGCCGCGCACTCGAGCGGGCCGTCGGCCAGAAGGTTGCCGGCGATCGTCGGCATCAGGAACGTCGGGAACTTCGACGTGCCATCGATGCACAGCCGGGCGATCTGGTCGCGCACGCCGGTGTTGGCGAAGCGCTCGATCACCACCGCGGCGTAGTCCTCACGGGGGTGCCCGGGGATCTCGGTGAGGGTCGGCACGGCCTCGGTGTGGAGGAGGCGGCTGAGGAAGGCGC
This sequence comes from Acidimicrobiales bacterium, assembly GCA_033851875.1. Lineage (GTDB taxonomy): Bacteria > Actinomycetota > Acidimicrobiia > Acidimicrobiales > SZUA-35 > JAWSVN01. The sequence continues at coordinate 5,279 of JAWSVN010000031.1, forward strand.
TGATCGTCGGGTCGGCCAACGCCTCGTCGACGTAGGTGATGCCGGCCAGCGCCGACAGGTAGGCGATGCACGAGTGGCCCGAGTTGAGGATGCGGAGCTTGTAGAGCTCCCAGGCGTGTACGTCGTCGGTGTAGAGGGCGCCGACGGCGGCGAAGTCCGGTCGACCGGCGGCGAAGTCGTCCTCCAGCACCCACTGCCAGAACGGTTCCCCCACCACCGGCCACCGGTCGTCGAGGCCGAACGTGTCGCGCAGGTGAGCGCGGTCGGCCTCGGCGGTCTGGGGCGTGATGCGATCCACCATCGAGTTGGGGAAGCGGCACTCGGCGGCGACCCAGTCGGCGAGCTGGCGCGAGCGGCGGCGGCACGCGTCGAGCACGCAGCGCTCGGCGGCCTCGCCGTTACCCGGCAGGTTGTCACAGCTCATCACCGTCACCCCGCCCAAGCCGGCGTCGCAACGGGCCGCGAGGCCCTCGGCGATCACGTCGAAGGTGCGCTGGTTGAGGGGCTCGTCGGTGTAGCCGGCCTCGGTCACCGTCATCGACACGATGGCGGTCTCTGCGTCGGCGATGGCGGCGGCGGCCGGGGCGGTGTCGTCGGCGGCGAGCACGTAGTCGATGATCGAGCCGACGACCTCCGTCGTGCGCACCCCGGTGCCCTTCATCGTGAAGGTGTAGAGGTGGTCCTGGGCGGCGAGGGCGTCGCGCATGGCGGCGTCGCCGGGCAGCAGTCCGATCCCGCGGATGCCCCAGTCGCTGTCGGTCGTGCGGGCCAGGTGGTCGAGGTAGAGGGCGAGGTGGGCCCGGTGGAAGCCGCCGACGCCGATGTGGACGACCCGGGGACGCAGGCGCGAGCGGTCGTAGCTCGGGATCTCGAGCCCGAGCTCGGCGAGCTGGGCGCGCTGGTCGCCGTCGGTCCACACCGCCTCGGTGAGGGCAACGGGAGGAGCGGCAGCGTCGTCGGTCGTCGTGGCGTCGGGCACGGCGGGCACCCTAAATCAACTCAAACCAACAGAGCAAGTGTGGAATTGAGTGGTTTCAGAAGATTTCGACTTGCCAAACGGACATGAACCCACATATTGTGCCGATCTGCCTGGGGGGGACCAGCCTTCCCATGCACTGACCAAGGGAGAAACTGATGGCCAGAACGAAGACCGGGCGTTTCCGCCTGTTGTTCGCCCTGCTGATGGCCTTCTCGCTCGTGGCCGCCGCATGCGGAGGCAGCGACAGCGAGGGTGCCGACAGCGGTTCCACCGACAGCGGTTCCGACGATGATGGTTCCGACGACGGCGCCATGGCCGAAGGCGGCGAGATCAACGTCGTCATCGTCAACAACCCGCAGATGGAAGACATCGCCGAGCTCACCCCCGAGCTGTTCACCGCCGAGACCGGCATCACCGTCAACTACTCGTTCCTCGAAGAGGGCACCCTGCGCGAGATCGTCACCCGTGACGCCGCCGCCGGTGGTGACCAGTTCGACGTCGTGATGGTCGGCATGTACGACACGCCGCAGTTCGGCGCCAACGGTTGGCTCACCGACCTCACCCCGATGGCCGAGGCCGACGCCGATTACCAGATCGACGATCTGTTCCCGTCGGTGCGTGGTGGTCTCTCGGTCGACGGCGCGCTCTACTCGTCGCCGTTCTACGCCGAGTCGTCCTTCGTGATGTACCGCCAGGACATCCTCGACGCCGCCGGCCTCGAGATGCCCGCCGCTCCCACCTGGGACGAGGTGGCCGCCATCGCTCGCGAGCTCGACTCCGACGACATGGCCGGCATCTGCCTCCGTGGCAAGCCCGGCTGGGGTGACCTCGGCGCCGCCTTCACCACCGTGCTCAACACCTACGGTGGCACCTGGTGGGAGGCCAACGACGACGGCTCGATCGGCACCGCCATGGTCGACCAGCCCGAGTTCCGTGAGGCTCTCGACTTCTACTCGACGCTGATCGCGGACGCCGGCCAGCCCGACGCCTCCAACGCCAGCTTCAACGAGTGCCTGAGCCTCTACCTCGATGGCAAGGTGGCGATGTGGTACGACGCCACCGTGGCCGCCGGTCTCCTCGAGGCCGACGACAGCCCGGTCCAGGGTCTCAACGGCTTCGCCCTCGCCCCGACCAAGGAGACCGCCGCTTCCGGTTGGCTCTGGTCGTGGAACCTCGGCATCCCCACCAACTCGCCCAACCCCGAGCTGGCGTGGGAGTACATCTCGTGGGCGACCAGCCCCGGCTACATCTCCGCCGCCGGTGACATGATCTCCGGTGGTTGGGCCGCCATTCCTCCGGGCACCCGGGCCTCGACCTATGAGATCCCCGAGTACACCGAGGCCGCCGCGGCCTTCGCCGACAAGACCCTCGACGCCATGAACGCGGCGCCGATCGACAACCCCGGCACCACGCCTCGCCCCGGTCTCCCCGGCGTGCAGTACGTGGGCGTGCCGGAGTTCCAGGACGTCGGCAACCAGTGCACCGAGCTCTTCTCCAGCGTCATCGCCGGGAACCTCGACATCGACGATGCCCTGTCGCAGTGTCAGGACATCGCCGCCGCCGTCAGCCAGTGAGCTGACGTCGTTCCCCCGGTGATCGGGGCTGTCGCTGGCAGCCCCGATCACCACCCCCTGATGACCGGCGGGCGACCCGGGACATCGATCGTGGACTTTTCCTCTCCCCTCACGTTCGATGGTCTCGGGACCCGCCGTTCGTCGGTTCCCACCGCCATCCACACGACCTGCTCCACCGAAGCGTCACGCCGACCGAATCCGAAGGGGGACACGCCATGAGCGAGACCGACCTCGCAGCGCCCGCCGCCGCTGCGAACGACGGCGCCCTGCCGTCGCACGCCACCCCGTGGCGACGGCGGCTGCCCCTGCTCCCGGCGCTCATCTTCACGATCCTGCTGACGCAGGTGCCGTTCGTGATGAGCATCTATTACAGCCTCACGAACTGGAAGGTCGTCCCGCCGACGCCCCGTGAGTTCATCGGCTTCGACAACTACGTCGAGCTCACCTCGTCGTCGCCCTTCCTCGACGCCGCCTGGGTCAGCGTCAAGATGACCGTGTTGTCGGTCTTCTTCTCGGTGATCCTCGGCACCCTGATCGCCATCCTGCTCGACCGGAAGTTCTTCGGGCAGGGCATCGTGCGCACCCTGATCATCACGCCGTTCCTGCTGATGCCCGTCGTCGCCGGCCTCATCTGGAAGAACCAGATGTTCCACGGCCTGTTCGGCGTCGTGAACTGGCTCCTGGATTGGGTCGGCATCGACTCGGTCGAGTTCGTGTCGAAACACCCGCTGGCGTCGATCGTCACCGTGCTGGTGTGGCAGTGGACGCCCTTCATGATGCTGATCATGTTGGCCGGCCTGCAGAGCCAGCCCTCCGACGTGCTCGAGGCGGCCCGGGTCGACGGCACCACGTCGTTCGGCATCTTCCGCCAGCTCACCCTCCCGCACCTGCGTCGCTACATCGAGCTCGCCACCCTGCTGGGCACGATCTACCTGATCCAGGTGTTCGACCAGATCTTCGTGATGACCGGCGGCGGGCCCGGCTCCACCAACCTGCCGTTCTTCGTCTACCGCCGCTCGATCGGTGGTGGCTGGCAGTTCGGCCTCGCATCGGCGTATTCGATCGTGGTGGTGATCGCCACCCTGCTCGTGGCCAACTTCGCCCTCCGGGTGTTGTCCAACCTGCTGGAGGATGACGTATGAGCGCCAACGAACGAGCGGTCGGCGAGGGCGTCTGGACCGACCGCATCCTGGGCCTGGTCGCCTGGCTGGTCGGGTTCATCTACTTCTTCCCGATCCTGTGGTTGATCATCAACTCGACCAAGGACGAGGTGACGGCCAACGCCACCCCCACCCTCGACTACTCGCCGTCGCTCGACCGCTACCGCGAGGTCACCGAGACCTCGGTCGGCCTGCTCGGCGCCGGCGAGGCGTTCACCAACTCGGCGATCACGAGTGTGGTCAGCACCCTGATCGTGCTCCTCCTCGCCATCCCCGCCGCGTATGCCCTCGCCATCTACCCGGTGAAGAAGTGGCGCGACGCGCTGTTCTTCTTCATCTCGACCAAGTTCCTCCCCCTGGTGGCGTCGATCCTGCCGCTGTGGATCCTGGCCCGGCAGTTCGACCTGCTCAACACCCGCCTCGTGCTGATCATCCTCTACACGGCGATGAACCTGCCCCTGGCGGTGTGGATGCTGCGCTCGTTCTTCCAGGAGGTGCCCCGCGAGCTGGTCGAGGCGGCCGAGATCGACGGCACCTCGCTGATCGGGGTGCTGCGGTCGGTCGTGATCCCGATCGCCGCTCCCGGCATCGCCGCCACCGGCCTGCTGTGCCTGATCTTCGCCTGGAACGAGTACTTCTTCGCCGTGCAGCTCAACGCCGCCGACGCCCAGACCGTGCCGATCTGGGTGACGACCAACATCAGCACCCGCGGCAACTTCATCGCCAAGCTGTCGGCGGCGTCGGTGTTGGCCTCGATCCCGGTGGTGATCGCCGGGTGGGTGGCTCAGAAGCGGATGATCCGTGGCCTGGCCATGGGCGCCATCAAGTAGGAAAGCAGGTCTTCCAATGGCATCAGTCACCTACCACAAGGCGACCCGGTTCTACCCCGGCACCGAGCGGCCGGCCGTCGCCGAGTTCGACCTCGAGATCCCCGACGGCGAACTCCTCGTGCTCGTCGGCCCGTCCGGTTCGGGCAAGTCGACAGCGCTGCGCATGCTGGCCGGCCTCGAGCCCCTCGACGGCGGGCAGATCAAGATCGGCGACCGCGACGTGTCGAACGTGCGGCCTCGCGACCGCGACATCGCGATGGTGTTCCAGAACTACGCGCTCTACCCGCAGCTGACGGTCGCCCAGAACATGGGCTTCGCCCTCAAGCAGCAGAAGGTGCCGAAGGAGGAGCGTCGCAAGCGGGTCGAGGAGGCAGCCCGCATCCTCGACCTCACGCCGTACCTCGACCGCAAGCCCAAGAACCTCTCGGGCGGTCAGCGCCAGCGGGTGGCGATGGGTCGGGCGATCGTGCGCTCGCCCCAGGTGTTCCTGATGGACGAGCCCCTGTCGAACCTCGACGCCAAGCTCCGGGTCCAGACCCGCACCGAGCTGGCCGAGCTGCAGGAACGGCTCGGGGTGACCACCGTCTATGTCACCCACGACCAGGTGGAGGCGATGACGATGGGCCATCGCGTCGCGGTGTTGAAGGACGGGATCCTCCAGCAGTGCGACACCCCGCAGAACCTCTACCACCACCCGGCCAACGCGTTCGTCGCCGGCTTCATCGGTTCCCCTGCGATGAACCTGGTGCCCATCACCCCGGCCGATGGCGCCGCCCGCCTGGGCGGCCATCGGCTGGGGTTCGGCGACGCCGAGGGTGACATCGATCTCGGGGCGGCGCTGACCGTCGGGTTCCGACCGGAGGCGGCCCGTCTGGGCGATGACGGACCGCTCGAGGCTCGGATCCGCACGATCGAGGACCTCGGTTCGGAGGTGTTCGTGCACCTGGTGGTGGCCCACGAGGGCGACGACATCCAGATCGTGGCCAAGACCGCGTCGCCCTTCGGCGGGCGGAACGGCGACAACGTGCGGGTGAGCCTCGGTGGTCCCGTCCACGTGTTCGGCGCAGACGGCGAGCGGGTCGCCAGCACCAACGCCACCCTCGCCTGATGGCTGACCCGGTCGCTGGTGTGACGGTTGCTGGAGTGACAGGGCGCGTCGCGCTGGTCACCGGCGCCGCCGGTGACTTCGGTCGGGTCATCGCCGAGCACCTGGCTCGGGCCGGTGCCCGCCTGGTGGTGGCCGATCGCACCGAAGCGGCCGAACCGCTGGCCGCCACCGTGGCCGCCCTGCGGGAGCTCGGCGCCGAGGCGGTGGCCGCCTCCTTCGACGTGACCGACCCCGACGCCGTGGCCGTCGCCCTCGAGGCCTCGGCGGCGGCCCTGGGCCCGGTCGAGCTGCTCGTCAACAACGCCGGCTATCAGGGCACCTTCGCCAACGTGCTCGACTACCCGGTCGACGACGCTCGGCGGGTGCTCGACGTCAACGTGTTCGGCGCCTTCGTCGTCCTCCAGGCCGCCGCCCGCCAGATGGTGAGAATGGGGGATCGTGGCGGTGCCGTGGTCAACGTGGCCTCGATGGCCGGGGTGTCGGGGGCGGCCAACATGCCGGCCTACGCGGCGTCGAAGGCGGCGATCGCCGGCCTGACCCGGGCGGCGTCGAAGGACCTGGCGCCCCGCGGGATCCGGGTCAACGCGGTGAGCCCCGGCTTCATCGGGCCCGGCGTGATGTGGGACAAACAGGTGGCCGAGCAGGCCGCCATCCCGAGCCCGTACTACGGCGACGATCCCGAGACGGTGGCGGCGCAGATGGTCGGCTCGGTGCCCCTCGGGCGTTACGGCTCGGTCGACGAGGTGGCGGCCACGATCGTCTACCTCCTCAGCGACGCCGCCGGCTTCGTGTCGGGCCAGGAGCTCGCCCTCTCCGGCGGCGGCGCCTGACCGGTGCTGCCTGAATCGTGCCCGCCGGCTTTTAAGACAGTTGTCTTGATTCGCCGTTGAACGGCGCGTAGCGTGCCGGCCATGAGCACCCGGGGAGCCGACGCGCAGCACGCCCTCGTCGTGGCCGCCGAGCGGCTGTTCGCCGAGCACGGGATCCACGGCGTGTCGCTGCGCGATGTCGCCGCCGCGGCCGGGCAGCGGAACAACTCCGCGGTGCAGTACCACTTCGGCGACCGGCGCGGCCTCGTCGCCGCCGTCTATCGCTCGCACATGACCCGCATCGACGCCCGCCGGGTCGCCATGCTGCTCGACCTCGATGTCGCCCTCGATGCTGGCGAGTCCGACGTCGCCGAGTTCGTGCGCATCGTCGTCGAACCCCTCGTCGAGGAGGTGGCCACTTCCAACGGTTGGTACGGGCGCTTCCTGGCGGCCTGCCGCTGGGAGCCGCTCGCCTCGGAGGTCAGCGGCGAGCTCGAGGTCACCCGCGGCCTGACCGCCACCGTCGGCCGGCTGCGCGACG
>JAWSVN010000031.1:12348-14824 GCA_033851875.1 Acidimicrobiales bacterium
GCGAGGAGCCCACGCCATGACCACGACCGAACCGAGCACGACCGAGGCCGAGCTCGATCTCGACGGCCTCGTCGGGCCGAAGGGGCCGTTCCCCGTCGGGCCGCGCGACCTGCGTCTCACCGCCGACGACTGGCAGCCCAGCGACTACACCCGGTTCACGGTGCGGCCGATCGCCCCGGTGATCGGGGCCGAGATCGACGGGGTCGACCTCGGCGCGCCGGTCGACGACGAGCTCTTCGCCGAACTGAACCGGGCCCTGCTCGAGTGGAAGGTGCTGGTGTTCCGGGATCAGGACATCACCGCCGACCAGCACCGCGACTTCGCCGCCCGCTGGGGTGCGCTCGAGAGCCACCCCTTTGCCCGCACCCTCGGCGACCAGCCCGAGCAGGTCGAGGTGCTGCGGCTCGAGAAGGACGACAAGGCCGGCGGCTACGAGAACGGCTGGCACAGCGACGTCACCTGGCGGGAGTGCCCGTCGCTGGGGTCGATCCTGCGGGCGGTCGAGGTGCCCGAGGTCGGCGGCGACACCCTGTGGGCCGACATGGGCGCCGCCTACGACAACCTGCCCGACGACATGAAGGACTACCTCGAGGGCAAGGTGGCGATCCACGACTGGATGCGGACCTTCGGTCGGCGCATGGACCCCGAGGTGCGCGACGCCCTGCGCCCCGACTTCCCGGCCCAGGAGCACCCGATCGTGCGCACCCATCCCGAGACCGGTCGCAAGACGCTGTTCGTCAACCGGGCGTTCACCGAGCGGGTCGTCGGCCTCGGCGACGAGGACAGCGCGGCCCTGCTCGAGTACCTGTACTCGCGGGCGATGTTCCCCGAGTTCCAGTGCCGGGTCCGCTGGAACGCCGGCGACGTCGTGTTCTGGGACAACCGCTCGACCCAGCACTACGCCAGCTCCGACTACTTCCCCAACCGCCGGGTGATGGAGCGCATCACGATCGTCGGCGACCGGCCGTACTGACTGGCCGGCCTCACCCGGCGCGACTGCCCTCAGTCGTCGCGGGACGACAGGATGCAGAACTCGTTGCCCTCGGGGTCGGCGAACACGTCCCAGCTGACGTCGGCGCCCTGACCGACGTCGACGCGGGTGGCGCCGAGACCGAGGACCCGCTCGATCTCCGCGTCGCGGTCGTCGGAGGTGTGGGGTGCCAGGTCGAGGTGAAGCCGGTTCTGCACCGACTTCACCGCGGTGCGTTCGACGAAGCAGATGCCGGGCGGGGTGCGCTCCCACGCAATGCCCTCGGCCATCGCCTCCGGTACCCACGTCGGGGCGATCGTCGCCTCGCCTTCGCCCTCGTGGACGACCATCCAGCCCAGCACGTCGGCCCACCACCGCGACAGGGCGGTGACGTCGTGGGCGTCGATCACGGTCGTGTACCAGCGCAGCGCCATGGCACCAGTCTGGCGGCCGGGCGTGGCGTCGGCTCGAGGATTCAGAGGCGGGGCGCGACCTCGGTGCCGAGGAGCTCTGCGAAGGCGACCGGATCGGGCTCGTCGCTGACGTCGAGGAGCAGCACGTGGTCGGCGCCGGCGTCGATCCAGGCGGCCAACCCGTCGGCCACCTCGGCCGGGGTGCCCGACACCATGCCGCGCCCGGGGTGGCGCTCGGCGCCGGGGCCCACGGTGACGGGCAGGAAGATGCTGAGCGTCAGGGGCCGCTCGACGCCCGCCGCCTGCCGTGCGGCGAGCGCGGCGTCGCGGGCGGCCGCCATCTTCTCCGGCGGATAGCCGCCGGGGATCACCAGCCCGTCGCCCACCTCCCCGACGAGCGCCAGGGTCCGCACCCCCTCGCCGGCGAGATGGAGTGCCGGCGCGCTCGGCGGCGGCCATTCGAGGCGCACTTGGTCGAGCTGCACGTAGCGACCATCGACGCTGACGGTCTCACCCGACAGCAGGGCCCGTAGCGCCTCGGTGTATTCGCGCAGCAGGGTCAGCGGTGACGCCACCCGGGCGCCGGCCTGGCCCATCCAGTCCTGCACCCCGTGGCCGAAGCCTGCGACGAAGCGGCCGGGAAAGACCCGCTCGAGGGTGGCGACCTCCATGGCGGCCAGGGCGACGTTGCGGAGCGGGGCCGGCATGACGCCCACGCCGACGACGAGCCGTTCGGTGGCGCCGAGGGCGGCGGCCGCTGCGCCGAGGCCGCTCTCGAAGAAGCAGTCCTCCCACAGCCACAGCTGCTCGAGGCCGGCCGCGTCGGCGGCTCGTGCGGTGGGCAGGAGCTGCTCGGGTGGGAGTTGGGGTGGGAAGATGGTGCCGAGACTGACCATGTCCCGAGTCTGGCACCCGAGGCCGGTCGATCACCCGGCCACCGGCGATCGGCTAGAACCGTCGCATGTTCCGACTCGACGGCAAGGTTGCGCTCATCACCGGATCGACCCGAGGCCTCGGCTGGGCGATCGCCGAGGCGATGGCCGAGCAGGGCGCCCACGTGATCATCAACGGGCGCAACGACGACGACGTGCAG
>JAWSVN010000204.1:0-11604 GCA_033851875.1 Acidimicrobiales bacterium
GAGCCCGCCGCCGGCGACCTGTGGATCGGGGTGCCGCCGGAGCTCCACGATCGTTGCGCCGAGGTGATCTGGGACTCCCCCGTCGAGCTGCCCGCCGTCGACCCAGCCGAGCTGCTCGCGCCCGACGCCCCCTTCGAGCTGGCGTTGCCGATCCTCAGTTACGCCAACCCGCCCGGCTACTCGTCGGTCGGGATCGTCAACACCGCCCTGTGGCGCAGCGCCCAGCTGCCGTCGACCAACACCCACGGCACGGCCCGGGCCCTCGCCGCGTTCTACCGGGCGTTGCTCGAGCCGGGTCGGGTGTTGCAGCCCGACACCCTGGCCAACGCTGCCACGCCACAGTCGAGCGGGCCGTGTCCGATCCTGAACGACGACGCCTCGTTCGGCCTCGGCTTCACCCCCACCACCGAACGGCGGCCACTCGGCGACGGGCCCCGGTCGTTCGGGCATTTCGGCACCGGCGGCGCCCTCGGGTTCGCCGACCCCGACGCCGACCTGGCGTTCGGCTACGCGATGAACCACGTGATCCCGCGCTGGCAGAGCAGCCGCAACCGGGCCCTGATCGACGCCGCCGCAGCGGCGGCGGCTTCACTGACTGACTGACCGACCGACCGGGTCAGCGGGGGAAGCCGCTGAGCGACCGCAGGCCGGACTCGACCATCGCCAGGTAGACGTCGGTCAGGAACTCGCGCTCGGCCGGGCCGGCGATCACCCGGGATCGCACGGTGAGCACGCCGGGCAGCAGGCCGGCGACGGCGGCCTTGGCCACCGCTTCGTCGAGCTCGTACTCCTCGGCGGCGAGGCGGGCGAAGTAGCGGACGGTGCGGCGGTCCCAGTTGCGGCGATCCGAGCGAGCGGCCGGGTCGTTGGAGACGTTGCGCAACAGGTTGAAGAACGTGCCGTTCTCGTCGGCAGAGTCGATGACGAGGTCGATCAGGGTCCGCAGCTTGACCACGAACTCGGGCCCCGCCTCGAGCACGGCGTCACTCATCATGCGGTCGAGTCGCTTCGCCTCACGGCGATACAGGGAGAGGAGGAGGTCGTGCTTGTTCTCGAAGTGCTTGTAGACGAGGGCTCGGGTGACCCCGGCGCCGTCGGCGACCGTGCCCATCGTGACGACGTTGACGCCGTCCTCGACGACGAGCAGGCGCGCCACGTCCAGCAGCCGTTCGCGCCGTTCGTCGGAGCTCAAACGCTCTGAGTAGGTGCCGGGGGTGGCGGACGCCTCCGTCGATGTCACCTCAGGAGTGTGCCACGATTGCCCGGTTGCTATCTGTCACTTCAATGTGCCAAAGTGTCTCACCCCGGTAACAGTCTGTAACCCCTCGCAGGCTGTTACCCCCAATGCAGCACGACGCCGTCCCCAGCGAGAGCACCGATCCAGGTCTCGAGAGAGATCCGGAATCCCGCCGGGGACGGCGTCGCTGCGTGAGCGTAGGCCACCCTGCGGGCGCGGACCCAAGCCGAGCCCCACATGGCAGCGCCAACTGAACGTGACGGCCTCAGCTGAAGGCGAGCAGACCCAGGTGGCGCTGGGCCACCTGTTCGGCGGTGGCGAGGGCGCCCTCGGCCCAACCCTGATCGAGGGAATAGGCCGAGCCGACGACGTGGAGCGGCAGGGCCGGGTTGGGCCACAGCATCTGGTCGGCCACCGCCGGCGCCGGCGCCCCGACGTTCCAGGTGTAGAACGCGCCACCGAACGGATCGGCCGACCAGTCCTGGATCGCGGCGTCGTAGGGGGCGGGGATCGCCCCGACCACCGGGCTGTGGAGCTCGACCACCTGGCGGTGGAGGTCGTCGACCAGGGCTTGGGACGGGCGACGCTGGCGCCAACCCCCCGAGGCGGGACCGAGCGGGTTGGGGGTCGGCGCGGAACCCCGCGAGAACGTCGGGCCCGCCATCAGGCCCTCCCAGTAGTTGGTGGCGAGGGTGTCGTTGTAGCTCGCCATCAGCAGCGACCCGCCGCTGGTCGGGTCATCGCCCACGTACCAACAGCTGCTCATCGGCAGGTCGGTGACGCTCGAGCCGCCGGTGATGCCGGCGCTCTTCCACCAGGGACGGTCGTAGGCGAGGAAGATCTTCATCACCTTCTGACCGGTGACCGTGTCGAGGAGGGGCTGGGGGATGGCGCCCGGGGTGCCGAGGTCGAGCAGTTCGAGGGCCCGTCGGGGCAGGGCGAGCACGACCCGGGCGGCGGTGGCCGACAGCCCGGGGCCGGTCACCTGCATGCCGCCGCCGGCGAGGGGCTGCACCGACGACACCGGCGTCTGCATCCTGAGGGCGCCGCCGGGGACGCTGGCGACGCTGTTGGCCAGCGAGATCGGGATCGTGTCGTAGCCGTCCGCGACCATGTGATAGGCGGCGTTGCCGTCGCCGAGATACCACGGGATGGCGGCGGCGCAGTTCCAGTTGCCCACCTGGAAGTGGTGACCGGTGGAGGCCTCGGCCCATGCCAGGCCCTCGTTGGTGAGCTGGGTGGTGAGGAAGTTGCGCCACCCGACCTCGTGCATCGGCAGGCCGTCGACCGTCGCCTGCTCCACGGCCGCCCACCACTGCGCGCTCGTCCACGACTTCGACGCCGGACCGAACGCGTTCCAGACCGCTTCGGGCACGAGCGCGCCGGGCGGCTTGCCCTCCTCCTTGGGGCCGAGGCGGAACGGCACCGTGCTCGGGTCGGTGGCCTGGCTGTGCTTGAAGTGAACGCCCCGCAGGTAGAGGAGGTTGTCGGCGCCGGCCCGCTGCAGCGGCTTGGTCGGCAGCTGAAACTGCTTCACCAGGGCGCTGACGAGGGTGTTGGCGTCGGTGTAGCCCATGCCGCCGAACTCGCCGACGACGCCGGGCGCTCCGGGGGCTGACAGCGACAGGAGGCGGCCGCCGATCCGGTCGGACGACTCGAGCAGCAGCACCCGGCGGGAGCCGACCGGCGGCAGGGTGGTGCCGGGGCCGGGTGCGCCGGTGAGGGCACGCCACGCCATGTAGGCGCCGCCGATGCCCCCGCCGACGACGACGACGTCGTAATCATGAGTGGTCGCAGGAGTCATGGTGCACCTCGTGGGGAGTGTCGTTCAGGAGCGCCAACAGGTCGCTCGGATCGGTCGGGTCGGAGCGCGTCGGGACGGCATCCGCAGGCGTGAGGTCGAGGCGGCCGACGGCGGCGGTCACGAACTCGGCGACGTGGTTGCCATAGGCCGGGTGGCGGGTGACGCCGCCGAGCACCCGCTCGGCCAGGGCCCGGCGGCCGCCGAGGGCGGCGCAGACGGCCAGGCCGGCGACGGCGCGGAGCTCCTCGGGCAGGTTGCGCGACTGCCGGGCCACGTCGCCGGCCTCGAGGAACTCGCGGGCCGCTTCCTCTGGCCGGTCGATGATCAGGAGCGACTCGCCGAGGAAGTTGGCGACGGTGGCGATCTTCTCGGGGTCGCCGGTCAGACGGTTGACCGCCTGGGCTTCGGTGAAGAGGCGGTGGGCCTCCGCGCCGTCGCCGGCGACGAGGGCGGCCAGGCCCTGCTGGGCCCACGCCGCCATCTCGAGCCGGTGGTGACCGAGTTCGGCCGCCACCTCGGCCACGAAACGGGCGGTGGCGATCGCCTCGTCGGTGCGGCCAAGGCGAGCAAGGGCGTTGGCGAGGCTGTTGGCGAGCAGGCCCCGGTGGCCGGGCATGGAGTCGTCGGCGAGGTCGAGCCCGAGGCGACACAGCTCGGCCGCCCGCTCGAAATCGTTGGTGGCGAGGGCCAGGTTGGCCTGCTGACGCAGCAACCCGAGGCGCACGCCGAGCCGGTCGGCGCCGCCGTCCTCGCGGTCGAGCAGGTCGAGAGCCCGCTGGAGGCCGGTCTCGGCCGCGACCACGTCGCCGTCGCGGAACGCCGCCAGGTGACTCAGCAGTCCCGACGCCTCGGCGACGACCCCCGCGTCGGCACCCGCCGTGTCGATCAGGGGAGCGAGCAGGGCGGTGGCGCCGTCGAAGTCGCCGGCCATGCAGGCGACATCGGCCTGACGCACGACGCGCCCGCCGGCGACGGTCGGGTCGCTCGTCAGGGCCGCGGCCTGGCCGTAATGGTTGGCGGCCTCTCGATACGCAGCCTGGGCTCGGGCCAGAGCGCCGGCCCGCTCCCACCAGTCGGCGGCGGCGTCGCCGTCGCCGGCCTCCATCAGGTGATGGGCGATCGCCACCGCGAACTCGTCGGTGCGAGCGCCCGCCGACTCCTGAAGCCACGCCGCGGCGCGAGCGTGGAGGGCGGGCCGGTCGCGCAGGCCGATCGTGTCGAAGCAGACGGCCCGGGTGAGGTCGTGGTTGAAGCCGACCTCGTCGTGGCCGCTCAACCGGCTGGTGCGCCGGTGGATGAACTCGGCCTCCACGAGACCGTCGAGGGCCTTCGACACCTCACCGACGGCGATCTCCGAAAGGGCGGCGATCGCCTCGGCCCAGGCATAGCGGCCGAGCACGCTGGCCGCCTGGAGCACCCGGTAGCGAACGTCGCTCAGGCGATCGAGCCGGGCCTGGAGCACGCCGACGAGGGTGAGCGGCACCCGCAGCTCGTCGAGCCGTTCGGGGTGGACCTGCCACACGTCGCCGGTCTCGATCACGCCGTCGTCGATCAGCATCTTCACGAGCTCCTCGGCGTGGAACGGGTTGCCCTCGGCCCGCTCGGCGACGAGGGCGACGACGTCGGGCACGGGCTCGGCGGCGAGGCGGAGGATGTCGTCGACCAGGCCGCCGATCGCGTCGTCGGAGAGGGGGCCGAGCTCGACGACCTCGTGGCCGGCGGCGAGGCCGCCATCGGCGCACCACGCCGGGTGGGTCGAGCGCAGCTCGGGCCGGGTGCTGGCCACGACGACAAGGCCGGCCGGGCGGCGGCCGACCACCCGCTCGAGCACGTCGAGCGAGCCGTCGTCGGCCCAGTGGAGGTCCTCGAGCAGCATGATCGACGGCACGCCCGTGAGGGCGGCGAACAGGTCGACCGCAGAGGCCACCGCCGCTCGGCGGCGGCCGGGTCCGTCGCCGGCGCCGGGGTCGTCGATCGCGGCGTCGAAGCCGACGAGCCACGCGATCGTCGGCACGGTCGGCAGCCACTCGGTGCCGAGCATCGACTCGATACCGCGGCCGAGCCGTTCGACGGCGACGGCCGGCGGGTCGGAGTCGCTGATCTCGAAGCGGTGGGCCAGGATCGAGCGCAACAGCGAGAACGGCTGCTCGGCCGACCCGCCGACACAGCGGCCCTCGAAGTAGCGGACCCGGACCTTGGTCTGGGTCTCGACCCAGTCGCGGTACTCGGTGAGCAGGCGGCTCTTGCCGAGCCCGGGGTCGCCGAGCAACACGACGGCTCGGCTGTCGGCCTCGAGGGTGACGGCGAGGTGGGCGGCCCGGAGCCGCTCGAGTTCGACGGTCCGGCCGACCAGGGTCGTGTCGAGGCCCTCGACGCCGCGGCGGCGGGTGCGGAAGGCCCGGCCTCGTTCGGCGGTCACGGCGTGGGCGGTGACCGGACGGCGGCGGTTGCGCAGCTCGAGCTCGCCGACCACCTCGGCGTCGAACACGCCGCGCACGTGGTGGAACGTCTCGCGCGAGATCAGCACCTGGCTCGGGTCGGCCATCGACTCCAGCCGGGCCGCCACGTTGGTCGTGTCGCCGATCGCCGCGAGTTCCCGGCCGGCGCCGAGGCGACCGATGTGGACCTGGCCGGTGTGGACCCCGGCCGTCAACGACGCCGGTCGCCGTTCTCCGTCGACGATCACGCCGTGGTCGGCGACGTGGGCGACCGCCCGCATCGTGGCCCGCACCGCTCGTTCGGCGTCATCCTCGCTGGCCCGTTCGTTGCCCCACACCGCCATCACGCCGTCGCCCATGTGCGACACGACGGTGCCACCCTCGGCCGCGAAGATCGCATCGACGGCGTCCCACAGCTCGGCGAGGAGCTCCATCACCTCCTCGGGGTCGAGCCCCTCGGAGATCGACGTGTAGCCGCTCAGATCGGCGAAGACGACGGTGACCTGTCGGCGGGCGGTGCGGCTGGGGGGCGCGAGGTCGGCAAGCTGGACCCGCAGCGGGGCCTGAGCGGTATCGACGACATCGTCGCCGAGGAGCTCGCGTTGCGCCTCCAGCGCGTCGATCGCAGCCCGCAGGCGTCCCTCCTGGTCGTCCACTCCGTCGCGTCCTGCTCCCTCGACGACCGCCTCGACTCTCGGCGGCGGCCCCGACCAGCATGGCAGAGAATCCCCTGGCAGGCCCGCTCGGGAACCGCGTGCGGTTCCCTGTCGGCGATGTCGGCCGGCGTCAGAACTGCTGCAGACCGGGCAGCTGGTCGTTCGACCAGATCTTGCGCTTGAACCGCTGGTTCTTCGACGACATGTCGATCTGGTAGAGCGACTCGCTCGGGGGGATCGGCAGGTCGAGGAGGTCGCACAGTCGTTGGGCGAGCCACTGCTCGATCTTGAGCACGACCATCTTCTTGCGGAGCCGGCCCTGCACGTCGCGGTTGAGCACGGTCGGCAACGTGTTGAGGGTGAGGATCTCGTCGATGGCGGTCGACGCCATCTTCTGGCGACCCTCGGCGCTGGCGTAGAAGTGGGTGACGGCGAACACGATCTTGCGGGGGTTGGCCTTCTGCAGGAACTCACAGGACTGCACCACGGTCGATCCGGTGCGGACCATGTCGTCGAACAGCACGACGTCGCAGCCCGCGATGTCGTCGAGGGTCGTCTCGCTGCCGGGGTCGAGGGTGATCGCGACCTTGCGTTCCCCGGAGCGTTCCTTCGACAGGGTGACGAACTTCGCCTCCGACAGACCGAGCTCGTCGACCATGCCCTGCACGAAGTCCCGGGCGCCCTTGTCCGGAGCGCACAACACCAGGCCCTCGCCGTTGGGGCCGTAGTCGACGACGTCGGCCTCGCGCAGGTAGTCGGCGTAGATCTCCGATGGAACCAGGTTGTGGAAGCAGCCGTCGAAGATGTCGGTGAATTCGGCCTGGACCGACACCGAGTGGTTGTGGACCGTCATCACCCGGTCGACGCCGGCCAGCTTCAGCATCTGGGCGTAGAGCCGCGAGGTGAAGGGCTGGCCGTCGAACTTCTTGCGGTCGACGGCGTCACGGTCGAACGTGACCCGTCCCTGATCCAGCCGAGGTCCTCGATCTTGGGCGCTGTAGTAGAGGTCGGGCTCGACGAGCACCACGTGGGCGGCGCCGTTGTCCTTGGCGGCCCGGGCGATCAGAAGGTTGCGCATCGCCAGGCTGTTGCGGCTCATCGACAACGTCGAGGTCGACACGATCACGATCGTCTTGCCCTCGAGCTGGTGCCCGATGGCCGAGAAGTCGGCCTCGTCGTTGATGAAGCGCGGACAGAACTCGGTGTTGGCGAACAGCTTCAGGCTGATCAGATCGGCGATGTCCTCCGACTGGCCCACCGCGTAGGCGACGTCGATCGCGAAGGGATCGTCGGAGAAGTTGCCGACGACGATGACATCGGAGGGAGCGAGCACGGGGGTTCTTTGTAGCCGATGGGGTGCGGAACGTCAGGTGCTGATCGCTCGAACGCGCGCTAGCCGCCCAGGATCTTCGACTGCCCCTCGCCCCAGTAGGCGTCGCGGAGCTTGCGCTTGTAGAGCTTGCCGGTGGGCAGGCGGGGCAGTTCGTCCTCGAAATCGACCGAGCGGGGCACCTTCTGACGCGACAGGTGTTGGGCGCAGAACTCGAGCAGTTCGCTCCGCAGTGCGTCGTCGTGGGCGACGCCCGGCATCGGCTGCACCACCGCCTTCATCTCCTCGCCGAGGTCGGGATTGGGGACCCCGAACACCGCGGCGTCGGCCACCTTCGGGTGAGTGATCAGCAGGTTCTCGGTCTCCTGGGGATACAGGTTGACGCCGCCGGAGATGATCATGAACGTGGCGCGGTCGGTGAGGAACAGGAATCCGTCGTCGTCGAGGTAGCCGACGTCGCCGACCGTGGTCATCGTCCCGTCGGGCGAGGTCGACTCGGCGGTCTTGTCGGGGTCGTTGTGGTACTCGAAGGTGTTGTAGGTCTCGAACCAGATCGTGCCCGGCGTGCCGGCGGGCTGCTCGTTCATCTCGTCGTCGAGGATGTGGACGGCGCCGGCCACGATCTTGCCGACCGTGCCCTTGTGGGCCAGCCACTCCTCGGAGTCACAGGCCGAGAAGCCGATGCCCTCGGTCGCGCCGTAGTACTCGTGGATGATCGGGCCCCACCACTCGATCATCTCCTCCTTCACCGGCACCGGGCACGGGGCCGCGGCGTGGACCGCGCACTCGAGGCTCGACACGTCGTGACGCAGCCGGTCCTCCTCGGGCAGCTTGAGCATCCGGGAGAACATCGTCGGCACGAGCTGGGAGTGGGTGACCCCGTACTGCTCGATGAGCTTCAGGTACTCGAGCGGATCGAACTTCTCCATGATGATCGCCGTGCCGCCACCGCCGAGCGTCAGGCCGACCGCGGCCTGGGGCGCCGAGTGGTAGAGGGGCGCCGGCGACAGATAGATCATGTCCTCCCGGTAGCGCCACAGGTTGCGCAGGAAGGTGAACAGCGGCATCTCGAACGTCGGCGGCTCGTCGGGCAGTTCGCGCAGGATGCCCTTGGGTCGGCCGGTGGTACCCGAGGAGTAGAGCATCGGAGTGCCGAGCCGCTCGTTGGGGATCGGCGTGGTCGGCTGGCCGGCGACGGCCTGGGCGAAGTCGAGGATCGTGTCGCCGTCGATCACACCGATCTCGGCCCCGTCGACGACCAACACGGCCTTCAGCTTGGGGCAGTCCTTGGCCGCGACCAGGGCGACCGGGGCCTTGGCGGCCGAGGTGATCAGCACCTGGGAGTCGGAGTTGTCGACGATGTAGGCCACCTCCTCCGCCGTCAGGTAGGAGTTGACGCAGGTGTAGTAGTGGCCGCTGCGCTGCCCGGCGCCGCAGCACTCGAGGTAGCGGACGTGGTTCTCCATGAAGATGGAGAAGTGGTCGCCCGGGCCGAGCCCGAGCTCGAGCAACAGGTGGGCGAGCTGGTTCGACCTGGCCTCGAACTCGGCCGTGGTCACCACCTCCCCACTGCCGGCCATGATGAAGGCCGGCCGATCCGGATGGTCGGCGACGAACTCCGCTGCGTACATGTGATCCCCCTCACGAACGTGACACTGGTCACCCTAATCACCGCTCGGCGACGGCACCCCATCGCCGAGGCGCTGCGACCGGGGAGGCGCAACGAACGGATGACGCGCCGGGACTACGATCGAGGCGATCGTGTCGAACCCCACCCCAGAGAAGCCGAAGCGGCGGCGGCTCTCCCCGGAACGGCGCCGCGCACAGCTCGTCGAGATCTCGCTCGAACTCCTCCTCGAAGGGGCGCTCGAGGGGGTGACGGTCGACAACGTGGCATCGCGGGCGGAGGTCTCCAAGTCGCTGATCTTCCATTACTTCCCCACCATCCGCGAGCTGCACCTGGCGACCCTCGAGGCCGCCGCCGCCGTGCTGACGAGCCAGTTCGAGGCGGTCGTGGGCCAGGGCACCGCGGCCGAGCAGCTGGCCAAGGGCGTCGACGTGTTCGTCGCCTTCATCGAACTCCAACCCACCGCCTTCGACGCCCTCTCGGCGATGGCGGCGACCGACGCTGAGTTCGGCGAGGTGTTCCAGGCCGTGCGCGACCAAGCGGCGAGCTTCGTGGCCCAGGGCCTCGGCGAGGATCCGGGGCCGGTGCGGCGGTACCGACTGGCGAGCTGGGTGTCGTTCGTCGAGTCGATGGTGCGCGCCTGGATCCGCGACGATGCCGAGGTCGCCCGGGCCGAGCTGATCGCCGAGATCCTCGACGTGACCGAGGCCTTCGTCGCCACTCGAGGCGATTGATCGCCACTCACCAGCGATCGACCAGACCTCGACAAGACTCGCAGGTGGGCTCATGCCCAGCCGACGAACGCCCGAGCTCGCCGGCCCCGACACCTCGAGCGCCTCGCGACCGGACGCGGAAGCCCGGTGCAGCACGAGAGGCTGCACCGGGCTCGTGACCACGCCCGGGGGGAGTGGCGTGGTGGGGCGACTCGACGGTTTCAGGGCTGAACGGTCGAGCTCCAGCGACATGAAGCTAGAAGCTCGTCGGCCGCAAGTGGGGAACCTCACCCAACTTGATCAATCCTGACCAGACTGGAGGGGTGGAATCCCCTCCGAACGCTGCCTTCCCGACTGCCGTCCAGATCATCGAGACCCTCGGTATGTCGCCGCATCCCGAGGGCGGGCACTACGTCGAGACCTGGCGGGGCGACGCCAGCGCCATCTACTTCCTGTTGCAGCGGGGCGAGCGGTCGCACTGGCATCGGGTCCACGACGCCGACGAGATCTGGCTCCACCACGCCGGCGCGCCGATCGACCTGGCGGTGTCGCCCGCCGAGGGGATCGCCCCGATCGTGCGTCGGCTCGGCGGCGACGTCGCCGCCGGCGAGCAGCCGCAGCTGGTCGTGCCCGCCGGGGCGTGGCAGTCGGCCGACACGACCGGCGACTTCACGTTGGTGTCGTGCGTCGTCGCGCCGCCGTTCTCGTTCGACCGTTTCGAGCTGGCGCCGCCGGAGTGGGCGCCGACACCCGAGGCCGCCGTCGGTGACCTGTTCGTGTTCTACGGGTCGCTGATGAGGGGCCTGCATCCCGAGCATCAGCCCGACTTCCACTCACGGCTGTCGTTCGCCGGCGAGGTGACCCTGGCCGGAGAGCTCTACCTCGTGCCCGACGCCGAGTGGCCCTATCCCGGCATCGTGCTCGGCGGCGACTCGACGATCCGTGCAGGCGGCATCGTTGCAGCAGACGCCCTCGTTGCAGCGGACAGCGTTGTCTCAGCAGAACTGTGGCGGGTGGAGGACCTGTCGGTGGTGGCCGGCCTCGACGACTGGGAGCTGCTGGATGCGTCGGCCGGATTCGAGACCGCGACCCTCGACACCGCCTACGTTCGCCGTCGGGTGCGCTGTGTCGAGCCGGCGGTCGACGCGTGGGTCTACGTCGGCAACCACGCCGACACCACCGCCCGCATCGGCGGATCGTGGCGAGCGTGGCGCGAGACGCACGGGTAGCGCAGGCGAGCAGAGCGCAGGCATGACCGAGAGCCGGTAGAACAGGGCCATGCAGCTGTGCACCGTGACCCACCCGACCGCTGGTGCCAGCACCGGCCGGACCTTCGTCGGCGTGGTCGACGGCGACGAGATCGTCGACCTGTCGGGCAGCTACGCCGACGCGGTGGCGCTGCTGGTGGCGACGGTCGAGGACCGGTCGGCCGTCGAGGCCGCCGTGGCCGCCGCACCCCGGGTGCCGGTGGCCGAGTGCCGCTTCGAGCCACCGATCGCCCGGCCGGGCAAGATCCTGTGCGTCGGCACCAACTACGCCGACCACGCGGCGGAGTCCGACACCGTGCGCGACGTGCCGCCCCATCCGGTGCTGTTCGTCCGCTTCCCCGAGTCGTTGGTGGGCCACGGCGCCCCGATCGTGCGGCCGGCGGCGTCGCACGTGTTCGACTACGAGGGCGAGCTGGCGATCGTGATCGGGCGCGCCACCTCGGGCGTCGCCGAGGCCGACGCCCTCGACGCCGTCGCCGGCTACGCCCCGTTCATGGACGGCACGATCCGCGACTGGCAGCGCCACACCTC
>JAWSVN010000205.1:0-762 GCA_033851875.1 Acidimicrobiales bacterium
AGGCGCTCGACGCCGGCACTCCGCTCGAGATCCTGCCGGCCCGGCTCGACGCGTCGGTCGGCGAGGTGCTCGAGATCGTCAACGACGACGAGCGGGGCCACACGATCGGCCCGTTCTTCGTGGGCGCCTACGAGACCATGCGCATCGAGTTCACCGAATCCGGCCGCTTCGAGGGCGGCTGCACCGTGCACCCGAGCGGCGAGATCGTGATCGTCGTGACATGACCGCTCGGCGTCTGGTCGCCTTGATCCCCGCGCTGGCGGTGGCGCTGGTCGTCGGCGTCGCCTCGCCGGCCGCCGCCGACCCGGCGGGACCCACCGACTACGAGACCGAGATCTTGTCGATCGAACCCGCCGTCGACGACGTCGAGGTGACGATCCTCGGCGGCGACAGCTTCGTGCAGCTCGTCGTCGACCCCGGCACCGAGGTCAGCGTCGTCGGTTACCGGGGCGAGCCCTACCTTCGCTTCGCCGCCGACGGCGTGGTCGAGGTCAACGAACGCTCCCCCGCCCGGTGGCTCAACGACGACCGCTACGGCGACACCGAACTCCCGCCCGACGTCGACGCCGAGGCGGAACCGTCGTGGGTCGTGGTGGCCACCGGTGGTTCCTACGCGTGGCACGACCATCGCGCCCACTGGATGAACGAGGCGAAGCCGCCCGGCGCCGAGGCGGGCGACGTGATCCTCGAGGCGGTCATCCCGCTGCGGGTCGACGGTGAGCCCGTGTCGGTGTCGGTGCAGTCGAGGTTGCTGGCGCCGCC
>JAWSVN010000032.1:0-16055 GCA_033851875.1 Acidimicrobiales bacterium
CGATCTGCCTCAACTTCGGCCTCGCCGATGACTTCGCCGGTGTCTGCATGCTCCGCTTCGACGACACCAACCCCGAGGCCGAGGACATCGAGTTCGCCGACTCGATCGAGCGTGACGTCGCGTGGCTCGGCTTCGAACCGGCCGAGGTGCGCTACGCCTCGGACTACTTCGACCAGATCTACGCCTGGGCAGAGGACCTGATCGCCAAGGGTCTCGCCTACGTCGACGACCAGGACGCCGAGACGATCTCGGAACAGCGGGGCGGCTTCGGTCAGCCCGGCACCGAGAGCCCGTTCCGCAACCGGAGCACCGAGGAGAACCTCGGCCTGTTCCGTCAGATGCGCGACGGCGCCTTCGCCGACGGCGAGAAGGTGCTTCGGGCGAAGATCGACATGCAGCACGAGAACATGCAGATGCGTGACCCCGTGCTCTACCGCATCCGGCGCATCCCCCACGAGCGCACCGGCGACGACTGGATCATCTACCCCACCTACGACTGGGCGCACGGCCAGAGCGACGCCATCGAGGGCGTCACCCATTCGATCTGCACCCTCGAGTTCGCCGACCACCGCCCCCTCTACGACTGGTGTCTCGAGCACCTCGAGCTGCCGTCCGACAAGCCCGAGCAGACCGAGTTCGCCCGCCTCAACCTGACCCACACCGTCACCTCGAAGCGCAAGCTGAAGCAGCTCGTCACCGACGGCCACGTCGACGGTTGGGACGACGCCCGCATGCCGACGATCGCCGGCATCCGCCGCCGCGGCTACCCGCCGGCGGCCATCCGCGCCTTCATGGACCGGATCAGCGTGGCCAAGACCAACTCGACGGTCGAGATCGAGCTGCTCGAGAGCTTCATCCGCACCGAACTCAACCAGACGTCGCTGCGGCGCATGGCCGTCACCCGGCCCCTCGAGGTCGAGATCACCAACTGGCCCGACGGTGAGGTCGTGATGGTCGAGGCGATCAACAACCCGGAGAACCCCCATGCCGGCACCCGAGAGGTGCCCTTCGCCGGCCGCCTGTGGATCGAGCAGGACGACTTCAAGCTCGAGCCGCCCCCCAAGTACTACCGCCTCACCCCGGGCCGCGAGGTGCGGCTCCGGGCCGGCTACTTCATCACCGCGACCGACGCGGACGTCGACGAGGACGGCAACGTCACCAAGGTCTACGCCACCTACGACCCCGAGACCTTCGGCGGCCAGGCCCCCGATGGCCGCAAGGTCAAGGCGACGATGCACTGGGTGTCGGCCGCCCACGCCGTCGACGCCACCGTGCACCTCTACGATCGCCTCTTCACCGACCCGTTCCCGGGAGCTGATGGCGCCGACCCGTTCGACTCGCTCAACCCGAACGCCCGCGAGACCGTGGCGGCCAAGCTCGAGCCGGTCCTGGCCGACGTGGAGCCCGGGCAGGTCGTGCAGTTCGAACGCCTCGGCTACTTCGCCGTCGACCCCGACGACACCAGCGTCTTCCACCGCACGGTTGGCCTGCGCGACGAGTGGGCCAACATCCAGAAGCGCAAGAAGTCGGGCGGCTGACCCGGCTCGAACCGTTCGCAGTCGCCACCCACGTTTCGTGGTTGCTGATCACTCGGTGACGTCGTCGGTCTAGACTCTCCCCGATGGCGGATCCCGAAGGCGGTGAGTCCCGACCCGCTCGGCCGCCGCTGGTGGCGGCGATCCTGATCGCGCTGCTGCTCCTGTTGAGCGGCTCGCCCGCGGCAGGGCAGGTCGCAGAGCCGCAACCGGAGCCGGTCGCTGGGCCCGAGCCTGCGGCCACCACGACGATGGGGGCCACCGCCAACGGCGTGTTCGGGCTCGAGGCCGAACTCGATCGCTCGTTCGCCACCGTCCGCTCGTTCGCCCGCTGGGACGCCGTGTTCCCCACCGCCGAGCAACGGCAGTTCCTCGCCGAGGGACGCACCCTGATGTTCTCGATCCACCCGGAGCGCACCGACGGCTCGGCGGTCACCTGGGCCGAGATCGCGGCGAGCGTGCCCGGCGACGACCTCGACAACGATCTGCGCCGCTGGGCTGACCGGCTCCTCCCCTACCAGGATCAGCTCTACGTCACCTTCAACCACGAGCCCGAGACCGACCGCAACGTCGACCTCGGGACCGCCGAGGAGTTCCAGGCGGCGTGGCGGCACGTGATGACCGTGTTCGCCGACGAGGGCCTGCAGCCCCGAGGTCGACTCTTCATCACCACGTCGCTGGCCTACGAGCTCCCCTCCGACGATCGTCGAGCGGTCGCTCACTGGTATCCCGGCGACGATTGGGTCGACGTGGCCGGCGGCGACGCCTACAACTTCCATCGGTGCCGGCCCGACGAGCCGGCCGCGTGGCGTGAGTTGGCCGAGGTGATCGAGGCCCAGCGGGCGTGGGGCATCGATCACCCGACGGTTCAGCTGGCCCTGCCCGAGTTCGCGACCGTCGATGATCCGGCCGACCCCGACCGCCGGGTCCAGTGGCTCCGCAACGCCCGCGCCACGCTCGCCGACCCGGCCTTCGACCAGTTCCGCCACGTCGCGTACTTCACCAGCTTCGACGCCTCGAACCCGGACTGCGACTTCTTCTTCGACGATGTCGACACCGTGCGCCAGGCCTTCTACGAGCTGGCGAACGACCCCGCTCTGGGCGGGACTGGCCGGGTCGGCGGCGCCACGTCGAGCTGTTCGTTCGCCGAGACCGATGGCATCCGCTCGCTCGAGTGGACCCCGAGCTTCGGCGCAGCCTCCTACCGCGTGATCGACGGGGCCGATCCCGCGGCCGAGACTGCGGGGCTCGGAGTCGACGCGATCGACCCGCCCCTCGACCCGTCGGGCCACGCCGTTGTCGCGGTCGCTGGGGACGGAACGGAATCACCCGCGACGCCGTGCGCCGAGCTCGAGCCGCCGCCTCCCCTGGCGTCGCCGGCAGGATGTGAGTGGGCCCGGGACGAGGGCTTCATCACGATCTCGTGGCTGCCGACCGACGACGCCGTCGACTACATCGTGCGTCGCACCGTCGACGGCCGCGGCCCGTACTGGCGAGGCCGGGTGGCGACGACGGAGTTCGCCGACGCCGACCTGGCGGCGTTCATCACCTACACCGTGCAGTCGAAGGCGGTCGACGGCACCCTCAGCACGCCGGCACCCTGCGCCGACACGTCCCCGCCGCCGCCCGACACCTTCGGCCCGCCCGAGGGATGCACGATCCTGCGATCGGCGGGACGGGTCGAGGTCGCCTGGGATCCGGTCGACGGGGCGATCAGCTACCTCGTCCACCGCACGGTCGACGGGGCGGGACCCTTCTGGCGGGGCCGCACCGCGGCGTCGAGCTTGGGCGACACGGACCGTGCCGCCGACCTCGCCTACACGGTCACCGCCAAGACCAGCGACGGCACGCTCAGCGCGCCCGCGCCATGCGCCGACCTCACGCCCGCGCTGGTGCCGCCCACCGCGTGCGTCGTCTCGATCGTCGACGGCACGGCGACGCTCACCTGGGACGCCGCCGACATCGCCGTGGAGTACATCGTCTACCGAACCGTCGACGGCAACGGCCCCTACTGGCAGGGCCGCACCGCCGAGCTCACGTTCGCACAGCCGGAACGCACCGGCGACGTCGCCTACCTCGTGGCGTCGCGCAGCGCCGTCGGGGCCCGCAGCGACCGCGCACCCTGCGCTGCCCCTTGACGCGTCAGGCGGTGGCCTGGTTGAACCGCCGGATCGACAAGGTGGCGAACACGGCGATCACCAACGCCGACCAGCCCAGCGTCCACCACACGTCCTCCGCTGCCGGGAGCCCGTTGTAGAGGGCCCGGGCGGCGTTGGTCAGCCGGGTGAACGGGTTGTGGTCGGCCACCGGCTCGAGCCACGACGGCAGCGTGGAGGGGTCGACGAAGGCCGAGCTGACGAAGGTCATCGGGAACATCCAGATGAAGCCCGCCGAGTTGGCCGCCTCGACCGAACCGACCGACAGGCCGATCAGCGCCTGCACCCAGCTCAACGCATAGCTGAACAGCAGCAACAGGCCGGTCGCGGCCAGTGCCCCGAGGATGGAGCCCTCGAATCGGAACCCGACGAGGAACGCCACCGCCAACATGATCACGAACGTGAGCAAGTTGCGGAGCAGGTCGCTGACCGTTCGGCCGATCAGGACCGAGGATTGAGCGATCGGCAGCGACCGCAGGCGGTCGATCAAGCCCTTGGACAGGTCCTCGGCTAGCCCGACCGATGTGAACGCCGAGCCGAACACGACGGTCTGGGCGAAGATGCCGGGCATCAGGTACTGGTTGTAGTCGTCGAATCCGGGGATCTTGATCGACCCGCCGAACACGTAGGCGAAGAGCAGGACGAACATGATCGGCTGCACGGCGGCGAAGATCAGCAACTCCACGTTGCGGGGAATGATGCGCAGGTGGCGGCCCGCCTCGGTGATCGAGTCGTGGGCCAGGGCGGCGGGGGATGTCACGGGGCGACCTCGTCGTGGGCAGTGGCTTGGCCGGTGAGGGTGAGGAACACGTCGTCGAGGGTCGGGCGCCGTACCTCGAGGTCGACGACGTCGGCGCCGGCGTCGTCGAGGGCACGGACGGCCCCGGGGATCACGCCGCCGCCGGCCCGCACGGGCCCTTCGAGCGACAGCGGACTGTCGGGCACCCGTTCGACAGCGCCGGCGCAGACCGTCGCCATCGCCGCCGCAGCGCGGTCGAGGTTCTCCGAACGAGCGATCGTGACCCGGAGCCGGTCGCCGCCGATCCGGTCCTTGAGCTCGTCGGCCGTCCCCTCGGCGATCTTGGTGCCCCGGTCGATCACGGCGATCCGATCGGCGAGGAGGTCGGCCTCCTCGAGGTACTGCGTGGTCAGCAGCACCGTCGTGCCCTCCTTGCCGAGTTCGGCGATCAGTTCCCACATCGACAGGCGGCTGCGGGGGTCGAGACCGGTGGTCGGTTCGTCGAGGAAGAGCACCGCCGGCCGCGCGTAGAGGCTCATGGCGATGTCGAGGCGCCGGCGCATGCCGCCCGAGTAGCCCTTCGCCACCCGATCGCCGGCCTCGACCAGGTCGAAGCGCTCGAGGAGCTCGCTCGCCCTGGCCTTGGCCGCAGGACGACGATCGTGGAAGTAGCGCCCCATCAGCTCGAGGTTCTCGCGGCCGGTGAGCCGCTCCTCGACCGCCGCGTACTGTCCCGTCAGCCCGATCCGCGATCGAACCTTGGCCGGGTCGGCGACCACGTCGATGCCGTCGACAAGGGCACGGCCCGAGTCCGGGCGCAGGAGGGTGGTGAGCACTCGGACCGTGGTGGTCTTGCCGGCGCCGTTCGGGCCGAGCAAGCCGAGGACCGAACCCTCCTCGACCACCAGATCGAGACCGGCCAGGGCCTTGGTCTCTCCGAACCGTTTCTCGAGGGCGTGGGCTTCGACGGCGGGCATTTGCGAAACCTATCCGGTCGCGCTGACAGCGATACCCGAGTTTCTTGTGACTACCAGCGCAGCGGCCGGCACGACCCGAGGCAGGGGCTGGTCCCCGAGAACGGGTTCAACCCTTCGAGCCTGGCACCGGTCCGGCCGTCACCCAGCGCCACCGGCGAGCCGAAGGCGACCCGACCCGTGCGCGGGGCCCGCGTCGCCGCGGCCAGATCGCCCTCGTCGGAGGTGATCTCGACCTCGCTCGCCGGCGCCGAGGCGTCGCCGTCGGTCGAACCGCTTCCATTCGAGCCGTCGCCCTCGGTGCCACCGCCGGCGCCAGGGCCTGCGTCGCCACCGGGGCCCGCGTCGCCGGAGCCCGCCTGCGGTCCGCCCCCAGCCGTGTCGGTCGGCTCAACCGTCGACGGCCTGCTCGGCGGCGAGCCGTCCGGCGGAGCGGTCGGGTCTGAAGACCCGTCGGTGGCGGTGGTCGGTCCGCTCGCTCCGGGGACCCCGTCGCCGTCGAGCCCGTGCTCGCTGACCCACGAGGCCAGGTCGACCACCTGGAAGGCGAACGCGTCGGGCAGTTGCAGCACCGTGCCGGCGCCGCTCCGGCGCAACGAGATCGCGACAACTCCCGGCTCGTCGACGACGGGCGTCTGGACCGTGATCGATCGACGGTTCTGGTGGATCACCGTGCCGGGTTCGTCCCCGAACCAGACGTAGACGTCGTCGGGGAACACGCCGTTGAGCGTGACCCGGTCGAGCGCCTCCACCCGCCCGGTGGTCGGACTCACATCGGTGATCGCCCACTCGCCCGACTCGCCGACGGGTTGCTCGGTCGGTTCGGGACGCAGCCGTTCGGCGATCTCGGCCAGGGCCGCGGGATCGCTCAGGTCAGGGCCGCTGCTGGAATCGGGACCGAGCGACTCGTTGGCCGCGGCGTCGGTGGAACCGCCGCCCCCCGGGTCGGCGACCGGTCCGGCGGGGTCCGCGTCGGCGCCTTGGTCGACGCCGGTCCAGCCGGTGCCGCCCCATTCGGAGGTGCCGACGCCGTCGCCGGCTCCCGACGACGAGATCGAGGTGTCCCACCCTTCGGTGCCCACGCCGTCGCCCGAGCCGCTGGTCCAGCCGCTCTCGAGCCAATCGGTGGTGCCCCAGGCGTCCCCGCTGCCCGAACTCCATCCGCCGGTCCCCCAGCCGGCGGTGCCGTAGCTGCTGCTACCGCCGGAATGCCACCCGTTGCCGCCCCATCCCGAGGTACCCCAGCCGCTACCTCGCCCGGAACCCCAGGTCGCCCCGCGGTCGGCGGACTCGTTCGATCGGTCGGACGATCGATCCGCGGGTGTGCCGTTCGGCGCGGCCTCGGCGCCGATCGCACCGTCGTCGGGGTCGTCGATGGCTGGATCGTCAGCGACCTCGGTGCGAGCTTCTGACACGGCGTCGGCGTCGACCTCGGACATCGCGGCGACCTCGTCGCCGACGACGAAGGGGACGACATGGCTGGGTCCGAGTCGGGCGGCCGGGTCGTCGAGCGGAACGGCGTCGAGCACGAGCGCGTAGTCGCCGGCCTGCAGTGCCAGCTCGAGCCCGGCTGTGGAGATGCCGCCCGGCCCGAGTCGGACGCCGCCGGTCGGCCCGGTGCTGCGACTGTGACCGTCGACGACGACCGGATGGTCGAGGAGCACCATCGGGCCGTCGTCGGTGGCCGTCACGACCATCGCCTCCCACTGGTAGGGCTCGGCGAACCAATCGTTCGGCACGCGGAAGTCGACACCGAGGTCGAGGGAGAACGAGCCACCCGACAGCGAGCGCACCGTCCCGAAGCCGCCGACCGTCACCTCGAGTTCGCCCACCTCCGCCGCGGTGGTGGTGCCGTCGTCGTCGAGGTCGAGCACGGCGACCAGGTCGAGGCGGCTGCCGTACCGAGAGGCGCCGTCGAGGGCCGGCACGACCTCCGCCCCGTCGAGGAGCGTCGCCACCACCTCCGGCATCGGCAGGTCGCCGTGGTACTCGGCGGCGAGGGCCAGGGCGCCGGCCACCAGCGGGGCGCTCTGCGACGTGCCGGACATGAAGCGGTAGCCGTTGCCGGGGACCGCCGACAGCACGGTCGCTCCCGGAGCGAAGAGGTCGACGGTGTCCGGGCCGTAGTTGGAGAAGTCAGCCACGTCGTCGGCCGGGGTCGACGCGCCCACCACGACCATGTTGGGCAGGTCGAGACTGGCCGGATAGACGGCGGTGCGGTCGAGGTCGACGGCGTTGTTGCCGGCCGCGACCACCACGACGACACCGAGGTCGGCCGCATGGATGAGGGCATCGACGAGGGGTTGCACCGCAGCTCGGGACGTGCCTGGTGGCGTGCCGAGCGACAGGTTGATGATGTCGGCACCGTTGTCGGCGGCATAGCGGATCGCTCCGGCGACCGAGCTGAGGGTCACCGAGGTGTGACCGCCGGTCCGGGTGGCGACGTTGAGATCCATCAGCTGGGCCCGAGGGGCGACCCCGACCATGCCCTGGCCGTTGCGGCCCGCAGCGATGATGCCGGCGACGTGGGTGCCGTGCGGATCGGAGTGTTCGTCGAAGGGGGTGCGGTCGTCGGCCGCGAAGTCCCACCCACGACAGTCGTCGACGAAGCCGTTGGCGTCGTCGTCGAGCCGGTTGCCGCATCGCTCCTCGGTGTTGACCCAGCTCGTGCCCCGCAGGTCGGGGTGGCTGAAGTCGACGCCGGAGTCGACCACCGCCACCGTGACGCCTCGGCCGGTGGCCGCCTCCAAGGCGCCCCGCCAGCCGATGTCTGCCCCGTCGACGTGGGCTGGCGCATCGGGCAGGCGATCGAGGGCGTCCCCCTGATTGTCGAGGGCCCACTGATAGGGCTCGTAGGGGTCGGCCGTGAAGCCCATCGGCACGTCGTCCGACACCTCGAAGACGGTGGTGTCGAGCAGGCCGGGATCATCGACGACCACGCCGAAGCTGCCATCGCCGATCGGTGTCACCGAGCGGACACCGGGGAGGGCGGCGAGGGCGTCGACTGCGGGGTGGCCGAAGCGCACCTCTGGGACGTCGCCCCCGCTCGTCCCCGCGCCGGCGATCTGGTCCCCGCCTCTCGGGTCGATCACCAGTCGATGGAGGCCGTCGTCGGGAAAGCGCGCCGTCTCGTGCCGGGCCCGCACGACGGGGGGCGGGTCGGCGAGGGGGCGCAGTGCCTCCTGGACCCGAGGGTCGAGGAGTGCGAACAGTGCCGGCAGGCAGCACATCAGCGCGATCGTGCGCAGATCGTCACGGGTGGGGAGCCGGCGACGGATCGAGCGAGCGCGCCGGCGGAACCTGCCCTCTGGCAGGCGGCCGGCCTTTCGCCTGCGCGCGCTCGATCCCATCGCCGTTGTCGGTCCTCTCGGCCCGAGCCGCCGGATTGCATCCGGCGACATGCTCGTCCCTGACAAATCTTGGCTACGGACGATGGGCGAGAGCTATGAGGTTGCTGCACCTCGCAGGGCGCAGAACGGGTCGCCGGGCTCAGGCCGGCTCAGGCCTGACGGACCACGCAGATGGGCGTCGAGCACGGGACGGCGTGGTCGTAGGGGTCTCGGTCGAGCAGTGCCCCGGTCAGCCCGTTCCCGAGCCGGAACGGGGTGCCGAGCTTGGCGCGAGATTGGCGGAGGTCGCTGTGCGGCGCTGCCTCGGCGCTGCTCTCGGCTGTGTCGGCCTCGTCGGTGCTGCCCTCGTCGGTGCTGCTCTCGTCGGTGCTGCTCTCGAGAGTGCTGTCGCTGGCAGCGGGCTCCGCCATCGCCGTGGTCGGCGCGCTCGCCGGGGTCGTCGACGACGAGGTCGCCTCGGGTGCCTCGTACCACGCCTCGTCGCTGTCGAGCAGCCAGAAGGCGTAGGCGTCGGGCACGGTGAGCAACACCTCGTCGCCGGTGCTCCGCAACGTCACGTCGACGACGCCGGGGGTGGCGACGCTGGGCGAGAGGACGGTCAGGTTGCGGCTGCGCTGCGAGACGACGGTGCCGGGGCGGTCGCCGAACCAGACGTAGACGTCCTCGGGGAAGGTGCCGTTGATGGTGAGGTAGGCCGTGGAGTTCACGAAGCCGATCTGGCTCGAGAAGCCGGTGATCGACCAGTCCCCCGCTTCGGCGGTGGGGTCGAGGGCCGGGTTGGGCTCGTTCGGGGTGCCGGGCGGCGCCGTCGGCCGCGGGGTCGCCGTCGTGCTGGTCGTCATCTCCGGGTCGGTCGACGCATAGTCCATCTCGGCGTCGGTCATGTCGGTCGTCGGCGCGGCCCACCACTGCTGGGTCGTCGGGGTCGTTTCATCGGCGGCCTGGTCGCGACCGGCGCCGATCGGCTGCCAATCGACCCACCACGGCTGCTCCTCGCCGACCGACTCGCCCGTCGACTGATACTGCACGCTTGCGTCGGTCGGGGCCGTCGTCGGCGCCGGCGCAGCCTCCTCGGTGGCGGCCATGGCACCGCTGTCGCCGTCGGCCATGTCCTCACCGTCGGCCATGTCCTCGCCGACCGGGTTCAGGGTCGTGGGTGATGCCGTCGAGGGAGGCGCCGTGGTCGGAGGGTTGGTGCTCGTCGACGTCGAGGTGGCCGCTGCGGCGACCGCCTCGGCGTCGATCTCGAACGACGCCACCAGTGGAGCGCCGAGTCGCTGCTCGGGGTCGGCGCTCACGACCGCTTCGATCACCAGGGCGTAGCGGCCCTCCGGCAGCGTGGTCTGGAGGCGGACGGCCTGGGTCTCGGCCTCGGCGAGCCGCAACGATCCGGTACTGCCGGTCGTGGCCGTCTGGCCGTCGAGTCGGACCGGGTAGTCGAGGAGTGCGGCCGGCCCCTGCTCGCTCTCGGCGACCAGGGCCAGCTCCCAGTGGAACGGCTCGTCGTAGGCTTCGGAGGGGACGTCGAACCCGACGGTGGTGTCGACGGCGAAGGTGCCGCCGCCGAGGCGCTCGATGGCGTCGAGCCCCGTGATCGACAGGCTCGGCTGGCGCACGCTGCCGCCGTTGCCCGAGGTGGCACCGACCACGCCGAGGGCGCCGGCGGCGTTGACCCGGGCGCCGCCGGCAGCGTAGGTGCTCAATGCCTCGACGGCTTCCGCACCGTCGAGGACCTGTTGCACCACCGCCGACGGGGCGAGGGTCTCGTCGCTCGAGCGCACGAGCGCGAGGACGCCAGTGACCATCGGCGCGGCCTGTGACGTGCCGGACATGAACTGGTATTCGCCGAGCGGCGTGGTCGACAGGATCAGTTCGCCGGGTGCGAACACGTCGACGAGCGACGGCGAGTAGTTGGAGAACGACGACCGCTCGTCGGTCGGTCCCGATGAGCCGACCACGACCATGTTCGGTCGACCGAAGCTGGCCGGGTAGATGGCGGTCGAGTCGAGGTTGACGCCGTTGTTGCCGGCGGAGACCACGACGATCACCCCGTGTAGGCCGGCGTAGTCGATGGCGTCGCCGAGGACCTGCACGCTGGCCGCGTCGGTGCCGGGCGACGTGCCGAGCGACAGGTTGACGATGTGGGCGCCGTTGTCGGCGGCGTAGCGAACCGCGGCTGCGACCGACGAGAGCGAGATCGACGTGCCGTAACTGCTGCGCTGCTCGACGCTGAGATCCATCAGCGTCACGAGCGGGGCGACACCGGCCACGCCCTTCTCGTTGACCCGGGCGCCGATGACGCCGGCCACGTGGGTGCCGTGGGAGTTGTTGACCTGGTCCCAGGGCTTGTTGTCGTGGTTGCCGAAGTCCCAGCCCCAGCAATCGTCGACGTAGCCGTTGCCGTCGTCGTCGACGTCGTTGCCGCAGCGTTCGTCGTCGTTGGTCCACAGCGCGCCGGTCAGGTCGGGGTGGCTCGAGTCGATCCCGCTGTCGATGACGGCCACGACGACCTTCTCGCCATTGGCCTCGCCCATGGCCATCGTCCAGTCGACGTCGACGTCGGCGATCTGCGGCGTGCCGCCGGTGCCCACCCGCCGGAGGTTCTCTCCGTCGTTCTCCACCGCCCACTGGAAGCCCTGATGCGGCTCCTCGGTCGTGACCATCGGGACGTCCTCGACGATGTCGAACAGGCCTGGATCGAGGACGCCGGGATCGGCGGTGACGACCGAGAACGACCCGTCGCCGATCGCGCGCACCGACTGGACGACCCGTTGGGCGGCGACGGCGTCGATGGCCGGATGCCCGAAGCGGACGTCGGGGAGGTCCTCGGCGCCGCTCGACCACATCGACTCGCTGCCCTCGAGCGGTGTCACCACCAGGCGGTGGAGGCCGTCGTCGGGAAAGCGAGCGAGCTCGGTGCTGACCGGCACGATCGGTGGCGGGGTCGGCTCGAGGAATGACAGGGCGCTGTCGCGGATGTCGGCGTTGGTCATCGCCCCGGCCGCGGTGATGAACGAGACGACGGCGGCCGCCGTGGTCATGGAGGGCTTACGGGACAGGCGAGGAAGACGGGGCATCGTGCGTGGGAAACCAGACATCCGGGTCGTTGGTGGAATCTCCACCGTGGAGCTTCATCAAGCATCTACGGGTGGTTCCTCGGGCATCTTGAGCGACGCCTGCCCAACAGGCCCCCAACAAGGTTCGGGGCCGGTTGCGACCGCGACCTGTGACCGCGACCGCGACTGTGACGGTGGCCGTGGACGTCCTCAGTCGAGGAAGCGGGCCCGCTCCTCGGGACTCGGCAAGCGGCAGGTCTCCTTGCGGCCGAACCACCGGTAGCGGTTGCGAGCGATCAAACGGTAGGCGGCGTCTCGGATCGGCCGAGGCACGAGCCGGCCCACCGACGCGACGCGCCATGGCCAGCCGAGGTGCCCGACGAGGGCGAGCACGGCGTCGGAGCGCTCGAGGAGTCGCCCGTCGACGGCGACCACGATGGTGTCGGGATCGGGCAGGAAACCGTCGTCACCGGCTTCGATGCCGAGCAGCTTCGAACCCGTCGGCCCCTGGGCACTGGCGAAGCGCAGCGCGCCCGACCGGTCGTGGCGGAGGAGGAAGTCGACCGCCGCATTGCAGAGGTTGCACACCCCGTCGAAGACCACGATCGGGTCGTCACCGCTCATGGGGCTGAGTGTACGACGTACCCCTCGGGGTCGAATTTCACTCGGGAGTGACAGTTTGCTTGACTTGCGCCATGACCGAGCGCATCGAACTCTCGCAGTCCGTCCACCTCGAACGAGACGGCGACGTCGCCGTGGTCGTGGTCGACAACCCTCCCGTCAACGCCCTGAGCCACCACGTGCGCCAGGGCCTGCTCGATGGTCTGACCCAGGCCGGGCAGAGCGACGCCTCGGCGATCGTGCTGGTGTGCGCCGGCCGCACCTTCATCGCCGGGGCCGACATCTCGGAGTTCGGCTCCGCTCCCCAGGGCCCGTCGCTCCAGGCGGTCCAGGACGCGATCGAGTCCAACCCGAAGCCGGTGGTGGCCGCCATCCACGGCACCGCCCTCGGCGGAGGTCTCGAGGTCGCCCTCTGCGCCCACTTCCGCGTCGCCGTGCCCGGCGCCAAGTTCGGGCTGCCCGAAGTGAACCTCGGCCTCCTGCCCGGTGCCGGTGGCACCCAGCGCCTCCCCCGGGTGGTCGGCGTGCCCAAGGCCCTCGCCATGATGACCTCGGGCGACCCCATCGGGACCGACGAGGCCGAGGCTGCCGGCCTGATCGACGCGATCGTCGATGGCGACGGCCCCGACGCCCTGCGAGCGGGAGCGGTCGCCTTCGCCGCCGCCAAGGCTGCCGAGGGCGCAGCCCTCACCAAGATCCGCGACCGCGACGAGCTGCTGGTCGCCCACCGCGACGATCGCTCGGCCTTCGACGCCATCCGGGCCAAGATCGCCCGCAAGACCCGCGGCTTCCTCGCCCCGGAGTACAACATCCGCTGCATCGAGGCCGCCGTCGACCAGCCCTTCGACGAGGGGCTGGCCACCGAGAGGACCCTGTTCGGCGAGCTGATGAGCGGTACCCAGTCGGCCGCCCAGCGCTACGCCTTCTTCGCCGAGCGGGCCGCCAACAAGATCGTCGGCCTGTCCCGCGACACGCTCACCCGGCCGATCGAGCGGGTCGGCGTGCTCGGCGCCGGCACGATGGGTGGCGGCATCGCCATGAACTTCGTCAACGTGGGCATCCCGGTCACGATCGTCGAGCGTGAGCCCGAGCCCCTCGAGCGTGGCCTCGGCGTCGTGCGCAAGAACTACGAGCGCTCGGTCAAGAGCGGACGGCTCACCATGGACGACGTCGATGCCCGCATGGATCTGATCACCGGCTCGACCGAGCAGGCCGACTTCGCCGACTGCGACCTGATCATCGAGGCCGTGTTCGAGGACATGGGACTCAAGAAGACGATCTTCGCCAACCTCGACAAGATCGCCAAGCCCGGCGCGATCCTGGCGTCGAACACCTCGGCCCTCGACCTCAACGAGATCGCGTCGGCCACCTCCCGCCCCGCCGACGTCGTCGGCCTCCACTTCTTCTCCCCCGCCAACGTGATGAAGCTCGTCGAGGTCGTGCGCGGCGACGACACCGCCGATGACGTGCTGGCCACCTCGATGGCGATCTCGAAGAAGATCGGCAAGGCGGCCGCCCTGTCGGGCGTGTGCCACGGCTTCATCGGCAACCGCATGCTGTTCCAGCGGGGCATCGAGGCCAACAAGATCATCCTCGAGGGGGCCACCCCGGCCCAGGTCGACCGGGTGCTCTACGACTTCGGGCTCCCGATGGGTCCCTTCGCCATGAGCGACCTCGCCGGCCTCGACATCGGCTGGAAGGCCGAGACCTCGTCGTCGTCGAACGTGCGTGAGATCCTCTGCGAGAGCGGTCGCCGGGGCCAGAAGAACGGCAAGGGGTACTACACCTACGACCCCGAGACCCGGGCCTCGACGCCAGACCCCGAGGTCGAGCAGATGATCCGTGACTTCGCCGTCGCCCAGGGCATCGAGCAGCGTGAGGTGACCGATCAGGAGGTGCTCGAGCGCTGCCTCTACCCGATGGTCAACGAGGGGGCGAAGATCCTCGACGAGGGCATCGCCCAGCGGGGCAGCGACATCGACGTGGTGTGGGTCAACGGGTACGGCTGGCCGGTCTACCGGGGCGGCCCCATGTTCTGGGCCGACACCGTGGGACTGTCCGAGGTGGCCGACGCCATCGAGAAGTACTCGGCCGAGCTGGGCGGCACCCACTGGGAGCTGTCGCCCCTGCTGCGTCGTCTGGCCGACGAGGGTGGCGCCCTGCAGAGTTACGAGGGCTGAACCGTCTCGTCGGGGGCGCCCGGCCGCCAGTAGTCATAGGCCGCGACGACCTCGAAGCCCTGCCGCTCGTAGAGCCGGCGGGCGACGAGGTTGTCGGGCGCGACCTGCAGCCACACCGTGGCGTCGACCGACGGGCTGGCCTCGGCGATCAGCGCCGCCATCAGCGCGTCGGCGATGCCGCGTCGGCGGGCCTCGGGCGCGACCTCGACCGCGAAGATGCCGACGAGGTCGGCCACCGGGTCGATGATCGCCAGCGCTCGACCGAGCAGTGCTCGGTCGCCGTCTGTTCGCCGGGCCGTCGCAATCGTCGTCGGCAACGGGGTGCGCATCTCGGCCATCCGGTCGGCCCCGATCGAGGCGACCACATCGTCGGCGACGTCACTGCCCGTCTCGATCCCGATGTCGGTCGGTGATCGCCGGCGCGCCGTGAAGCCGGCCGCCGGGCGGGCGTAGACGACGGCGCCGGGTCCCCGCTCCCAGGCTTCCTCGAGCAGGACGGTGTCGGCCGCGCCGGCCGGGTGGTCCAGCGCGCCGCCTGGGGTCTCGGCCGATCGCCAGCCCTGCACGATCGGGCTGGCGCCGACGGCCCGATACCAGTCGGCGAGTTCGGCAAGGTTCGCCGCTGCCTTTCCCTGATCGGGTTCGGCCAGGAACGCCGAGTTCGCTCGTCCCGTCACCTGGCGGGCCCGACGGGCCAGCCACGGCCCGAAGCTCGCTCGCTCTTCTCCCGGCATCGCCCGATCCGACGCCTCGGCCCAGGCCAGCGAGTCCGGCCTGCTCGGCGGAGCGGCAAACGCACGACGATCGGGGTCGGGACCTGGCACGATGGAAGGATGCCCGCTGGCCCCGCCCGCCACCTCGCATTTCTCCACACCGCCGAGGTGCATCGGTCGACCTTCGAGGCGCTGGTCGCGGAGCTCGACCCGACCGTCGTGGTCACGACGATCGTCGACGCCGACCTCCTGCGTCGGGCGCAGCTCGACCCGGACGATCCGACCGTCGAGGCCGGGATCGACCGAGCGATCGAACAGCTTCGGACCTCTGACCGGGCGATCTGCACGTGCTCGACGATCGGGGCGCTAGCCGAGGAGCGTGGCGCCATCGCCGGCGTGGCCGTCGATCGCGTCGATCGGGCAATGGCTGAGCGTGCGGCCGCGCTTCGGGGGCCGGTCGTTGCTGTGGTCGCGGTCGAGTCGACGATCGAGCCGACGCAGCAGCTGCTCGCCGGCGCCGGCGTCACCGAGCTCGAGATCGTGGTCGCCGAGGGCGCGTGGACCGCATTCGGGGCTGGCGAACTCGACGGCTACCTCGACACGATCGAGGCGACCGCCCGCCAAGCTGCCACCCGAGCGGGCGTGGTGGTGTTGGCGCAGGCGTCGATGGCGGCCGTGGCCGAGCGGTGCGACGGTCGCATCGGCGACGTCCCCGTCCTTGCCAGTCCCCG
>JAWSVN010000032.1:16212-48022 GCA_033851875.1 Acidimicrobiales bacterium
GCCTTCGCCGCCAACCTCCATCACGCCCACACCCGGGACCGGCGCCTGCTGTCCGATGATGCACGACGCCATCTCGCCCAGCCGAACCATCTCTACGTCGCCGTCTTCGCCGACGGCACCGCCAAGATCGGCACGTCGACCCAGGTCCGGACCACCACCCGCTGGGCCGAACAGGGTGCCTGGCTCGCGGCGGTGGTCGGGTCGGCGGCCGATGGCATCGACATCCGCCACGCCGAGGATCGGGTGACCGCCGAGCTCGGCCTGCCTCAGACCGCGGCCGTTGGCCGCAAGATCGGCGGGCTGGTGGCGCCCCGGCCCGACGACGAGCTCACCCGACTCCTCGACCAACTGGCCGACCAGGTCGCCAACTTGCTCGAGATCGATCCCACGATCGAGACGGTGCGCGACATCACGAGCTGGCGCCATCCGGGGCGAGCCGACCTGGCACCCGGCGACCGGCACCGCTACCCCGACCGCCTCGACGACGGCGCCCATCAACTCCGGGTCGAGGCCGCGATCGGACGACCGGTAGTGGTCACCCGCACCCACCCCGGCGCCGGCGACGACCGCTTCGTGGCCGATCTCGGCCAACTGTTCGGCGTGGTCGGCGAACCCGGCCGCCACGACGTCGCCGACATCGTGATCCAGGACGCGCTGTTCTAGTAGGGCGCACGGTTCTCGTAGACGCACGGTTCTGATGGCCGCTGATCTAGGTTCGTGCGCATGGATCTCGGACTGACCGGCCGCACCGCTCTCGTCACCGGCGCCTCGAGCGGCCTCGGATTGGCCAGCGCTCGCAGTCTCGCCGCCGAAGGCGTGGCCGTCGTGATGGCGTCGCGCTCCGCCGACGCGCTCGATGCCGCGGTCGCCTCGGTGGCCGACGACGCCACCGGTGCTCGGCCGACCGCGATCCCGGCCGATCTCGCCGAGCCGTCATCGATCGCCGCCCTCGTCGACGCCGCCGTGGCCGAGGTCGGCCCCCTCGACATCGTCATCGCCAACGCCGGCGGGCCACCGGCCGGCGGCTTCGCCGACACCCCGCTCGACGCCTACGGCCCAGCCCTCCAGCTCAACCTCCTCGCCTCGATCGACCTCTGCCAGCGCACGATTCCGGCCATGCGAGAGCGCGGCTGGGGCCGGGTGGTGGCGATCACCTCGATGACGGTGCGCCAGCCCAGCCCGACGCTCATCTTGTCGAACACCGCCCGGACCGGGCTCACGTCGTTCCTCAAGACGACCGCCCTCGAGGTCGCGGCCGACGGCGTCACCGTCAACTCGGTCCTGCCCGGGCTCCACGCCACCCCGCGCCTCGAGCACCTGGGTGCCACGCCCGAACAGCTGGCCGCCAGCGTGCCGATGCCGGAGATCGGACGCGCCGCCGACTTCGGTGACGTGGTTGCCTTCGTCTGCTCGGACCAGGCCCGCTACATCACCGGCGCCACGATCCCGGTCGACGGCGGCCAGGTCGTCGGCCTACCCTGACCAGCCGTCAGCAGATGTCGGAAGGTCGAGGGCAGGCGATGACGCCAGACATCACGATGGACCTCGACCGGCGCACCGCACTCGAGCTCCTCGGGTTGGTCGGGCATCCGACCGAGTCCGAGATCCGCGCCGCCTTCCGTCACCTCGCCATGGACGCCCACCCCGATCTCGGCGGGGAGCACCTCGCCATGATCGAGCTGCGGTGGGCCCGGGACACGCTGCTGGGCGACGCGTCGAGCGGCCGGCAAGCGCCGGTCACGGAAGCTCGTACGGCCCCGACCGTCATCTCGGACGAGGTCGAGCCGGTGCCGACACTGGCCGGCGTGCTCTGGTTGGTGGTACCGATCGGCGCCGCTCCCCTGTTGATCGTCTTGGTGTTGGCGCTCCTGCTCGGCTGAGAACGCCCGAGCCCACGACCATCAGCTGGGGAGCTGGTAGGTGCCCTGCGCCACCGAGGTGGGCCGGTCGGGATCGGTGGTCCACAGGCGCACCGAGCCGACGATGCGCTTCGACCCGACCGATTCGAGCTCGGCTCGGGCCCACAGCTCGTCGCCGATCGCTGGTCGCAGGTAGCGGATCGACAGCTCGCTGGTGAGGGCCATCAGTTCGATGCGGCCGATCGCCACGAACGTGGCGTACCAGAGCGCGGCATCGGCCAACCCGAACTGGGTCGGGCCCGAGATGTAGCCGCCGGGCCGGATCGCTCCCTCGCCGGGCACCACCCGGGCCAGCACCCAGTCGTCGCCGAGCTCGATGCAGTTGTTCGACGTGCCGGGGAAGCTCTCGGCGACCGCTGCGTTGATCGTCTCGGGTGTCACGAGTTCGCTCACAGGTCACCGGCCGATCGTCGCAGGGGCCGGAGGGCGTCGAAGACCCGTACGGCGTCGCCGTCGTCGACGTCGTCGAGGCCGAAGCGGATCCGCTCCAGCTTCTCGGTGGCCTCCTCGACCAGGGCGCGGCCCGTGTCGGTGATGGCCGCCAGCGTGCCCCGTCGGTCGGTCGGATGGGGCCGCCGTTCGACCAGGCCGTCGCGCTCGAGGCGATCGATCGTGTTGGTCACGCTGGCCGGATGCACCTGGAGGCGTTCGCCGATCTTGCCCATCGGCAGTTCGCCGGAGCGGGAGAAGCTGATCAACACCAGGGCCTCGTAGCGGGAGAACGTCAGCCCGAGCGGGGCCAACTCGTCGTTGATGCGGCCCAGCAGGATCTGGTTGGCCCGGCTGATCGAGGTGGCCGCTGCCATCGCCTCGACCGCCCCCCAACGGCGGGCATGCCAGTTGCGTTTCGCCTCTTCGATCAGATCGACATCGGGGGTCATCGACCGATAATCTTACGACCTGCGAGTAGTTGGACATCCAAGTAATTGCCGCCACGACCGAGTGCGGCCGTCTCGACAACTCGCCGACCCCCGTCCGGACACAACGAGTGCGTTCCACCGAGGAGATTCGCCGT
Organism: Acidimicrobiales bacterium; assembly: GCA_033851875.1. GTDB lineage: Bacteria > Actinomycetota > Acidimicrobiia > Acidimicrobiales > SZUA-35 > JAWSVN01. The sequence goes on from JAWSVN010000032.1 coordinate 19,147, forward strand.
GAGTGCAGGCAACGAGCCGTCCACCGATCAGGCCGTCGACCAGGAGGCCCTCCGGGCCGAGTGGCAGGCCTCCTACGAGGCGTCGAAGCTGCGCGACGTCGACTTCGAGACCATGTCGGGCGTGCCGGTCGAGCCGGTCTACGGCGACGGCCCCTACCCCGGCCAGTACCCCTACACCCGGGGCGTCTACTCCTCGATGTACCGGTCCCGCCTGTGGACGATGCGCATGTTCGCCGGCTTCGGCACCGCCGAGGACACCAACGTTCGCTTCAAGGACATCCTGCGCAACGGCGGCAGCGGGCTGTCCACCGCGTTCGACATGCCCACCCTGATGGGCCGTGACTCCGACCACGACTGGTCGGCGGGTGAGGTCGGGCGAGCCGGCGTGGCCGTCGACACCCTCGCCGACATGCGCGACCTGTTCGCCGACATCGACACCGGCGCCGTGTCGACGTCGATGACGATCAACGGCCCGGCCAACATCATCATGGCGATGTACATCGCCAACGCCGAGGAGAACGGGGTCGCCCGTTCGGCGCTCGCCGGCACGATCCAGAACGACGTGCTCAAGGAGTACCAGGCGCAGAAGGAGTACATCTTCCCGCCCCGGCCCTCGATGCGCCTCGTCACCGACCTGATGCGCTTCACCTCGGCCGAGATGCCCAAGTGGCACCCGGTGTCGATCTCCGGCTACCACATCCGCGAGGCCGGCTCGACGGCCGCCCAGGAGCTGGCCTTCACCCTGGCCAACGGCTTCTCCTACGTCGAAGCGGCGATCGCCGCCGGCCTCGACGTCGACGACTTCGCTCCCCGACTCAGCTTCTTCTTCAACTCCCACTCCGACTTCTTCGAGGAGATCGGCAAGTTCCGCGCCGCCCGACGCATCTGGGCCCGCTGGATGAAGGAGCGCTACGGCGCCAAGAGCGAGAAGTCGATGCTGTGCCGGTTCCACACCCAGACCGCCGGCGTGTCGCTCACCGCCCAGCAGCCCGAGATCAACATCGCCCGCGTCGCCATCCAGGCCATGGCCGGCGTGCTCGGCGGCACCCAGAGCCTCCACACCGACTCCTTCGACGAGGCCCTCGCCCTGCCGACCGAGGACGCGGCCCGCATCGCCCTGCGGACCCAGCAGATCATCGGCTACGAAACCGGTGTGACCAACGTGGCCGACCCCCTCGGCGGGGCCCCCTACGTCGAATGGATGACCGACGAGATGGAGCGCCGGGCCGAGGACATCTTCGCCCACCTCCTCGACCTCGGCGACGGCTCGATCCTCGAGGGCACCTACGAGGCGATCGACAACGGCTACTTCGTCGGTGAGATCGCCGAGTCGGCCTACCGCTTCGAGCGGGGCGTCAACGCCGGCCGCCGCATCGTGGTCGGCGTCAACGCCTTCACCGATGGCGACAGCCGCGAGGACGCCGAGCTGCTGAGGATCGACCACGCCGTCGAGACCTACCAGCTCAAGCGACTCCAGCACGTGAAGCAGGAGCGTGACGAGGCCGCCGTGCGTCGCTCCCTCGACGAGCTGATCCGTGTCGCGTCGGAGCCCGACACCAATACGATGCCGGCCATGATCGAGGCCGTGAAGACGATGGCGACCGAGGGCGAGATCGTCGCCGCCCTCGAGAGCGTCTTCGGCACCTACGTCGAGAAGGCGGTGCTCTGATGTCCAACGACACGATGGCGACCGACGTGATGCCCAACGACGTGACGACCGACCAGACCCCCCTCCGCGTCGTCCTGGCCAAGATCGGCTTCGACGGCCACGACCGTGGTCTGCGTGTCGTCGCCCGGATCCTGCGCGACGCCGGCTGCGAGGTCATCTACCTCGGGCTGCGCCAGACCACCGACAACGTGGTCGCGGTGGCCGAACAGGAAGACGCCGACGCCATCGGCCTGTCGATGCACAACGCCGGCCACCTCACCCTCGCGCCCCGCATGGTGCGGGCCATCCGGGCGGCCGGCCTCGACACCCCGGTGATCGTCGGCGGCATCATCCCCGACGACGACGTCCAGCCCCTCCTCGACGCCGGGGTCGCCGCCATCCTCGGACCGGGCGCCTCGGCCACCGAGGTCGTCGGCTCGATCCGTCAGGCGGTCGACGCCGCGTGAGCTTGCGTGGTGTCGGGGTCGACGAGCTGTTCGAACGGGCCCGGAACGGTGACCGCCGAGCGGTCGGTCGGCTCCTGACGCTGGTCGAACGAGCCGGCGCCGACGCCGATCGCCTCACCGCCCTCGCCCACCCCCACGTCGGCAACGCCCACGTGATCGGGATCACCGGGCCGCCCGGCGCCGGCAAGTCGACCCTGGTCGGCCAGTTCGTCGCCGAGGCCGCCGCCCGGGGCAAACATCCCGCCGTGCTGGCCGTCGACCCGTCATCGCCGCTCACCGGGGGCGCCATCCTGGGTGACCGCATCCGGATCGACCAGAACGAGACCGACGCCTTCGTCCGATCGGTCGCCACCCGCGGCCACTCCGGGGGCCTCGCCCTCTCGGTGCCCGGCTCGGTCCGGGTGTTCGACGCCGCCGGCTACGACCCGGTGATCATCGAGACCGTGGGCGTCGGCCAGGTCGAGGTCGATGTCACCGCCACCGCCGACACCACCGTCGTGGTGGCCAACCCCGGCACCGGCGACGCCGTCCAGGCCAACAAGGCCGGCCTGCTCGAGGTGGCCGACGTCTTCGTGGTCAACAAGGCCGACCGGCCGGGTGCCGACGACGTACGGCGTGATCTCGAGCTCATGCTCGACCTGTCGCACGCGACCGGGGCCGATGCCCGCTCGGGCGGGCTGCGCACGCCGATCGTGATGACCGACAGCCTCGAGGGCAAGGGGATCCCGGAACTGTGGGACGCCGTCTCGGCCCATCTCGAACATCTCGTCGCCACCGACGAACTGGCAGCGCGCCGGGCCCTGCGGACCCGCGCGGAAGTGCGGTCGCGGGTCGAGGCGGCGCTGTCGAAGCGTCTCGACGAGGCGATGGCCGCCCCGAGCGCGGCCGAGGTCCTGGCCCGCTGCGAGGGGCGCGAGATCGCCCCGACCGAGGCGGCCGGGGCGATCGTCGACGACGTTCTGGGTTGAACCTGCGCTAGGTCACATGCAGGAGAACATGGCGTTCTCGAGCTCGGGCCCGATCGCGTCCATGTCGTTGTCGAACCCGGCCTGGGTCAGGTCGATGATGCTGAGACCGTCGGCCTCGAGGCTGTCGACCACACAGTTGGCCTGGTCCTCGGTGAGCCCGCTCTGGGTCATCCCCTCGATGAAGCTGGCCCGCAGCTCCTCGGGGTCCTGGTTGGCGAGGACGCTGCCGAGGTCATCGCCGGTGGCGCAGGTGAACATCGCGTCCTCCATGGCGGCGTTCTCGTCGGTCGACAGGTCGCCGGTCAGCTCGGAGGCCTCGTAGCCGGCGCCTTCCATCTCGTCCATCACACACTCCGCGGTGTCCTGGGGCAGGCCCTCGTCGACGAGGTCGTTGACGGCGTCTTCGCGGGTGTAGCTGCAGGCGGAGGCGAGCAGGGCGAGGCCGGCCAGGCCGGCGGCGATGCGAGTGGATCGGTTCTTCATGAGGGTCCCTCCAGGGTGGGCGGTGAGTGTTGCCGCTCGTGCACGGTATTCGTCGGCCGCAGGCAAGTGGGGAATGAGGATTACGCAGGAGATGTGAAGCGCGTCACAGCGCTGCGGTCGTGGTCTGGGTACGCACGGCGCTGGGGCTCCTCCCGCTCGGCGCCGTCAACTTGTACGGTCGTTGGCGCGATGGCCTTCTCCCCTCGACATCTCGTGGCGGCCGGTTGTTCGGCTGCGACCGCGCTGGTCGTCGTCGCGCTGCTCGTGCCAGGGGGAGGCGCCAGCGAGCCGACGCTGGTCGGGTCGACCCCGGAGGACGAGGTGACGGTGCCGTCGACGTCGTCGTCGACGGTCGAGACCTCCACGACGACCGAGGAACCGACGACCACTGCCCTGACGCCGACCACGATCGACGCCGTCTGCGACGACGGTTCCGTGAACTGCGCCGAGATCGTGGCCTACGACATGTTCGGTCCCGCGCTCGGGACCGAGGACGCCTACTCCGGCGGCGCCGCCGGCTGGGGGCCGCCGTGGCCCAACCACGAGGCGACGATCCGGTCCGACGGCACCGAGTTCCGCTGGTTGACCGGGGGCTCGGCGTCGTACTGGAACGACCCTCACGACGAGGCGGCGATCTACGCGCGGTGCAAGGTCGTGCCGAGCGCCGACAGCGGCCCGGCCGACGGGGTCCTCCTCCAGATCCGGGGCCTCGAGAGTTGGCAACGAATCGACGGCGAATGGTCCCTCCACCAGGCGTCGGCCACCGCCGGCCTCGGCGGCGACTGGTACGACCTGGCCGCCTTCCTCGGCGACGATTCGATCGCTGCCACGCTCCGCCCCGGCGACGCGGCGGACCGCTGGGAGGTGCCGTGGCCGGCCGACGGCGAGATCTTTCACTTCTTCATGGGCCGTGACGACCTCCCCTCCGGTCAGCTGCGGGTTCCGTTCGACCCCGACTACGACCCGGTGACCGACACCTTCTTCGCCACCGCCCAGATGCGGCTGGTGCCGATCGAAGGGGCCGAGGTCGATCTCGACGACATCGAACTGCTCGGCAACTGCGGCCTCGACTTCTATCTGAACGAGACCTCGACGCGACGGCGCGACTACCCCGGCCAGCCGGTTCCCAGCGCCGGCCACGCCCGATCCAAGGTCCTCACGACCGAGTGGCAGGCGTTCAACTGGTACTCGTTCCCGTCCGAGGAGCCGCTGCAGCAGGGCGACGATCGGACGTGGCAGGAGCTGCGCGCCGAGATCCTCGCCGATCCCCCTCCGGTCGGCTGATCTCCTGCGTCGGCGGGAGTTCGCACCGAACGTCGTCTGGTGCCGCCTGGGCAATTAGTCTCGGACCGGTGGCGCTGGCGCGCCGCCTTCGACAACCCCACCACCGAGGTCCCGACCACCATGACCGAAGCCAGTCCGAAGATCATCTACACGCTCACCGACGAAGCCCCGGCGCTCGCGACCTACTCGCTCCTGCCGATCATCGAGGCGTTCACCGATGCGGCGGGTGTGGAGGTGGAGACCCGCGACATCTCGCTGGCTGGTCGCATCCTCGCCGTGTTCCCGGACCTGCTCGGCGACAAGCAGGTGCCGGACTCCTTGGCCGAACTCGGCGAGCTCACCCTCGAGCCCGAGGCCAACATCATCAAGCTCCCCAACATCTCGGCCTCGATGCCCCAGATCAAGGCGGCGATCGCCGAGCTGCAGGCCCAGGGTTTCGCCGTGCCGGACTACCCCGACTCCCCGGCCACCCCCGAGGAAGAGGACTACAAGGCCCGCTACGACAAGGTGAAGGGCAGCGCCGTCAACCCGGTGCTGCGCGAGGGCAACTCGGATCGCCGAGCGCCCAACGCCGTCAAGGCCTACGCCCAGGCCAACCCCCACTCGATGGGGGCATGGAGCAGCGACTCCAAGACCCAGGTGGCCACGATGGGTGCGGACGACTTCTTCTCGAACGAACAGTCGGTGGTCATCGAGTCCGACGGTTCGCTCCGCATCGAGCTCGAGACGGCCTCGGGCACGACCGTGCTCAAGGAGGGCATCCCGGTCCTCGCCGGTGAGGTCGTCGACTCGACCTTCATGTCGAAGGCGGCGCTGGTGGCGTTCCTGGCCGACCAGGTCGAGGTGGCCAAGGACGCGGGCGTGCTCTTCAGCCTCCACATGAAGGCCACGATGATGAAGGTCTCCGACCCGATCATCTTCGGCCACGCCGTCAAGGTGTTCTTCGCCGACGTCTTCGCGAAGCACGGCGACGCCCTCGCCGCGGCCGGCGTCAACGTCAACAACGGCCTCGGCAACCTCCTCTCCGGCATCGCCGACCTCCCCGCGGAACAGCGTGAGGCGATCGAAGCCGACGTCGCCGCCGCCCTCGAGAACGGCCCCGACATGGCGATGGTCGACTCCGACCGTGGCATCACCAACCTCCACGTCCCCAGCGACGTGATCATCGACGCCTCGATGCCGGCGATGATCCGTACCTCGGGGCAGATGTGGAACGCGGACGGCGAACAGCAGGACGCCCTCGCCGTCATCCCCGATTCTTCCTACGCCGGCATCTACCAGGCCGTGATCGACTTCTGTCGGGAGAACGGCGCCTTCGACCCCACCACGATGGGCACCACGCCCAACGTCGGGCTCATGGCCCAGAAGGCCGAGGAGTACGGCTCGCACGACAAGACCTTCGAGATCCCCGAGGCCGGCACGGTCAAGGTCGTCGACGACAGCGGCGCCGTGTTGATGAGCCACGAGGTCGCCGAGGGCGACATCTGGCGGGCCTGCCAGGTGAAGGACCTGCCCGTGCAGGACTGGATCAAGCTGGCGGTCTCCCGAGCGCGGGCGACGGGCTGGCCGGCGGTGTTCTGGCTGAACGCCGACCGGCCCCACGACGCCAACCTGATCACGAAGCTCGAGCGGTACCTGCCCGACCACGACACCGACGGGCTGCAGATCGAGGTGCTGGCGCCGGCCGACGCCTGTTCGTTCACCCTCGAGCGGGCCGCCAAGGGCGAGAACACGATCTCGGTCACCGGCAACGTGCTGCGCGACTACCTCACCGACCTGTTCCCGATCCTCGAGCTCGGCACCAGCGCCAAGATGTTGTCGATCGTGCCCCTCATGAACGGTGGTGGCCTCTTCGAGACCGGCGCCGGTGGCTCGGCCCCGAAGCACGTGCAGCAGTTCGAGAAGGAGAACCACCTCCGCTGGGATTCGCTCGGTGAGTTCCTCGCCCTCGCCGTGTCGCTCGAGCACCTCGCCGAGGTGTTCGGGCTCGAGCGGGCCGCGCTGCTGGGATCGACGCTCGACGCCGCGACCGGCAAGTTGCTGTCCGAGGGCAAGTCACCCAGCCGCAAGGTCAACGAGCTCGACAACCGGGGCAGCCACTTCTACCTCGCTCTCTACTGGGCCGAGGCCCTCGCCGCCCAGACCGACGACGCCGAGCTCGCCGCCGCCTTCGCTCCCCTCGCCGAGTCGCTCGCGGCCAACGAGGCCGCGATCGTCGGCGAGCTCAACGACGCCCAGGGCCCGGCGATGGACATCGGCGGCTACTACGCCCCCGACGCCGCCAAGGCCGCCGTCGCCATGCGCCCGAGCGCCACCTTCAACGAGATCCTGGCCGGGTTCGCCGCCGGCTGACGTCGCTCATGGCCGTGCTCGCCCCGCCGACGCTGGGGCGATGCACGCTGCCGGCGCAGCCGACCGACGGAACCAACCAGGCTTCCCCCTCGCGGTCCTCGACGCCCTCCCGCAACACATCTACCTGGCCTCCGCCGACGGAACCATCGTGTTCCAGTCGGCGGCGGCTCGGCGCGCCTTCGGCGGCTCGGTCGACCACATCGACGACCTGCTGACACGCTTCGCGCCGAGCGACGCGGCTGTCGCACTCGAGTCGTTCCAGCGACGCAGTTCGGATGGCCCCGTGCGCGTCCCGATCCCGAACGCCGACGAGGTCCGTTGGGCCGAGTACTCGATCATCGACCAGCTGGACACGCCGGGCGTCGAGGCGATCATGATCGTGTCGCGCGACGTGACCGACCGCGTCCGACTCGAGGACGACCTGTCGCGCCAAGCGATGGAGGACCAGCTCACCGGCCTGCCCAACCGGCGGGCACTCCAGGCTCGTTTCCGGCTGGCCGAGGCCGGTGCCCGACGGGTGGGCCGGTCGACCGGGATGATGATGATCGACCTCGACGGGTTCAAGTCGGTCAACGACACCCTCGGGCATCCGGTCGGCGACCGACTCCTCCAGGGCGTCGCCGATCGCCTGGCACGGGTGACACGAGGCGGCGAGATGGTCGTCCGGCTCGGCGGTGACGAGTTCGCCGTCCTCCTCGAACAGGTCGCCTCGCCCGGTGCCGCGGGCGGAGCCGGCCTCCGTGTGCTCGAGGCCGTCCGCGAGCCCTACGACGTCGACGGCATCCCGATCGTCGTCCAGGCCAGTGTGGGGGTCGCCCTCGCCGACGAGGGCGGGAGCTTCGACGACCTGTTCCGTCACGCGGACATCGCCCTCTACGAGGCAAAGCGCCGGGGCCGCAACCAGGTGACCATGTTCGAACCGGCCCTCGAGGAGCGTCTCTTCGCCCACTCCGAGATGCATGGCGAGATCGAGCAGGCGTACCGCAACGGCGAGTACCGCCTCGTCTACCAGCCGATCGTCGATCTGGACTCGGCCCAGATCCGAGGGTTCGAGGCCCTCATGCGATGGCGCAGTCCCACGCTAGGCGATGTGCCGCCGTCGCAGTTCATCCCCGTCGCCGAGGAGACCGGGATGATCCTGCGACTCGGTCGCTGGGCACTCGAGGAGACCTGCCGCCACCTCGCGGGCTGGCATGCCCACCAGCGGCGTCTCGACCCGGGCATCCCGGTCGAGAACCTGGTCCAAGCGTCGGTCAACGTGTCGATGGTGCAGTTCGACCAGCTGGATCTGCTCGACCACGTCGAGCACGCCGTCTCCGAGGCCGGCATCCCACCCTGTCGTCTTCAACTGGAGGTGACCGAGTCGGTGCTCGCCGCGAATCAGGACCGTCTGGCCAGCGGCCTCAGCGACCTCCGGGACCTCGGAATCGCGATCTCGCTCGACGACTTCGGCACCGGCTACTCGTCGATGGGACAGCTCCAGGCGCTGGCCGTCGATCAGATCAAGATCGACGCCAGCTTCGTGCAGGCGGCGAGTGTCGACCAGCGATCGTCGTCGGTCGTCACCGCCCTCGTCGAGCTCGGCCAGGCTCTCGGGCTCACCGTCGTGGCTGAAGGCGTCGAGGAGACCGAACAGCTCCGCATCCTGCGGGCTGCCGGCTGCGACTACGCGCAGGGCTATCTGCTCGGCCGACCGACCGAAGCCATCGCGGTGACCGGGCTGATCGGTCGGAATCTCACCCTCGGGCTCGGCGTCTGACGCGGCTTGCCGCCCGACGCAGGGCTCGTGGTCAAAACGAGCGATGGCACCACCCCGGTGGGGCGGTGCCATCGACCGAAACAAGCGGCGGCAGTGCCGCCGCAGCAACTCAGCGCTTCTTCTTGCCGCCGAGCAGCCATTCCTTCATCGGAGCCGAGGTCGAGAGCTTCAGCGAGCGGCTCTTCTTGATCTTGATCGACTCACCGGTCTGGGGGTTGCGGCCCGTGCGGGGACCACGCTCACCCATCGAGAAGGTGCCGAAGCCCGGCCACGCCACCTTCTCGCCGGCCTTCACCTGCTCGGCGGTGTAGTCGAAGAACGCACCGAGGACGGCCTCGGCCGTCTTCTTGTCGGATCCGCCGCGCTCAGCCACAGCCTGGATGAGCTCTGCCTTGGTCGCCATTTTGAACACTCCTTGATGTTTCTTCTTGGCTGGGACCCGCAAAGAACAGCAGTATTCGCGACGCGACAAGTGGATACCCCCGAAATTTCTGGAGATCCTGCTGGGGTCGATGCCGAAGGCGGCATGGATGCTGGCGATCAGGCGACGCCAGACGCTTCGCCGTCGGTGTCCGACGACGGCTGGGCCAGGTCGGCCAGGAGCCGGCGGATCGGCAGCAGACCGAGATAGTGGCCGCCGTTGTCGGTGATGATGACCGGCCGCGAGAGGTCGACTGACGAGGTACTGAGGCGGGCGCCGAGATCGGCCGGCTTGGTCGACGCGGGTACGATCACCGCATCGACCCGACGATGGCCGGGGCCCGACGGCTCGCCCGGCCCGGTCGACTCGACCGCCTCCGCCAGACCGATGGGCCGTCCCGCACTGTCGATCAGCGCCACGAACCGGCGGCCCGACGCGGCCACCAGCTGCCCGAGCTCGGGACTCCGGGCCGGGAGCGCCGGGTGCGGGGCGCACAGTCGGTGGAGGCTGTGCCCGTCGCCTCGGGGCCGTCGATCGCGCATGGCGAAGGCGATGTCGTCGGGAAGGGTCGCGAAGGGTTCCGCCGGGCGGGCGAAGTAGTAGCCCTGGGCCAGCGGGACCTGCAGGCTGCTGAGTTCCTCGGCCTCGGCTCGCGTCTCCACGCCTTCGGCCAGCAGCTTGCTGCCGAGTCGGGCCGAGAGGAAGCGCAGCATCTCGACCATTGCCTTCTTGGGCTCGTCCTGGTCGATGCCCGACACCAGGCTTCGGTCGAGCTTGAGGACCTCGGGTCGCAGCGACAGGATCTGCTGCAGGCCGGAGTGTCCCGAGCCGGCGTCATCCATCGCCAGCTGGGCCCCGCTGCGACGGATCTGGTCGAGGGCGGGCTTCACGGTCTCGATGTCGTAGGCCCGGTGTTCGGTGATTTCGACCACGACGCCGGTCAGGTTCTTCTGTCGCTGCAGCACCTGGCGGACGCGTGGCGCCGTGAGCGACGACGGCTCGACGTTCACGGTCAGGAAGCAGCCAGGCGGGAGGGACCCCCGATTGGCGAAGGCGCAACGGAGGGCCGCCGCGTCGAGGGCGGTCTCCATGCCGAACTGGGCCGCGGCGGCGAACCAGCGGTCGGGCCCGCAATGGATCTCGGGGTGCTCGAAGCGGGTGAGTGCCTCGTAGCCGGCGATCTCGGCTCGGCCCAGGTCGACGATCGGCTGGTACACCGAACGCATCCCGCGTCGGAGCACGTCTTCGAGATGGGTCTGCGTGATCGTCGGCTCGGCGGTCAGCTGCGCCATGAATCCCTCGTGGTCCGTCGGGTGGGAACGTGGTGGGGCACCTGACACAGCCTCGGTTCCGGAGCCTGGACCGGTAGGGGTTTGGCTCAGGCCGGCGCGTCGGCCACCCAAGGGGCAGCCCAACGGTTGCGCTCGACGGTGGTCAGATCGATCGTCGGGTCGACCAATCGTGCGGGAGGGCGCCCGTTCCACGACACCCAGGCATCCGCCCGGATCTCCAGCCGGCCGTGCTCGGGCTCGAGTTCGTCGGCGACGAGGAGGGCGGTGGCGTGCACCAGATCGGGGCGGATGGCGGCCTGGGTGGTCTGCCAGTCGGTCAGCACCAACGCGGGGGCGACGTCCCACTCCTCCCCCGTCGTCGGGTCCCGGGCGACGAAGCGGAGCCGGCCCACCTTGTCCGACACCATCACTCGCCACGCCAGCGACCCTCCCTCGTCGCTCCAGCGGACGTTGGATCCGATGGCCAGGTGCCGCAGCGGTAGGGCGAGCTCGAGGGCGACCAGGGCGACGACGGCGACCGGGACCAACCGCCGGCCGCGGACCACCACGAGGGGGGTCGCTGCGTCGGCCGTCACCGCTCGTCCGCCGAAGAAGACCAGCGCCGATGCCGACATCACGAGGGGGAACATCCCGATCGGGAACAGCACGCCGGTGACGGTGTGGAAGACGACCACGGCGCCGTAGGCCCAGGGGCGACTCGGCCGCCACGACAGCCAGCCGACGATCGTGAGGTCGAAGGCGGCCGCGAGCCAGGCCGCAGCGACGGCGAACCACGGCGCCGCCAGCAGCGGGCCGATCAGCCACACCTCGCGCCGGTCGACCAGCCACAGGTCGAGGGGTCGGCCGGCCAGCCAGTCGGGATTGAGCTTGGCCAGGCCGGCGAACACGTAGACGACACCGACTTGGAAGCGAGCGGCCAGGAGCGCCCATCCCGGCACCGTGCCCGGACCGGCGGGCCCGCCGGTCCGTCCGTCGGGGAGGATCGCCAGCCACAGCCCGAGCAGGACCACGAACCAGTAGTGGTTGAGGTAGAGGGCGGCGTCGAGGGCCTCGAGGTAGGCGAACCCGGCCGCCACGAGGAGTGCGCTCGTCCGTCGCGCCCGGCCGGAGGCGAGCACCAGCCCGGCGACGGCCAGGGCGGCGACGAGGCCGTGGAGCGTTGGGCCCGGCAGGGGCCGCACCCAACCGAGTCCGGCGTAGCTGAGATGGTGCGTCGGTTCGAGGTAGAGCGTGGTCACCCACCCCTTGGCCAGAATGCGCACCGCTGCGACGGCCACGACGAGCCCCGTAGTGATGCGGAGCCGACGCAGCGGGGTGGCGTCAACCGCTGTCGCCGTCGGCATCGCTGAACCCGATCGTCACTCCGAGTTCCGCCACGACCTCGGTGCTGATCAGGAGGTGGACGGCTTCGACGGTGTCGGACGCCTCGTGCCGCCGGTCCTCCCAGCCGGCCGCACCCGCTCCGGTGGTGTCGACGGCTGCCTCGAGGGCGGTCAGGGCCGTGGTGAACCGCTCGTCGAGGCGCACGGCGAGATCGTCGCTCAGCAGTGGGCTGAGGTGGCGGTAGAGGTCGCGGACGCCGGTGACACGATCGACGCTGTCGCCGACGCCGAGCGGGGTCGTGCCATCGTCTCGGAGGGATGCGTCGTCACCGAGCTGCATGTCGGCGACGTCGGCGAGCGTGAACGTCGAGTCGGCGACGAGGGAGTCGATCGCGCCCTCCGGGTCGTCGGCCAGTTCGGTCGGCGTGTCGCGCCAGGCGTCGGCGATCGAGTCGGCCTCGGTGGCGATGACCGCGGAGGTGGCTCGGAGGTAGGTGCAGCGAGCCGACCCCGGGACAGGAGCGGCGTCGTCGAGCGCGGTCACGTAGGCGAGACCCTCGAGGCCACGCTGGTCGGCGCCGACCCGGCTCCCCATCCACTCGGCGTCGATCGGCTCGCCGGCGTCGATCGCCAGGAGGAGCTCGTCGATCTCGTCGGTCGCGATCGGCCAGTCGATTCGGGCCCACGAGCGTTCGTCCATCACGGGACCGAACCAGAACGCTTCGCTCTGATACCAGACTCGGCGGGTCGTCTCGATGGCGACGAGCAGTTCGGACGGCGCACCCGCTGCGAGCCCGGCGTCCGGGGCACAGACGGCGTCGACGGCGTCGACCAGGGCGTCGCTGGCGCCGTCGAACTCGTCGAAGGCGGGACGTGCACCGTCGTCGGCGACGACGGTGAGGACCTCGGCCCGATCGGGCCCGGAGGCGCAGCCCGCCAGCGAGAGTGCGGCGAGCGGGACGCCGAGCAGCCTCGTGCGACCGCGTGTCGTGCGGCCGCGTGTCGTACGGCCGCGTGCTGTCGGGGAAACGGTCACAGCGCCTCCAGGAAGGCGACGAGGGCGGCCCGGTCGCCGGCGTCGGCGAGGCGGAACGCCTCGCGGGAGGTCTCGGCCTCGCCGCCGTGCCAGAGGATCGCTTCCTCGATGGTGCGGGCTCGGCCGTCGTGGAGCAGGAACCGGCCGGCGTTGACGTCGTCGATCAGGCCCAGACCCCAGAGCGGCGGTGTGCGCCACTCCGAGCCGGTGGCCAGGTGGTCGGGGCGGCCGTCGGCGAGGCCCTCCCCCATGTCGTGCAGGAGCAGGTCGGTGTAGGGGTGGATCGTCTGGTCGGCCAACGCGGCGATGTCGCTGTCGCCGGTGGTGAAGGTCGGGGCGTGACACGACGAACAGCCGAAGTCGTCGAACAGGCCGAAGCCGTCGAGGATCTGGTCGGCGAGGTCATCGTCGCCACCGCCGTCGACCCGAGCGCCCGGCACGGCGAGCGTCCGGTTGTAGAACGTGACGCTGCCGAGGCGGGAGTCGGTGAGCTCCGGGTCGCCGCCGTCGATCGCCTCCGCACAGGCGACCTGGACGCCGGGACAGTTCTGGACCGGGTGGAGCGACGACGTGATGCCGATGTCGCCGAAGAAGGCGTCGGCGACCTGATCGCGCACGGTGGCGGTGTTGGCCTTCCAGCCGAAGCGTCCGATCGTCATCTCGCCGAGGGTCGCACTCCACACCCGATTTGCCCGGCCGGAGATCCCGTCGCCGTCGGCATCGTCCGGGTCGGCAAGGGCGAGCAGATCGGCCTCGGGGATCTCCTCGAGCAGGCCGACGCCGAAGACGGCAGGCGCCAGGCGGGGGCCGACGAGGAGGTCGGGGTGGGCCTCGCCGAACGCCAGGTCGTCGACGGTGTAGGTGGGTGCCGCCAGCTCGTAGGGGGTGCCGTCGCCGTAGGTGCCGGCGATCGACTCGTAGGAGACGCCGATCGCCCCCTCCGCACCGACGCCGTTGATGCTGGCGTCCTGGAGCTGTCCGCCGTAGGCGGGGTCGGGAAGGGGCGCCCCGGTCTCGGGGTCGGCGCCCGGTATCGACAGTCGCAGCAGGAGCCCGAGCTCGGCCCCCTCATCGTCGAGGTCCGGTGGCAGCCCGCGGCCATCGAGGACGTGGCACGACGAACACGCCCGGGCGTTCATGGTCGGTCCGAGGCCGTCTCGGGCGTCGGTCGACGCCGGGGCGGTCACCCAGTTCTGGGTGAAGAAGCTGTCGCCGACCTCGAACGTGCGGCGCTCGGTGTTGGTGAGGGTCGGGGCAGCCAGACCGAACGAGTTGCGGGACGCCTCGAACCGGGTCGTCTCGCCGCCGAGCGCCGACGGTGGCGGCTCGGCGCGGCTGGCCGAGAACCACCACGCCCCGAATCCGACGGCCAGCAGAACCGGTGACAAGGCTGTGCTCAGCCGCCGAACTCGGGGTGGGACGGTCATCGAGAAGACGCTACTGCTCAGGTGATGCTGATCGTGACGCCGAGGGCCTCGGCGACCTCGACGATGGTCTCGGTCTGCAGTTCGAGCGCATCCATGCCGGCGACGATGGCGACGCGACCGGGATCGTCGTCCGAGACGCCATCGACCAGGTGCTGGTCGAACGGGGACGGGATCGCCGCCACGGTGTCGACGCTGGCCTCGACCTCGGCGACGAGCCGGTCGGCCAGGTCCTCATCGACCTCGGCCACCAGATCGGCGAGGCCCGTGCCGGACGAGCCCTCATAGGAACCGGTGACGACGTTGGCGATGCCCTGGGCGTTGCCCACGATGTCGGCGACCGTGTTGTCACTGAAACACGAGTGCTCGTCTTCCTGCGAGCGCTCGGCGTAGGCGACGTTCATGCGCTCGCCGGCGAGTTCGCCGCGGCTCAGCTCGCCGATGCCGGTGATGATGTGGCGGAGGGCCTCATCGGATTCGAGAGCCACGAAATCGGCCCGGTAGTTGTCGGCGTCGGGGGCCCACGCGTCGACCAGGTCGCCGAGGTGGACGAGGAGCAGATCGCTCGCGACCGCGAGGTAGGCGGCTCGACGATCGGCGTTGTCGGCCGTGGTGAAGTCGCTCACCGGCCGCTCGCCGGGGCCGTCGAGGGACAGGTCCTGGCCCCACAGGAGGAACTCGATCGCGTGCCAACCGGTCGAGATGTTGGCTTCGCCCCCGTCCTCGTTGAGTGACACCAGCAGGTCGGCGGTGATCTCGGGGTAGGTCTCGGCGTCGTTGACGATGCCGGCGGTGGCGTCACCCTCGACGTAGTCGATGTAGGCCTCGTCGAGCGGCCAGGCGTTGATCAGCCCCTCGGGTCCGGTCTCCTCGTCATCGATCGGGCCGCCGTAGAAGCGGAAGGCCTCGGTCGGGCCGTAGATGTCGCGGGCGGCGATCCAGGCGTCCTTGGCGGCCGCCAGGGTGCTGTCGGTCGGATCGGCGACGAAGGCGTCGATCGCGGCGTCCATCGCCGTCGCGCTGTCCAGCGTGGCGACATAGGAGGTGTAGACGCCCTCAGCGTAGGTCTCGACCACGGCGGTGGTGGTCTCGTCGGAGGCGCCATCGTCGCCGCACGCCACCAGGGTGGCGGGCAACAACGCGAGGCCGGCAAGGACGGCGCGAGGCCGCGTTCGGTTCAGCATGAGACGAACGATAAGTAGCCTTAATCACATTCACAAGCCAGACCGATCATCCCTTGCGTGGTGTGCCAGAGTTCACTCCCCGCGAGTGCGGTCCGTCAGCGCGGCCGGGTGACGGCCTCCGCCCCGTCTGCTTGGATGGCCCGATGCCAGCCCCTCCCCCCGCTTCGGTGGTCCTCGATGTCGGCGGCACGACGGTGTCGGCCGGTCTGGTGGACGACGACGGTCGCGTGTCGGCGACCCGACACGAACGGATCGACAACGCGGCGACCCGCGACGCCTTACTCGACCGGCTGGCCGACGAGATCGGCCGCCTGCTGCCCCTCGCCGGCCCGGGCGCCCCGGTCGTGATCGGCTTCCCGGCCCCCTTCGACTACGAGGCCGGCGTCGCCTGGCTCGACCACAAGTTCCGAGCCCTCCATGGGCTCGACCTGCGCGCGGCGCTGTCGCAACGGCTTGCCATCGAGCCCGAGCGCTTGCGGTTCTGCAACGACGCCGTGGCCGCAGGAACCGGTGAGGTCGCCGCCCTCGACGATCCGAGCGGGCGGATCTGGGTGGTCCTCCTCGGAACCGGCTTGGGGTCGGCCCTCGTCGTCGACGGCGAGGTCGCACTCGACAGCGGCGTCGGCAACACCACCGAACTGTGGCGACGACCGCTGCCCGACGGCCGACTGGCCGATGCCGTCGTGTCGGCGTCGGGGCTCGCCGCTGCCCTCGACGTGGCGGCCCACGATCTCCCGACAATGCTCGGCCCGGGTGAGCTGGCGTCGAGCACCGCCGACGCGCTGAGCCGATGGGTCGACGACGTCGCCGCGGTGTTGAGCCCGGTGCTGGCCGTCGAACCTGCCGACCACGTGGTGCTCGGCGGCGGCGCGGCCGGCGCCCTCCCCCACTTCGGCGCCGAGCTGTCGGCTCGGCTCGGGGTTCCCGTCGTCGCTGCCCGGGGCGGCCGACACGCTGCGCTGGTCGGAGCCGCCCGGGCGACGAGGTGAGGGTTCAGCCCACGTCGGCGAGCGCCGACGTGGGGGCGCCGACGGTGGCGAACAGGGCGTCGAAGACCTGGCCCCGATCGAACTGCAGGGCGTAGGCCCGGGCCGCCAGTTCGCGCTCGGCGAGCTCGTCCTCGTCCATCTCCGCCACGCGATCGAGCGCTCGGGTCAGCGCCACCGGGTCGGCAGGCGGCACGACGAGTGCGGTGTCGCCGACCGCTTCGGGGATGCCGCCCGTCGGCGTCGTGATCACCGGACCGCCGCCGGCCAGCATCTTCTCGACCAGGGCGATGCCGAACGTCTCGACGAACTCGGGACGGGGCTTCGAGGCGAGCACGTAGGCACCGCTGCCGGCCATCAGGGACCGCTTCTCCTCGTCGCCCACATCGTCGAAGAAGTCGATCCGGTCGGCGACGGCGGTGGCGGCCGCCCGGGCCCGCAGCTCGTCGGCCTTGGGTCCCGTGCCGGCGACCACCAGGCGGTGGGTCTCGGCGATGGCCGATGCGGCGTAGGCATCGATCAGGTCATGCACACCCTTGGCGTCGGTCAGGCGTGACAGGAACAGGACGTAGCGCCCGGTCTCGAGGCCTCGGGCGGCCACCGCCCGGCGGACCACCGGCGACCGTTCGGCCCGGCCGGCATGGTCGGCGGAGAGGTCGGTGAAGGCCCGGGCGTCGATCGCTGGGTACGAGATACGGACCTGGCGCTCACAGCGTTCGGCGAAGGAGGTGCCCGACACCGCGTCGACGGCTCGGGCGGCGTCGACGATCAGCTCCTTGGTGTAGGCCGACACGGCGAGGCAGTGGTCGTGGGCGAGGAAGGTGGCGATCACGTGGGCCGCGGCGCCGAATCGTTCCTCGTCGAGACATGAGCGCACGACGTTGGTGATGTCGGACCCGACGGCCTCGGCCATCGTCTCGACGTCGACCGGCAGGCCGGTGGCGTGGGCGACTCGGAGCGCCTCCTGGACGAGCATGGCGTGGGGCATCAGGTAGAGCGACAAGACCACGGTGGGGACGCCGTCGGTGAAGAGCTCGACGAGTCGTCCGACGATGCCGGCGGCATGGCGGCCGTCGGGCACCTTGTAGTCACCGACGGGAGCCGGCCGTTCGACCTCGATGCCCGGGCTGTAGGGCAGGACCCGGTCGAGGGGCTTGAGCGGCAACCCGGACGCCTCGAGGGCGTCGATCGGCCAGGTCACGATGCGGACGTCGTCGTAGCCGCGGGTCCTGGCGACCTCGGCCAGGTTGCGGGCCTCGCCCGAGTGGCCGCAGATCACCGGGTCGGCGCGGACCACGATGACGAGGCGCTTCGAACGACTCGGGGGGCGACCCAGCATGGGGTCGAAGGGGTCGGCCGGAGGCGCGAGAGTCATCGGAAGCTCCTTTCGAGCGTGTCGAGATCGGTGGTGAAGGGGGTGGAGGGAGGGCGATGGTCGGTGCCCCAGGTGCCGGGCTTGTCGGCCACGTCGAGGCGCAGCTCGCCGCCGGCGCGCAGTTCGTCGCCCCGCAGCCACGCCCGGTCGAGGCGTTGCCCGTCGAGGGTGGCGCCGACCACGTACTGGGGCCGATCCGTCGCCTCGAGGTCGCGCAGCTCGGATGCGGCGATCACGAACGAACGAGCCGGCCCCAGCGCGAGGCGGCAACGCCGGAACGCCGGCGTCGAGATCAAGAAGACGTCCTGGCCGGCCACGGGGAACAGGCCGAGCGACGCCCACACGTACCAGCTCGACAGGCCGCCCGAGTCGTCGTTGCCGGGGAGGCCGCCGCGGCCGACGCCGAACTGGTTGGCCAGGATGGCGTGCACGACCTCGGCCGTCCGGTCGGGACGGCCGGCGTAGTGATAGGACCAGGGAGCTTCCATGTCGGGTTCGTTGTTGAGGCCTTCGAACCGGTCGAGGGCGTAGCCAGCCTCGAGCTCCTCACGTCCCGGTGCCAGACCGCACTGGCGGACCGGTTCGGCGTCGTAGCCGAAGAAGCGGTCGAGCAGGGCGACGAAGTGCTCGTCGCCACCGGCGAGAGCGATCCGGCTCGCCATGTCGTGAAGGAGGCGGAACGAGTAGTTCCACCGGCCGCCCTCGTAGAAGGCCGAGTCGATCAGGAGACCCGTCGTCTGGTCGAACGCGTTGGTCCAACCGGCCGACTGTGCGTCGAGCTGGTCGGCGAGTGCCTTGTCGCCGATGCGTCGCGCCACCCGCGCCGTGCAGTGGTAGCCGGCGGCGAGGTCGAGGGTGTGGGTGACCGGGTGGGCGACCCCCTTCTCGAGATAGTCCTCGCCGTAGGAGCGGCGAAGGTCGCCGTGCAACAGGACGAGGGCCGACTCCCAGTCGACGCCTCGCAACCCGGCCGCCTGGGCGTCGGCCAGGAAGGTGTGGGCCAGCGCCGAGCCCTGGCGGAAGAAGCGATCGGAACCTCGTGCCATCCGGTAGCCGATCGGAAAGTTGCCCTCCTCGGCGCACACGTGGAGGAGGGCCTGCGCCAGCTCACCCGCCCGCTCCGGGGCGAGGGTCGTGAGAAGGGGAAGCTGGGTCTTGTAGATGTCCCACATCGTCGCCAGGTCGAACACCCACGGGCCGTCGCCGGGCCAGAACGGGCTCTCGTCGGGGGCGAAGCACGGCTTGATGAAGGAGTGATAGACGGCGGTGGCGAAGACCTGTTGTTGGGCGACGGAACCGCCCTCGGTGTCGATGCGGTCGAAGACCGCGCCCCAGGCGTCGGCCGTGGCCTGGCGTCGGCTGTCGAAGGCGGGTCCTTCGGCTTCGACGTCGGCGGCGAGGTTGGCCCACGCCTGGTCGGTGCCGCGCAGCGAGAAACCGAGGCGGACCTCCACCGCCTCGTTCGACGCCGCCGGGCCCCGGAAGATCAGGCCGAACGGGCGGAGCGTCGTCGGGCGGATGGCGTCGAACTCGAGGCGGGTCGATCCCGCCATCAGGCGCCGGTCGTACCAGAGCATCGGACGCCACTCGGGGTGGTCGCACTCCACCGCGATCGACAGGGGCACACCCTCGACCACGAGGGTTCCCTCCGCTCGTCCGTGGCCGAGGGACGCCAACTGGGCGCGGACCGGGATGGTCTCGCCATGCTCGATGGCCAGGCCGCCGAGCGAGAAGTCGAGGACCACCCGGGCGTCGTCGCTCTCGGGATAGCGGTAGCGATGGACGGCGCTCTTGGGGCCGACGGTGAGTTCGCAGCCGACGCCGGACGCCAACGTCGCGCGGTAGTAGCCCGGCTCGGCCGCCTCGCCGCTGAGCGGCCATCGGGTGCCGAGGTCATCGAGCGGCCCCAGCATCGGGGTGACACGAAAGTAGTTGTAGTACTTGCGGATCGCGCCGGTGCCGGACTGCTGGAAGTGGGTGAACCCCGACGCGGTCAGGTCGTCGTAGCGGGCCGGCGGTACACCCTCGGTGTTGCGGTCGTAGCGGCCGTAGCCGGTCGGATACGCCCCGGAGTAGGGGCAGGCCGAGACCATGCCGAGTGGCGAGCAGGCGCCGGGGTGCGTGTTGCCGACCTGTGGCTTGGGCCACCACCACGTCGCCGCCAACCCGGTCGGCGAGGGCAGCTCGGTGGCCTCGGTGCCGATGAACGGATCGACCGCACCGATCACGTGGTGGCGGCCGATCCGGAGTAACGCATGGGGGCACCGTAAGGAAGCCACGTTCCGGGCGTGTTTCGCTGTCGTGAATGACTCCTCAACACTCCCTTACCCGAGCGCACTCCTGACCAGAGGACACCGTCTACGCTGCGCGTGTGCCGGATGCTGAACCTCCCCATGACCTGGTCGTCCACGGCGCAGGCCTGCTCGTCACCTGCGACGCGGCCGGCCGCGAGCTGCCCGGCGGTTGGGTGGCGATCGACGACGGCGTGGTCCGGGCGGTCGGCTCGGGCGCACCGCCGGCGGCCGAGCGCTCGATCGATGCCGGCGGGGCCGTGGTCACCCCCGGGCTCATCAACACCCACCATCACCTCTACCAGAACCTGACCCGGGCGTTCGCCCCGGCCCTGGACGGCGAGCTGTTCCACTGGCTCCGGACGCTGTATCCGCAGTGGGCCCGCCTCGACGAGGAGGGGGCCTACGTCTCGGCGTGGATCGGTTGTGCGGAGTTGGCGCTCGGTGGTTGCACCACGACGGCCGACCACCTCTACCTGCACCCCCGAGGTGGCGGCGATCTCCTCGCGGCCGAGATCCGCGCCGCCGCCGAGGTCGGTCTGCGGTTCCATCCCACGCGCGGCTCGATGAGCCTGTCGGTCAAGGATGGCGGGCTCCCACCGGACTCGGTGGTCGAGACCGAAGACGAGATCCTCGCGGCGTGCGAGGCGGCGGTCGCACGGTTCCACGACCCATCGCCGCAGTCGATGCTCCGGATCGCCCTCGCGCCGTGCTCACCGTTCTCGGTCACGCCCGAGCTGATGGTGGCGACCGCCGAGCTGGCCGAGCGGCTCGACGTTCGGCTCCACACCCACCTCGCCGAGGACCTCGACGAGGACGACTACTGCCTCGCCACCTTCGGTCGGCGACCGGTCGAACTCTTCGCCGACGTCGGCTGGGGCACCGACCGTGCGTGGGTGGCCCACTGCATCCAGCCGAACGACGCCGAGATCCGCCGCCTTGGCGCCTGGGGCACCGGCGTCGCCCACTGTCCGAGCTCGAACATGATCCTGGGAGCCGGCATGGCTCCCGTCGCCGAGCTCGAGGCGGCTGGCTCGCCGGTCGGACTCGGCTGCGACGGCTCGGCCTCGGCCGACTCGGCGTCGCTGTGGACCGAGGCCCGCAACGCGATGCTGGTCGGGCGCCTCCGGCACGGACTCGATCGACGCCCGCCGGACGAACGCCCGGCCCGCTTCGGCGCCCGCGATGCCCTTCGCCTCGCCACCACCGGCGGCGCTGCGGTCCTCGGCAGGACCGGCGAGATCGGCGCCCTCTCCCCCGGCCTGGCGGCCGACCTGGTCGTGTGGGAGAACGACCCGATCCTGCACGCCGGTGCCCTCAGCGATCCCGTCGAGGGGTGGTTGCGGTGCGGCCCCGGGCGAGCCCGCACGACGATCGTCGCCGGGCGGGTGGTGGTCGACGACGGTCGACTCGCCCATCCCGCGATCGACGAGCGCCTCGCGGACCATCACCGGGTCGCCGACGCGATGCAAGCGGCTGCCCCGTGACCGAGACGGCGATGGTCGTCTCGTTGCGGGACGAGTACGTCGTCCACTGGTTCCGCGGCGACGACCGGATACACACCGGTGCGGTGGTTCGTCACGCCTACAGCGCCGACGCAGTCGGCTATCTCGCCGAGATCGGCAGCACGCTCCGGCTCCTGCGGGAGCGGGTCGGCGCTGGCCCGGCCGGTGAGCCCCTCCCAGTCGTCCTCGCCCTCGACGGCGAGCTCGACCGGCTGTCGGGGTTGGTGTCGACCACGTCGCTGTGGGAGAGCCGTGAGGTCCATCCCGGTGAGCTGCTCGAGCGGTTCATCGGCCCGGTCTCGCTCGACCTCACCGACATCGAGCCGGTCCTGGCACGCGCCGCCCTCGCCTGCTCCGCCAACGATCCCGACGCGGTGACAGCCGTCGTGCAGCTCGGCTACCGCATGGCCCTCCACCTCGGCGTGGGCGGTCGCCTGACCGGCGGCGAGCAGGCCGAGCGGATCATCGAGGGCGTGAACCACCGAGCCCTCCCCGGCCACGACCGCCTCTGTCGCTGCGGCAAGCGGGGCTGTCTGGCGACCGTTCTCGGCTCGAACTCCCTGGTCGATCGTTACCAGGCCGCCGGCGGGCGCGCCGCGGTCCGGGTCGGTCGTGGCGTCGTGCTCGCCGCCAGCGACGGGGATCGGATCGCCCAGGGGGTGCTCGACGACGCCGTCACCTCGCTGGCGCTGGCCCTGGAGCCGTGGCTCGACATGCTCGGCCCCCGCCACCTCGTGATCACCGGCGCCGGCGTCGCGGAGCCCCTCGGCCGCGAGATGCTGTCGCAGCTCGCCGACCGGCTACCGCCCCACCAACGCTCGCTGCCGGTCACCATCGTGCCGCTGGCCGAGGCGGCGGCCGCCGTGGTCCTGCCCTGAAGCTCAGCTCTCGCGATCTCCCTCATCGGCGACGTCGAGGGAGACCAGGAGGTCGCCGGCGTCGACCCGGTCGCCGGGGGCGACGCGGACCTCGCTGACCGTCGCGGCCGCGCCCGCACGGATCGAGTGCTCCATCTTCATCGCCTCCACGACGACCAGGACGTCGTCCGCCTCGACCGAGTCGCCCGCCGACGCGTGGACCGCGAGCACGGTGCCCGGGAGCGGTGACACCGGGCCGGCACCGACGCTGCCCCCGGTCGGGGCGACGAAGCGAGGAGTCCGCTGCCAGCTCGTGACCAGACGCGGGGTGGCGACGATGATCGGCGCGTCGCGCCCGTCGGACGACCAGCGGACCTCGACCCGGCGGGCGACGCCGTCGAGCTCGACCAGGGCCGCGTGGGTGGACGGGTCGTCGGCGGCCGTCACGCTCAGCCGCGTGGTCAGGCGACGTCGCTCGTCGGCGGCCAACGTGCCGTCCTCGGTCACGCCCGGGACGGGGCCGACCAACACCTCGCCCTGGAAGTTCCCGCCTCGTGAGTCGGCGGTGAGTTCGACGTCGATCGGATCGCCCCCGCCGCTCGGCTGCCACGTCGAGCGCTCGCCCTGGGTGCGCAGGTTGCGCCAACCGTCCGGCACGCCCGCAATGGCCGACGAGCCGTGCGTCGCCCCGTTCCGCCGGCCCAGGATGGCGAGGGCGACCAGGTGGGCCACGGTCTCGTCCGCATCGCCGAGGCTCGCCTCGCCGAGTTCGGGTGCGTCGTCGAGCAGGGCCGTCGACAGGGCCTCGGGGTCGAGGAACGCCGGGTGACGGAGCGTGGCCGCCAGCTGCCCCCGGTTGTCGCCGACCCCGGCGAGGATCGTGGTCTCGAGCGCGGAGGCCAGCCGGCGGGCCGCCGTGGTCCGGTCGTCGGCATGGGCGATGACCTTGGCCAGGAGCGAGTCGTAGTCGGTGCCGATCACGGTGCCCTCGGCGAGTCCGTGGTCGACCCGCACGGCCTCGGGCCCGTGGAAGGCGCGCACCGTGCCCGTCTGGGGCAGCCAGCCCTCGCTCGGATCCTCGGCGACGACGCGGGCCTCGATGGCGTGGCCGTCGAGGCGCACGTCGTCCTGGCCGAGCGGCAACGCTTCGCCTGCCGCGACCCGCAGCTGGAGCTCGACGAGGTCGAGGCCGGTGACGGCCTCGGTGACCGGGTGCTCGACCTGGAGTCGGGTGTTGACCTCGAGGAAGGCGATGGTGCCGTCGGCGCCGACGAGGAACTCGACCGTGCCGGCGTTGCGGTAGCCGACGTGTTCGGCCAGGGCCCGGGCCGAGCGGTGCAGCTCGGAGCGCACGGCGTTGGCGAGGCCGGGGGCGGGGGCCTCCTCGATCACCTTCTGGTTGCGTCGCTGCACCGAGCAGTCGCGGTCGCCGAGCACCAGCACGGTCCCGTGGTGGTCGCCCAGCACCTGGACCTCGACGTGGCGGCCACGGGCCAGGAACGGCTCGCAGAAGACGGTGCCGTCTCCGAACGCGGCGGCCGCCTCACGGGTGGCCGACGCGACGGCGTCGGCAAAATCGTCGGGCGACTCGACCACCCGCATACCCCGTCCCCCGCCGCCGGCAGCGGCCTTGATCAACAAGGGGAAGGGCAGGTCGGGCACGTCGTCGCCGGGTTCGACGACGATCGACGCCGTCGACGCGACACCGGCGGCTTCCGCCGCGGCCTTGGCGGCCACCTTGTCGCCGAGGAGTCGGATCTGGTCTGGCGTCGGGCCGACCCACGCCAGGCCGGCGTCGAGGACCGCCTGGGCGAAGTCGGCGTTCTCCGAGAGGAAGCCGTAGCCGGGATGGACGGCATCGCAACCGGTCGCCAGTGCGGCCTCGATCACGGCGTCGCCGCGGAGGTAGCTCGTCGCCGGGCTGGCACCACCGAGCGCGACCGACCGGTCGACGACGGTGACGTGGCGCGCGTTGCGATCCGGGTCGGAATGCACGCCGACGGTCTCGATGCCGAGCCGTCGGGCCGTGGCGGCGACCCGGCAGGCGATCTCGCCGCGGTTCGCGATGAGCAGTCGTTCGAACATCAGTGCCTCCAGACGCCGTAGCTGTCGGCGCCGACGATCTCGCCCGAGTGCACCGCCGACAGGGCGATGCCGAGCACGGAGCGGGTGTCGGCCGGGTGGATGATGCCGTCGTCCCACACCCGTCCGGTGGCGAACAGGGCGGTCGACTCGGTTTCGATCTGCCCTTCGAGAGCGGCGGTCTGGCCGGCGAGGGCCTCTTCGTCGACCTCGATGCCGCGACCGGCGGCGGCGTTGCGGGCGATGATCTCCATCACCCCCGCCAGCTGCTTGGGGCCCATCACCGCGATCCGGTGGTTGGGCCACGAGAAGATGAAGCGCGGATCGTAGGCCTTGCCGCTCATCCCGTAGTTGCCGGCCCCGTAGCTGGCCCCGACCATCAGGTCGAGGTGGGGCACCGTCGAGTTGGACACCGCGTTGATCAGCTTGGCGCCGTTGCGGATGATGCCACCCTGCTCGGCCTTCGAGCCGACCATGAAGCCGGTGATGTTGTGGAGGAAGAGCAGTGGGATCTCGGCCCGATTGGCGAGCTGGATGAACTGCGCCCCCTTGCTCGCCTCCTCGGAGAACAGGATCCCGTTGTTGCCGAGGATCCCGACCGGGAAGCCGCAGAGCGACCCCCAGCCGCACACCAGCTTGTCGCCGTAGAGGGGTTTGAACTCCTCGAAACGGGACCCGTCGAGGGTGCGGGCCAAGACCTCGCGGATGTCGAACGGGATCCGCACGTCGGCCGACGCGCAGCCGAGCAGTTCGGCCGGGTCGTGGAGTGGCGGGTCGGCCGGCAACGACGGGCCCGGCCCGCGCTTCGACCAGTTGAGGTGGGCGACGATCTGGCGGGTGATGCGCAGGGCGTCGTCCTCGTCGACGGCGAGGTGGTCGGCCAGACCGGAGGTGCGGGCGTGCATCTCGGCCCCGCCGAGCGTCTCCTCGTCGACGATCTCGTCGATCGCCATCTTCACCAGCGGCGGGCCGCCGAGGTAGGCGGTGCCACGTCCGGCGACGAACACCGTGTAGTCGCTCATGCCGGGTACGTAGGCCCCACCGGCGGTGTTGGGGCCGAAGGCGACGGTGATCGTCGGGATCCCGGCCTGGGACAGCTGGGTGAGGTGTTTGAACTGGGCGCCACCCCGCACGAAGATGTCGGCCTGGCGAGGCAGGTCGGCGCCGGCCGACTCGTTGAGGTTGATGACCGGCAGCCGGTTCTGGCGGGCGATCTCGTAGAAGCGTTCACTCTTGGTCACCGTCGAGGGGTTGGCCGACCCGCCGCGGTAGGTCATGTCCGAGCCGGTGATCGCGCACTCGACGCCCTCGACGACGCCGATACCCATCGCCACACCGGCGCCGACCGGATCGCCGGTGCCCCAGGCGGCCAGGGGCGACAGTTCGAGGAACGGAGAGCCCGGATCGAGGAGCCGTTCGATCCGTTCGCGCACCAGCAGCTTGCCGCGGCGACGGTGGCGGTCGACGTAGCGCTGCCCGCCGATGCCGGGGACCGACGCCAGTTCGGTGGCGACCTCGTCCCACAGCGCCTGCATGGCCGCCTGGTTCGATCGAAAGGCGTCGCTGGTGGGGTCGAGGCTCGTGGCCAGTGGTGTGCCGATGCTCACAGCCGCACGGTACCGCCCACAGCGACGCGGTACCAGAAGAGCCCCGTTGGTACCGCAACTGCTACGGTCCCGGCATGGTCGATCTTGCCACCATCCGTGCCGATCTCGCTGCTGAACACGCCGCCCACGACGCCGTCGTCGCCGGGCTCGACGAGGCCGGCTGGCGAACGCCGACCGCCAGCCCGGGGTGGGGCGTGGCCGAGCAGATCGCCCACCTCACCTACTTCGACGGCACGGCGACCGCGGCGATCGTCGACCCCGACGGCTTCTCGGCCACCGTCGCCGCCCTGCTCGGCGCCGAGGATGTCGACGCGATGACGATCGGCCCCCTCGTCGCCCTCGACGGGGCTGGGCTGTTGGCGGCGTGGCGCGAGGGTCGCGCCGCCCTCCTCGCCGCGTCCGAACAGCTCGGCGAGCGCGACCGCGTGCCGTGGTACGGCCCCTCGATGGGCGCCAAGTCGTTCCTGACGGCCCGGCTGATGGAGACGTGGGCGCACGGCACCGACGTCGCCGACGCCCTCGGTGTCACCGTGGCCCCGTCGGACCGCCTGGGCCACATCGCCCGGCTCGGCGTCAACACCCGCGGCTGGACGTACGCGAATCGACGCGAAGAGGCGCCGACGGAGCCGGTGCGGGTGACACTCACAGCACCCTCAGGGGATCGCTGGGAACTCGGCGACCCCGACGCCGAGGAGTTCGTCGAGGGACCGGCGCTCGACTTCTGCCTGGTGACCTCGCAGCGGCGCCACCTCGACGACACGGCGCTGGCGACCTCGCCGGTCGCACGACACTGGCTGGAACGGGCGCAGCTGTTCGCCGGCCCGGCCACCGACGGCCCTCCCCCGGGCGGGCGGGTCTAGCCCGCACCAGGTCTACCCTTCGGCATCTTGCCGGGCGATTCCACCACCGACCAACTGGCGCAGCGCCTACGCGGCCGCGCCCCGCGTCCGCTGTTGTCGCGCTCGGCGGAGGAGCGCCTGGGGCAGCGACACCGGGAGATCCTCGACGAACTCGAGGCGATGTTCCGGGCCGACGGCTTCTCGGCCTTCACGATCCGCGAGCTCGCCGCCGGGGTCGGCTGTTCCCGGCGAACGCTCTACGAGATCGCCGCCAGCAAGGACCAGCTCGTCCTGGTCGTGCTCGACCGGCTCCTCCACCGGGCTGGCCGCCACGCCCTCGAGACGATCGACGTCGTCGACGCCGACCTCGGGGTGCTCGACCAGCTGCGTCGCTACCTCGGCGGCGACATCGGCCTTCACTTCCAGGCGTCGCTCTACGACGACCTGGCCGACGAGCCGGCGGCTCGTCGTTTGCTCGATCGCCACTTCCGCTACGTGATGACCGTGATCGAGGAGCTGGTGCGCCTCGGCGTCGAGCGAGGCGAGGTCCGGCCGGTCGACCCCGCGGTGGTGGCCGCCACGATCGCCGGCGCGTCGCTCTACCTCAGCCAACCCGAGGTGGCCGAACAGGTGATGACCGATGCGGAGCGCCGGCCCGTCCACGAGATGCTCGACCTGATCCTGCCGGGCCTGGCGGCCGACGCTGGAGTCGCCGTCCCCTCTTCGCGGAGCTGAGCCCGTGGAACGACCGACCCTCCGACAGCTGGAATATGCCGTAGCCGTCGCCGACCACCAGCACTTCGGTCGCGCCGCCGAAGCGGTCGCGGTCAGCCAGCCCGGCCTCAGTGGTCAGATCCAGGAGCTCGAACGCCGGCTCGGCGTCACCCTCTTCGAGCGGTCGAGCCGCGGGGTCACCCTCACCCCGGCCGGTGTCGAGCTGATCGCCCGCAGCCGGGCCGTCCTGCGCGACGTCGACGAGCTCGTCAACGCCGCTGGCGCCTTCGACGGCGAACTCAAGGGGCGGCTCCGGGTCGGCGCGATCCCGACCGTCGCCCCCTACCTCCTGCCGGCCACCGTCCAGGTGCTGCGCAGCGAGTGGCCCGAGCTCACCCTCGAGCTCGACGAGGAACAGACCCACCGACTCGTGGCCGCCGTCGAGGCGGGCACNNGCCGATCTCGGGCTGTTGGCCCTGCCGGTCGAGACCGGGGCGCTGCGGGTGGCGCCGATCGTCGACGAGGCCTTCGTGCTGACGATGCCCGAGTCCCACGCCCTCGCCGCTCCCGGGCCGGTCGACGTGCAGACCCTGGCCGACGTGCCGGTGCTCCTCATGGAGGACGGACACTGCCTCCGCGACCACGCGCTGTCGGTCTGCGCCACCGCCGGTGAGGTCGAGCACTCGACCGTGCACGCGGCCAGCCTCGGCACCCTGGCCCAGATGGTGGCCTCGGGCCTCGGCGTCACCCTGCTGCCGGCGTCGTCGCTGGCGGTCGAGACCCGCCCGGGCACGGGCCTGTCGAACCGTCGGTTCGTGGCGCCCGAACCCGTGCGCACGATCGGCCTGGTCTGGCGCCGTTCCGACCCTCGGGCCGACTCCTACGAGCTCCTGGTCGAGCGGTTGCGGGAGCGATTCGAAGGCATCATCCGCGACTCCCTCGTGGCGTCGGGCACCACGGTCTGAGACCGCCTGAGACCG
>JAWSVN010000206.1:0-1891 GCA_033851875.1 Acidimicrobiales bacterium
GTGCTCGACATCGAGAGCTCGTCGAAGGCCGCCCGCTTCGTACGCACCTGCGACGCCTTCAACATCCCGCTCGTCACCTTCGTCGACGTGCCCGGCTTCCTGCCCGGCGTCGACCAGGAGTACGGCGGCATCATCCGCCACGGCGCCAAGCTGCTCTACGCCTACTGCGAGGCCACCGTGCCCCGCATCCAGGTGATCACCCGCAAGGCCTACGGCGGCGCGTATGTGGTGATGGACTCCAAGTCGATCGGTTCCGATCTGGCCTTCGCCTGGCCGTCGGCCGAGCTGGCGGTGATGGGGCCCGAGGGCGCCACCGACATCGTCTACCGCCGCGAGATCCAGTCTGCCGCCGACCCGGCCGCCCGTCGCACCGAGCTGATCGACGAGTACAAGGAGCGGTTCGCCAACCCGTGGATCGCCGCCGAGCGTGGCTACATCGACGACGTGATCGACCCCGCCGACACCCGTCGCAAGCTGATCGCCGGGTTCTCGATGCTCGAGTCGAAGCGCGAGGAGCTCCCGAAGCGCAAGCACGGCAACGTGCCGCTGTGATCCGGTCGAGCGTCGGCACCCTGGAGGCACGATGACCATCGAGATCCGTCCCGTTCCCAGCGACGAAGAGGCGGCCGCCATCGCGGCGGCGGTCGAACTGTCGTGGCCCCGCGCTGTCGTGGTCGACGAGGCCGCGGCTGCGCCGTCGAACCGTTGGCGGTTCAGCGGTCGCTGGTGGACCGGCCCGCTGGCCCGCACCCGTCAGCGCCCCTGACGCTCACGCCGTCCCCGGTGTCCGGTCCACTCGCCGACCTTCGGGTCCTCGATCTGTCGACGGTGCTGGCCGGGCCGGGGTGCGCCCGCTACCTCGCCGACTTCGGCGCGGATGTCATCAAGATCGAGCGGCCGGGTTCGCCCGACAGTTCGCGCAACCTCGGATGGCGTGACGACGACGGCGAGACGTTCTTCTACAAGGGCGCCAACCGCAACAAGCGCTGCATCGAGCTCGACCTGCGTAGCGACGAGGGACGCGAGACGTTCCTTCGCCTGGTCGAGCGGTCCCGGGTCGTCGTCGAGAACATGCGGCCCGGCAAGCTCGAGGCGCTCGGACTCGGGCCCGACGTGCTCCTGGCACGCCGGCCCGACCTGGTGATCACCCGGGTCACCGCGTTCGGGCAGACCGGGCCCTACAAGGACCGCCCCGGCTTCGCCACGCTGGCCGAGGCGATGAGCGGCTATGCCGCCATCAACGGCTCGCCCGACGGCCCGCCGACCCTGCCGCCGATCGCCCTCACCGACGAGGTGACGGCGCTGATGGCGGCGTTCGCCACGATGGTGGCGGTCCACTCCGGCACCGGCCAGGTGGTCGACACGTCGCTGATCGACTCGATCGTGCAGCTGATGGGGCCGCTCCCGTCGCTGTGGATGAAGGCCGGGGAGCTCCAGCCCCGCCTCGGGTCGGGGCTTCCGTATTCGATCCCGCGCGGCGTCTACGCCACGAGCGACGGCAAGCACCTGGCGGTGTCGACCTCGGCCGACTCGGTGGCGGCCCGGGTGATGGCGATGATCGGGCTCGGCGACGACGAGCGGCTGTCCACCGTCGATGGTCGCATGGTGCATCGCCAGCTGGTCGAGGACCGCATGGCCGCCTGGGTCGCCGAACGCACCCTCGACGACGCCCTCGCCGCCTTCGAGGCCGCCGACGCCGCGGCGGCCGCCGTCTACGACATGGCCGACCTCACCGCGGATCCCCACGCCGCCGCTCGCGACATGTTCGTCGAGGTCGATGGCTACCCCCTCGTCGGCATGCCGGCCCGGCTCTCGGCCACCCCCGGCGCCGTCCGGTGGCCCGGCCGCCCCCAGGGCGCCGACACCGCCGAGGTCCTCGCCGAGCTCCTCG
>JAWSVN010000207.1:0-3777 GCA_033851875.1 Acidimicrobiales bacterium
GGCCTTCGTTGTCACAGGGCCTCGGAAGGATCGGGGCATGTCGTTCAACGAGTTCGTCGTCGATGCCTCCGGCAACCTCATCGAGGTCGGCCCCGGAGGCGAGTGCCCGCCCATCGCCCCGCCGGAACGCCCCGGCTACCGCGTCACCTTCGACGACGGTCGCACGGCCGTGATCGAAGGGGCCGACGCCTTCCAACCGGAGGGCAACCTCGTCACCTTCTTCGCCCGCGGCTCGTCCCGGGCCGAGATCGACTCGTGGTCCACCCGGCTCGCCTCCTACCGGGCCGCCACGATCGTCTCGATCGAGCGAGCCGACGCCGTGCTCGCCCGCGCCGACCTTCAGGTGGCGGCGTAGGTGAGGTAGGCGGCCGCCGCGCCGGCGCCGAGCGCCACGAGGAACGCCACCTTGATCGCCAACTTCAAGACCTTGAACACGATCACGAGGGCGAGCAGTCCGACGATGGCAGCACTGGCGAGTTCGGGCATCCCACCAGTCTGGCTGACGGATGTCGCACCCAGGGAGCACACTGGGGGCGTGCGTCCCGTTCCCGATCCCACCTCCGTGCCGTGTCGGTTCATCTCGACCGCCGACGACCTGCCGGAGTTGGACCTCGCGCTGCGAACCGCCGAACGGGTCGCGATCGACACCGAGACCCCGATCGACGGCCCCCACCGCGGTGAACTGCGGGTGATGTCGGTGGCGACGCGCAACGCCGACGACGTCGAACAGGCCTTCGTGGTCGACGCCCGCGACGTCGACCCGACCCTGCTCGCTCCCCTGCTCGACGGCGTCACCGCGGATGCCTGGAACGCCTCGTTCGATGCCCGCGTGCTCGACGCCGCCGTGTGGCGCAGCGACGACACCACCCCCGGGCTCCGCTGGTGGGACGCCCAGCTCGCCGACGCCCTGCTCCACCAGGGGCGAAGCGGGGTCACCTGGTTCCACGGTCTGGCCTGGGCCACCGAGCACTACCTCGGCCTGACCGCCGAGGGGAAGGGCACGACGCAGACGTCGTTCACCGCCTTCGACGACCTGAGCGACATCCAGGTCCGCTACGCCGCCGCCGACGCCGTCGAGACCCTGTGGGTCGGCGACGTGTTGCGCCGCGAGCTGGCCGAGGCCGAGCTCGAGACGGTCGCCGAGCTCGAGATGGCGGCCCGTCCGTTCCTCGATCGCATGGAGCGCTGCGGCCTGCCCTTCGACTGGTCGTCGTGGCAGGCCGAGCTCGACGCCATCGCCGCCGCCCAACGCACCGCCCTGGGGACCCTGGCCGAGCTGACCGGCGGTGGGCAGGGTTCGCTGTTCGACGACGTGGTCGAGCCGGCGTGGAACCCGGCCTCGGACGTCCAGGTGCGGTCGGCGCTCAACCGTTGGGCGAAGGCCGAGGTCGAGGCGTGGACCGAGACCCGCTTCGGGGCGCCCCGGCTCCTCGGCGACGACGACTCGGTCAGCGCTCCGGTGCTGCGCGAGATCGGCGGGCCGCTGTGCCAGGCGATCCTCGACCACCGGACCCACACCAAGATCCTGACCACCTACGGCGAGTCGATCCGGGAACACCTCGCCGGCGACGGCAAGCTCCACCCCCAGTACCTGCAGGTGGTCGGCACCAACACCGGCCGGCTCGCCAGCCGCAACCCCAACGCCCAGAACTTCACGCCCCGGATGCTGCCCCACGTGCGCCCGGCCGACCCGGATCGGGTGTTCGTCCACGCCGACCTCAGCCAGGCGGAGCTGCGGGTGCTCGCCCAGATCGGCGACGACGACGCGCTCCGGGCCGCGTTCGCGGAAGGGGTCGACGTCCACGTCACCACCGCGGCGTCGATGTTCGGTTTCGACGCCGACCACCTGCGAGGCACCGACCCCGATCAGTTCGCCCGCTATCGCAAGGTCGCCAAGGCGCTGAACTTCGGGATCGCCTACGGGTCCGGGGCCGCCGCCCTCGGTCGCACCCTCTCCACCGAGGGCAACCCGACCACCACCGAGGAGGCCGCGGAACTGCTCGACCGCTACCGGGCCACCTATCCCGGCACGGCGGCGTGGGCCCAGGCCCGGATCGCCGAGATCGAGAAGCTCCGCGGCGAGACCGACTCGATCGACTGGCCGGTGACGATGCGCCTGGCGAAGGGTCACCGGGCGATGCACTCGGCCCGGCGTGAGCTGCGCGGGTCGCTCGGCCGGTGGCCGACCGTCGACGAGATCGCCGAGGCCCACCCCGAGCGTCACCAGACCGACCCCGAGGCCCTGCTCGCCGAGCTCGAGTGGCTGTCGACCTACTCGGCGCCGGTCGCCCTCCACGGCGACGGGTCACCGTTCACCTTCGCCAGCAGGACCGTCGCGGGCCGACGTCAGCAGTTCAACCTCCACCTCGACCGCCTCCTGCTCGAAGCGGTCGCCGATGCCGTGCGGTCGGGCGACCCGATCCCGGTCGACGTGCGCCGCCGGTTCGCTGCCGAACACGGCCTCGACCTGTCGGCCGGCCCGGCCCTGTCGAGCGGCGAGATCGAACGGCTCTTCGAGGACCGGAGCCTGAGGGTCGCCTACGTCGACGCCCTCGCCCGAGCGGTCGGGCGGACCGAGATCCGTCGCCGGCTCCGCGAGGCGGCCTCGGCCCGGGTCGGGGTGATGGTCAACGCCTGGCGCAACGCCCCGGTGCAGGGCACCGTGGCCGACATCATGCTCGCCGCCTACGCCGACCTCGACCGGCGGCTGCGGTCGATCGACGGGGCGTGGCCGGTCCAGACGGTGCACGACTCGGTGGTGGTCGAATGCCGTCGGGCCGACGCCGAGCGGGTGGCGGCCGAGATCCGAGACGCGATGGAGCAGGCATCGCTGCGGTTCTGCCCCGACGTTCAGCCCAAGGCCGACGTCGACGTGCGGTCGACGCTGTCGGACGACGACGTCGAACTCGAGCTCTGATCCGCAGCTTCGTCGGGCGGTGGGGCCAGCACGGTACGGATCGAGCGAGCCGACACCGCGAGCGCCACGGCGACGACGAGGGCGACCGGCACGACGGCCGGGTGGATCGTGACCACCCCGGCATCGTCGAGGAGGCTGGTCACCGCGAGGGCGACGAGGCCGCCACCGGCGACGAGGTCAGTGGGTGCGAACGACATTGATGACTCCCAGGCCGATGGATGCGTCGATCTCGACGGTGCCGAGCGACTCGAACGATTCAGTCGCCGGCTCGCAGGGTTCGCCCGTGAAGGGCTCGACGAAGGTCTCCCACCAGACGACGGTGCCGTCGGCGTCGACCACGGCGGTCGGTGGAGCCAGCGACCCGAGGTAGTGGGCGGCGAAGTCGCCGGCGACATCGGCGCCGGGCCCCTCGGGATCGAAGGCGTCGGGATCGGTGACGTCGATCGCACCCTGGAAGCCGGTGTTCAGCACCAGGCCGGCCAGTTCGTCGGGCGTGGCTGACCACACCTCGCACCAGGGCTGCAGCGCCGCCCTCCGGACCGTCTGCGTTGCGCCCCCGGCGAGCGGCCAGGAGTCCCAGCAGCAGTAGGGCTCCACCACCGTCAGTTCACCGGCACCCACCGAGCCGCGCACGACCAGGTCGGCGGCGGCGGGGACCTCGATCGTCAGCTCGCCGGCGGTGGCGGCGGCGTCGATCCGCAGCGGCTCGTCGACCGACATCGCCTCGGGGGTGACCGTGATCCGCCTCGTGCCGTAGCCGCTGGTGACGTCGACGACGTCGGCGGGCGTTGCCGCGAGTTCGATGTCTGCGCCACCATCGGGGTGGCGTTCGGTGTCGGGCATCGAGAATGCGACCCAGC
>JAWSVN010000033.1:0-1011 GCA_033851875.1 Acidimicrobiales bacterium
AGCCTCGGCCGGAGCGGCCGGGGCCTCGGCAGCCGGGGCCTCGGCAGCCGGAGTCTGGGGACCCGGAGCCGGGGTGGCGTCGGCGACCGGTGCGGCGGGAGCGGCTGGGGCGAGCGGTGCCGACGGCGCCGCGGGCGGCGGCGTGACCGGGGCCGGCGGCTCGGGCGCCCGGAGGGTCGCAGGAGGCGGTGGGATCGGAGTGGGCGGCTTCGACGACACGACGCGGTCGTTGCTCGGCGGCTTCGGTGCCGGCGGCGCGTCGGCAGCGGGTGCCGGCCTCTTCTTCGACGGGGGCCTCGGCTTCGACGACACAACGGAAGGGGCGTCGGGCGCTTCGGCCTTCGGCTTCTCCGCGGGAGCGGGCTCCTCCGGCGGCTTGATCAGCCCTTCACGGTCGGCCTTGCGGCGGATTCGGTCGGCCTGGGGCTCGACGATGCTCGACGAGTGGCTCTTCACGCCGATACCGAGATCGTCGCAGAGCTTCAGGATGTCGGCGTTCGCCAACCCCAGTTCTCTCGCAAGCTCATAGACCCGGACTTTTCCTGCCACGTTGTACTTCTCACCCTCGGGGGTCGTCGACGTTCGTGCGGGCCGCAGGGAAGGCGCAGCGGGCTTCGCGCTCACAAGCGCGAGAGGCCAACCGTGCGGCGAAACGAACCCAGAGCCTACCCGGTGCGTCGCGAGAGGCCACGCCCCGGAAGACCGGCGCACACTGCAGGTCGGTTACGACCCCGTGACCGACCCCCGACTCGGCAGCTCGACCGGCCCCACGAGCTTGGTCCGCAGGGCACGTTCGAAGGCGTGGCGCCGGACGGCTTGCTCGCCGCAGACGTCGTAGTCAGCGGCGCAGAGCCACGCACCGCGACCCGGCGCTCCCGCCCCGAGCACCAGGGAACCGGAGACCGCAGCGATCCGAACGAGCTCGGGGGCAGGCCGTCGGGCCCGACATCCGAGACAGGTCCGGATCGGCGCGGTCATCGGCTACTCGTCCTCGTCGGCAGGCTCGTCGGC
>JAWSVN010000033.1:1060-21404 GCA_033851875.1 Acidimicrobiales bacterium
GCCTCGGCCGGAGCCTCCGCAGCATCGTCCTCAGACGTGACGTCGTTCAAAGCAGCACCGTCCTCGGATGCAGCACCGTCCGCGGTCTGGTCGCCTTCGGCGTCGTCGTCCTCGACGACGACCTCGCCTGCGCTGGCCTCCCACTCCTCGGCGGTCATCGCCTCGGAGCCGTCGGCCGGCTGCCACTTCTGTTCGCCGGTCTCGGGATCGATGATCCACTCGCCCTGCGCCCACTCCTCACCGGAGTACTCCTCGGAGTAGGCCTCGGCTTGGGCCGCCTCTTCCTCGAGTTGCGTCTCCGACTTGATGTCGATGCGCCAGCCGGTGAGCCGGTGCGCGAGGCGGGCGTTCTGGCCCTCCTTGCCGATGGCCAGCGACAGCTGGAAGTCGGGCACGATCACCGTCGCGGTGCCGGTGCCGGTGTCGATCCGAACCTCGCGCACCTTCGCCGGCGACAGGGCCTTGGCAACGAAGTCGTAGGGGTCCTCGGAGAAGGGGATGATGTCGACCTTCTCGCCGTTGAGCTCGTTGACGACCATGCGCACCCGGGAACCGCGCGCACCGACGCAGGCGCCGACCGGGTCGACGTTCTGGTCGTTGGAGGCGACCGCGATCTTGGTGCGGTGACCGGGTTCACGGGCGCAGGCCTTGAGCTCGACGATGCCGTCGGCGATCTCGGGCACCTCGAGCTCGAACAGGCGCTTCACCAGGCCGGGATGGGCCCGGCTGACCACGATCTGAGGGCCCTTCGCGGTCTTGCGGACCTCGACGATGTAGGCCTTGAGGCGGGCACCCGACTCGGGGCGGGGGCCGACCGAGACCTGCTCGGCCTGGGGCAGGAGCGCCTCGACGCGACCGAGGTCGATGAGGGTGTAGCGGGAATCGGTCTGCTGCACGATGCCGGTGACGATCTCGCCTTCCTTGCCGGCGTAGTGCTCGTACTTCATCTCGCGCTCTTCCTCACGGATGCCCTGCATGAGCACCTGCTTGGTCGTCTGGGCGGCGATGCGGCCGAAGTTGTCCGGCGTGACGTCGAATTCGGGGCCGACGGGCTCACCGTCCTCGTCGAGCTCCTGGGCCCAGACGCGAATCTCGAACGTGGCGGGGTCGATGGTGACCCAGGAGTATTCGTACGCGTCGGGGTTGCGCTTGTAGGCCGACTCCAGGGCGTTGGCGAGGATGCCGTACAACTTCTCGACGGGAATGTCGCGGCTCTCTGCCAGCGCTGCCAGCGCGTCGGTCATTTCGTTGCTCATGGTGCTTCCCCTTCTGAGTGCGCCTCGGTGCGGGCGCCCTGTTTGTCGTTGGTGCTGTGCTTCGATGGTGCGCCGGCCTGCGACTTCTTGCCGGACTTCTTCTTGCCGCTGCCCGGCTTGGTGCCCTTGCCGGGCTTCGGGGCCGGTCCCCAGTCGAACACGGTACGTGCCGAGGAGATCTCGTCGAGCGACACCGTGCGGCGATCCGGGCGGTGGTCGGCCGGGACCGGCGTGCCGTCGATGTCGGTCACGTCGATGTCGATCGTGTCGTCGGCGGCGGCAACGAGCTCGCCCTTGAGGCGGCGCACGTCGCCGCCCGGCATGAGCTTGACGATCACCTGCTCGCCGACGGCTCGCTCGAAGTGGCGGGGACGGCGCAGCTTGCGTTCCACCCCTGGGCTCGACACCTCGAGGGTGTAGCGACCGGAGATCGGGTCGTGGTCGTCGAGCATCGGCGACACGACCCGGTTGATCGTGGCGAGGGTGTCGATGTCGATGCCGCCTTCGCGGTCGACCACCAGGCGCAGCACGTCCCCGTTGTGGTCGACGTCGATCAACTCGGCGTCGAGGTTGGCGACCACGGGAGCGAGCAGCTCCATCACGGTGTCGGGAATGCTCATCGGGTCACCTCCTGGGCGGAACGGACGGGTGCCTGTCGAACCAGCGATTGGAACGTAACCGATCGGAAAGTAAAAGAGCGTGGGCCGGAGCCCACGCCCACAGGCAGGTGGTGCAAGGATAGCGCCAGGAAGTCTCAGTCGGCAGGCGGGCCGGCCGCTCCACCGTTTATGTCGGGAAGATCGTGGGGCAGGCTGCCCCGCGACGCTCGCAGATAGCCGTACGGCGTCTGGAACCCGAGGTTGGAAACTCGCGACGTGTAGACGTCGGCGTGCCGCTCGACCTGGCGGGCGAAGAGGCTCTTGTCGCTCCCCGCCCGCATCAGCGGCCCCCAGATGGCGTTCCCGATCCTCGACGCGGCCCGAACGAGCGGGGCGATGTCGGCGTCGAGAGCGATCATCTGAGACTTCGCGCGCTCGAGGTCTCGGCCGTAGTGGGCGGGAGCGGGCTCACCCCGGCGCCGGGCGTGGAGCCGCTCGGTCCGCAGCGCCGCCAACCGCTGCTCCACTTCGGCCTTGGCATCCATGAGCCGCAGCAGTTCCTGCTGGTCGTCGGCAAAGTCGACGGCGTCGGAGATCTCGGCCTCGAGCTCTCGCAGGATCAGGCAGGTCCGCCACCCGAGCCGCGTCTTGAGCACGTGGACATCGCCCCAGAGGTGGTCGCCGACGTAGAGGAAGTCACCGCCCGACAGGCCCAGGCTCTGCTCGACCAGGCGGGCGTTGCCGCCGAAGTAGACGCGCCCCGATTCGAGCGGGCCGAACGACGGAGCCAGCAGCGACCGGGCCGTGTCGACGACCTCGAACGCCGGCTCGTTGCCGGCGAAGAAGCGGGGCTTGGCGGCCGACACGATCACCAGGTCGAACAGGTCGCGCCACGTGCCCTCGTCGAGCTGGGGGTCGACGACGTGGGTCATCATCGCCGAGGTGTAGCTCCACTCCGAGTTGGTGATCAGCACGAGCTTCTTGCCGGCGTCGCGCTGGTCGAGCAGCGTCGGCACCACGCCCGGGTCGGGCTCGAGGTAGCGGTCGGGGTCGGCGAGGATCCGGGCCTTGAGGTCGCCCACAGCATGGCTCTGGTCGAGGGCGTCGGCCATCGCCCGATACAGGTCGGCGTAGTTCATGACGCCGGGGAGGGCGTCGGCGTCGAGGAGGTCGACCAGCTGGGTGAAGAGGCTCTCCTCGCTGAGCGAGAAGTTGGTGTTGGTGAAGCGGAACCGGTCCTCGGCCAGGTCGACGACGGTGGCGCCGTAGGCCGAGCGCACCTCGTCGTAGCTGAGCCGACGGGTGCCGTGGTAGGCCTGGATCACGTAACCGAACCGGGTCGCCTTCACCAGGTTGCCGAGCTGGAGGTCGAACACCAGGCCCTGGATCGTGGCCCCCGGGTCGAACTCGAACCCGTCGACCGGCCAGCCCCGTTCGGCCAGCACGGCGCGGACGCTCTCGAACGCCTCGCCCTCCCACTCCGCCACGTTGTAGTGGAGGAGGGTGTAATCCATGTCGTAGCCGACCGCCTGGATGCCCCGCAGGTTGAGGGTGCGGTTGCAGAAGACCCCGCGTTCCGGGGCCGAGGCAACGTCGGTCACGAGCGTTCGTTCCGCATCAGCTCGACGACCTGCTCGGAGTCGTTGGCGTCGTCGCCCCGCTCCCCCAGGTTGCGTTGCCGGTCCTCCTCGGCCGCCTTGCGGGCCGACGACTTGGTGGCGGCGGCCCGTTCCATGGCGGCGTCGACCCCGTGTTCGGTGATGAACTCGGCCCACTCGACGAGGGTGTCGACCATCTCGTCCTCGGGCACGACGGCGACGTTCTCGCCCCGCACGAACAGGTGGCCTCGCTTGTTGCCGGCGGCGATGCCGATGTCGGCGTCTCGAGCCTCGCCCGGGCCGTTGACGACGCAGCCCATCACGGCGACCTGGAGCGGGATCTGCTTGTCGGCGAACGCGTCCTGAGCTTCCTGGGCGATGGCGTAGACGTCGATCTCGGCCCGCCCACACGACGGGCAGGCGATCAGATCGACGTTCTTGCGTTCCCGCAGCCCGTAGGACTCGAGCAGCACCCGACCCATACGAACCTCGTCGACCGGGTCGGAGGTGAGCGAATAGCGAATCGTGTCGCCGATGCCCTCGGCGAGGAGGGTGGCGATCCCGGCGGTGGCCTTGACGATGCCGGCCGGGGGCGGCCCGGCCTCGGTGACCCCGAGGTGGAGGGGGAAATCGACCTGCTCCGACAGCTGCCGGTAGGCCTCGATCATCAGGGGCACGTTGGAGGCCTTGACCGAGATCTTGATCAGGTCGAAGTCGACCTCCTGGAAGTAGCGGATCTCATCGAGAGCCGACTCGACCATCGCCTCAGGGGTGACCCGCCCGCCGTACTTGGCATACAGGTCGGGGTGGAGGCTGCCGCCGTTGACGCCGATGCGGATCGGCACGCCCCGGTCCTTGGCTTCGGCGGCGACCGCCTTGATGTGTTCCGGCTTGCGGATGTTGCCGGGGTTGAGGCGCAGGCAGTGGACGCCGGCCTCGAGCGCCTCGAGGGCTCGTCGGTACTGGTGGTGGATGTCGGCGACGATCGGGACCGGGCTGCGGGGCACGATCCGGGCCAGTCCCTCGGCGGCCTCGGCCTCGTTGCACGTGCAGCGAACGATGTCGGCGCCGGCGGCGGCCAGGGCGTAGATCTGCTGGAGGGTCGCTTCGTGGTCGGCCGTCTTGGTGATCGTCATCGACTGGACGGTGATCGGGGCGCCCCCTCCCACGGGAACGTCGCCGACCATGATCTGACGGGTCTGCTTGCGGGGAAAGGTGACGGCTCCGGCGTCCATGGCCTCAAGCTAGCTGTGTGGTGGGGGTGGGCGGCCGGTCGGTCAACTGATGGGCCGGAAGATGTCGAGCCACACCGTCGAGACGAAGATGAAGCCCAACAGGCCGACCACCGCGTAGGTCAGCGGCATCAGCTTGGCGACATCGGCGTGGTGGCGACGGCCCCGCCAGCTGCGCAGTCGCTCGTAGGTCCCGATGGCGGCGTGCCCGCCGTCGAGGGGCAGCAGCGGCACCAGGTTGATGGCGCCGACGAAGACGTTGATCGAGCCGAACAGGAGGAGCCGGCCGATCCAGTCGACCTCGCTGTCGCCCGCGATCCGGACGACGCCGACCATCGACACGGGGCGGGTGGCCGCTTCGTCGTCGGTCAGGTCGACCTCTTCGGAACCCTGTCCCATCAGCGAGGCGAGGTTGGCGAGGCTGCTGGGCGAGAAGAACTGCGGGATGGCGGTGACCGAGGCGGTGAGCTGGTCGGCGAAGTGCTCGACGCCGAACAGCACGCCCGGCGTGGAGCGGTCGTAGGTGGGGCCCACCCCGAGGAAGCCGGTGACGGTGCCGTCCGGCTGGGGCAGGGAGGCGAGGGTGGCCTGGGTGGTGAGGACCTCGTCGGGCGTCGAGGCGTCGCCGTCGGCGTCGCGGGCGACCTCGAGGGTGACCGTCTCGCCCGGCCGAGCCTGGATGTAGGTGGCCATCTCGGCGAATGGCACCGCGGGCACACCATCGACCGACACGAGCCGATCGCCGGTCTCGAGGCCGGCCTGGATGCTGGGGGCCGGCGAACCGTCGTCGAGCATCGACAGGGTCGAGATCGTCCAGGAGTTCTCGGGCATGCGGACCCCGAACACGCTGAAGGCCAGGGCGAACACCACGACCGCCTGGGCGAAGTGCATGAGCGAGCCGGCGGTGATCACCAGCATTCGGCGTGGGTAGCTGGCGTTGCGGTAGGCCCGGGGCTCGTCGGCGGGGTCGACGGGGTCGAGGTTGTTCATGCCGATGATGCGCACGAAGGCGCCGGCCGGGATGGCCTTGAGGCCGTATTCGGTCTCGCCCCGCCGGAACGAGAAGACCGTCGGCCCGAAACCGATGAAGAACTGGGTCGCCTTCATGCCGGTCCAGCGAGCGGTGAGGAAATGACCCAGCTCGTGGAGGAAGATCATGAAGACCAGGGCCAACACGAACAGCAGGTAGGTGATGCCCAGCCAGCCGAGGAAGCCGAAGAACGCGAGCACGAGGACCAGCAGGGCCGGGTTGGTCTCCCCGTCGCCGGCGTCGCCGCCCGAGTCGCTGG
Source organism: Acidimicrobiales bacterium (assembly GCA_033851875.1). Classification (GTDB taxonomy): domain Bacteria; phylum Actinomycetota; class Acidimicrobiia; order Acidimicrobiales; family SZUA-35; genus JAWSVN01. The sequence continues at coordinate 7,035 of JAWSVN010000033.1, forward strand.
TCAGCAGCGCAGCGCCCCGTGGGAGGTCGTCGGGGGTGGTCGGCTCGTCGGTGTAGTCGTCGGGGGCGAGGGTCATGTGGTGGCTCTCTAGGGAGGCGTCATCTCGGCGATCACGGACTCGGCACGAGCCCTCGCCTGGCGGTCCCCTTCGAGAACGCCGTCGAGTGTGGTTCCTGTTCCACCATCATGGCGTGAAAGGACCGCATGGTTGGTGTCGGCAATATCGACCCAACGAATTCGGCCCTTGAGGAAGGCATCGACTGCGACCTCGTTGGCGGCGCTCAGCCACGCTGGCGCCGTGCCCCCGATCCGACCGGCCTCGAACGCCAGCTCGAGGCACGGGAAGTTGGCGGTGTCTGGCCGCTCGAAGGTGAGGGTTCCGGCGGCGGCGAGGTCGTGGCCGCCCCAGTCGACCCGGCCGTAGCCGACGGGTGCGCGCTCGGGATGGGACATCGCGTAGACGATCGGGAGACGCATGTCGGGGGTGGAGAGCTGGGCGATCGTGGCGCCGTCGGTGTAGGTGACCATCGAGTGCACGATCGATTGGGGGTGGACGACCACGTCGATCTCGTCGAAGCCGATCCCGTAGCCACCGTCGGGCGCCGGGTGGCCGAAGAGCTCGTGGGCCTCGATCACCTCGAGCCCCTTGTTCATCAACGTCGAGGAGTCGACGGTGATCTTGGGGCCCATCGCCCACGTCGGATGGGCGAGGGCTTCCTCGACCTTCACGGCCTCGAGGTCGGCTCGGCCCTTGCCCCGGAACGGGCCGCCCGAGGCGGTGAGCTGGAGCCGGGCCACGCCCCGCTCCCCCGGCCCGAGGCCGGCGAGACACATGTGGAGGGCGGCGTGTTCGGAGTCGACGGGGACGAGTTCGGCCCCCGGCGTGCGGCGGGCGGCCTGCACCACCGGGCCGGCCGCGATCAGCGACTCCTTGTTGGCCAGGGCGAGGCGGCGACCCGATTCGAGGGCGGCGAGGGTGACCGGCAGCCCCGCGAACCCGACGACACCGTTGACCGTCACGTCGGCTCGACGCGCGCACTCGGCCAGGCCCTCGTCACCGGCGCCGACCTCGATCGAGGCGTCGAGCCGGTCGCGAAGCGCCCCGGCCTGGGAATGGTCGCCGATCGCCACGAAGTCGGGCCGCACGGCCTCGGCTTGAGCGACCAACGCGTCGAGAGACCGACCGGCGGCGAGGGCGGTGACCCGGTAGTGGTCGGGGTCATCGGCGACGACCTCGAGGGTCTGGGTCCCGATCGAGCCGGTGCTGCCGACGACGGCGATCGTGCGGTGTGACGACACGGCGGCCCGTCAGCCGATGAGGTCGAGCACCCGGGCCAGGTAGTAGGCGCCAGGCAGCACGAACAACAGGCTGTCGATGCGGTCGAGCACGCCGCCGTGACCGGGCAGCAGGGTGCCCATGTCCTTCACGCCGAGGTCACGCTTCACCATCGACTCGACCAGGTCGCCGAGGGGGCACAGCACGCCGACGACGAGTCCGAGGTAGAGGGCGTGGGTCCAGGTGCCGGAGAACGCCGAGATCTCCAGTAGATAGACCACGAAGGCGCCGGCGACGGCGCCGGCGACGCCGGTGAGCGTGCCCTCCCAGGTCTTGTTGGGGCTGGAGTGGTGGAACGGCGTGCGGCCGAACGTACGACCGCCGGCGAAGGCGAGGGTGTCGCAGAACACGGTCGGGATCACCGCCGCCAGGAGATACTCCGTGCCGCTGTCGGCGAGCAGGAACAGCGAGGCGAACGACGCCAGGCCGGCCACCCAGGAGGTGCCGAGCAGGGTGAGCCCCAGGTTGAGGGCGGGTCGTTCACTGTCGGCACCCACGATGTACCAGAGCGCGCCGAACACCACGACCAACGCGGTGACCAGCATGAACCCCGCCTCGCCACGGTGGTAGACGGCGAGCGGCATCGCGACGGCGGCGGTGAGGCCGAGCAGGTTGGCCGGCCGCAGGCCGACCCGCCGCATCGAGACGAACAGTTCGGTGACGGCCGCGGCGGCGAGGGCCACGACGAGGGCGAGGGTGGTGACGTTGCCGAGCCAGATGGCGAGCAGGGCGAGGCCGGCGACGATGACGCCGACAAGGACCGCCTGGGGCACGTTGCGGCCGCCGTCGTCGACGTCGGCCGAGGTGGTCGCCGCCACGCCGGCCCGCTGGGGGGCACCGGCCGCCGGGGCGTCAGGCATCTCGGCGTCGTTGATCGTGATGCGTCGGGCGATGCCCGAGGTCAGGTCGCGGGCATCGTCGCCGAGCACCTGGGCCAGGTCGTCGGCCGAGCCATCGTCGGGGCCCTCGCCCTTCCAGGTGGGGCCGGGCGTCTCGTAGTCGTCGATGCCGCCGACGAGCGGGATCTGACCGGTCGGCGGCTCGGTCCACGCCGGGAGGCCGCCGTTCTCACCGGTGGCCGGGCCGGACGATTCCTCGGACGCGGCCGCCAGGTCGCCGCGCTCGGACTCGGGCAACAGTTCGTAGATGGCCGCCATGTCGGCGCGCTCGTCCTCGAACTCGTCGTCATCGTCGTCGAGCGCTGCGGCGTCCGGCGCGGTCTCTTGGAGCGCTGCGGTATCGGCCTGTGCGAGGTCGAGGTCGTCGGGGTCGACCCCGTCGGAGGGCGGCTCGTCGGACGTTGCCTCGGCGTCGACGTCGACGATGGGCACGAAGCGACTGTCGTCGAGGTCGGGCGGCGGCTCGAAGAGGTCGAAGATGCTCGCGCCACGGGTGCCCTCGGCACCGTCGATGGTGGTGTCCCCATCCGTCTCGTGGTCGGTGTCGGTGCCGGTCTCGTTGTCGTCGTTCACCCGTGATCTCCCTGTTGCGCAACCGCCGTGTTCGAGCTGACCGGACGACCGCCCGGTCGAAGGCTCAGACCTCCAGCAGCTCCGCTTCCTTCTCCGAGAGCGCGGTGTCGACCTCGGACTCGGCCGACTGGGTCAGCTTGTCGAGGTCCTTCTCCGCTCGCGCCAGTTCGTCCGACGAGAGCTGCCCGTCCTTCTCTGCCGCCTCGAGTTCCTTGCGGCCGTCGCGGCGCACGTTGCGGATCGCGATCCGACCGTCCTCGGCGAGGCCACGCACGACTCGCACGAGATCCTTGCGTCGCTCCTCGGTCAGGGGCGGGAAATTGAGGCGGATGGCCCGGCCGTCGTTCGACGGGGCCAGACCCAGGTCGCTCGACCGGATCGCCTTCTCGATCGCCTCGAGCGTCGCCGGGTCATGCGGTGTCACCAGCAGCTGACGCGCCTCGGGCACGGAGATCGACGCCAGCTCGATGATCCGCATCTCCACGCCGTAGGCCTCGGCCACGAGACGCTCCACCAGCTGCGGCGCGGCGCGACCGCTACGGATCGACGAGAACTCGTGGCGGGCGTGCCCCACGGCCTTGTCCATCCGCTCCTTGGCGTCGTCGAGGACCAGTTCGATCATCTCGCTCATTCGACCAGCGTACCGATCGACTCACCTTGGAGCAGGCTTCTGAGATTGCCCTCGCCCATCAGGTCGAACACCACGATCGGCATGTCGTTCTCCATGCAGTGGGTGATCGCGGTCGAGTCCATCACCCGCAGGTTGTCGTTGAGCACGTCGAGGTAGGAGAGGTTGTCGATCTTCTCGGCCGAGTCGTCCGTCCGGGGGTCAGCGGTGTAGATGCCGTCGACCCCACCGTGGGTGCCCTTGAGCAGCACCTCGGCCTCGATCTCGACGGCCCGGAGGGCGGCGGTGGTGTCGGTGGTGAAGAACGGGTTGCCGGTGCCGGCGGCGAAGATCACGACCCGACCCTTGTCGAGGTGGCGGATCGCCCGGCGGCGGATGTACTCCTCGGCCACCTGGGGCATCGCGATCGCCGACTGCACCCGGGTGGGGATGCCCTTCTGCTCGAGCACGTCCTGGAGGGCCAGAGCGTTCATGACCGTCGCCAACATGCCCATGTAGTCGGCCTGGGCCCGGTCGAGCCCGCCCTCGGCGCCCGAGATGCCGCGCCAGATGTTGCCGCCACCGACGACGACGGCGACCTGCACGTCGAGTTCGTTGCGGGCCTCGACGATGTCGTCGGCGATGCGCGACAACGTGGGTCCGTCCAGCCCGAACGGCTTGCCGCCGGCGAACGCCTCACCGGAGAGCTTGAGCAGGATGCGCTGCCACTTCACCGCATCGGCACCACCCTCGCCTGCCGTCGTTCCGCCGTCGGTGTCGGTTCCGCTCACGATGTCCGCGCTCCTCGGTCCGGCCTGTCGGTGCCACCCGTGCGTCGCCGGACGCGCACGGGCTCCGGGGAGACTATCCCCGGAGCCCGTTGGTGATCCGGTGGCGGGCAAATCGCCCACCACGAGAACGTTGGATGGTCTCGACGACCTGTCAGCCGAGCTGACTCATCAACCAATCATTGCGAGCACGAAGCGGGTGATCGAGCCGTCGCCGATCTTCTGCGCCACGGTCTCCTTCTCGCCGAAGACGCCCTGCTCGAGGAGCACCTGATCGCCGAACCAGGCGTTGAGCCGGCCTTCGACGATCTTGTCCCAGGCCTGCTCGGGCTTGCCTTCCTTCTTGGTGATCTCGAGAAGCACGGCGCGCTCCTTCTCGATGTCCTCGGCCGACACCTCATCGCGCGACAGGAAGGTCGGCTTGGCGAAAGCGATGTGGAGGGCGATCTCGTGAAGCGTCTCGGCGTCGACGCCGGTCGCCTCGATGAGCACGCCGGCCCGACCGCCACCATGGAGGTAGGCGTCGATCGTGGCGCCCTCGGGGGTGAGGAACTGGGCGACGGTGCCGACCTCGATGTTCTCCTTGACGGTGAGCTTCAGGTCCTCGAGCTCACCCTCCTTGGAGGCCACGGCCTCGGGGCCGCCGGCCAACACGGCGTCGGCCAGGTCCTGGGCCAGCTTCTGGAAGTCGTCGGACTTGGCCGAGAAGTCGGTCTCCGACTTGAGCTGCACCAGAGCGGCGCCGGCGTCGGAGGAGGCGATCGCGACGACGCCCTCCTTGTTGTCCCGCTCGGTCCGGGTGCTGGCCTTGGCCAGGCCCTTCTCACGGAGGATGTTGGTCGCGGCCTCCATGTCGCCCTCGGCTTCGGTGAGGGCCTTCTTGGCGTCCATCATCCCGGCGCCCGTGGCCTTCCGGAGTTCCTGGACGTCCTTCGCGCTGAAATCAGCCATCGTGTGATCGCTTTCGTTCGAAGTGGATGTGGGGGTGGATCAGGACTCGGCCGACTCGGCGCTCTCGTCCGCGGCCGGCTCGGCGGCGGCCTCGGCAGGCGCAGCCTCGGCGGCCGGCTCCTCCACAGGCGCAGCCTCGGCGGTCTCTTCGGCGGCCGGCTCCTCCACGGGCGCAGCCTCGGCGGTCTCCTCGGCCGCGGCCTCGGCGGCAGCGGCCTGGGCGGCAGCCACGCGGGCCTCACGCTCGGCGGCGGCGGCCTGGGCCTGACGGCGGGCCTCGGCCTGCTCGCGGGCGATCGACGCCTCCTGCTCGGGCGACCGCTGCGCCGGAGCGTCGGGCACGCCGTGCTTCTGGGCGTGCATGATCTTGCCCTCGGCCACGGCCTCGGCGATCACACGGGTCATCAGCTCGGCCGAGCGGATGGCGTCGTCGTTGCCCGGGATCGGGTAGGTGATGAGGTCCGGGTCACAGTTGGTGTCGACCACGGCGACGATCGGGATGCCGAGCTTGCGAGCCTCGGTGACGGCGATGTGTTCCTTGATGGTGTCCATCACGAACACGACAGACGGCTGCTTGCCCATCGTCTTGATACCGCCGATGTTGCGCTCGAGCTTGGCCAGCTCACGGGTGTAGCGCAGGGCTTCCTTCTTCGGCATCTGATCGAGTTCGCCGGAGTACTTCATGCGCTCGTACTCGAGCATCTTCGCGACGCGCTTGGAGATCGTCTGGTAGTTGGTGAGCATGCCGCCGAGCCAGCGCTGGTCGACGTAGGGCTGGCCGACGCTGCGGGCGTGGGTGCGGATCGGCTCCTGTGCCTGCTTCTTGGTGCCGACGAAGAGCACGCTGCCGCCCTCGGCCACGCTGTCGCGCACGAAGGTGTAGGCCTTCTCGATCCGGGACAGGGTCTGCTCCAGGTCGATGATGTAGATACCGCCCCGCTCGCCGTGGATGAAGCGCTTCATCTTCGGGTTCCAACGGCGGGTCTGGTGTCCGAAGTGGACACCGGAATCGAGCAGCTGCTTCATGGAGACGACAGCAGTCATGGATTTCTCCTTCGGTTGAACGAACCCCCGCCCGGCGCCATGTGGCGACCGTGGATGATCGGACGGGAGGGATGGCACTCGACCGTGGCGCCCGATGCCGAGCCGGATGGATCGACACGGCAGGATGGCCTGCCAGGCAGCACGGCGGACCGGACTCTCCGGACCAACCCCGCAGGCTAGCGGCGACGACCGCCGGACCCACGCCCGCGCTGGGCGACTCGCCGCGGGGCCGAGCCGCGGCGCCACACCACGAGCTCGCCGGCGGCCGCCCGCACCCGCCGAACGGCCCTGTTCCGGCAACCGACACGATGCACGACCTGACGTCGCCAAATGGGCAGCGGTCACGCGCCGACACTGCGCGCATGACCGCCGTTGCGCCTCGCCCCTCCCGACCTGGCCGGTTTGCCGGTCTCGTCGCCGTCCTGCCGACCGGCGCATCGATCAGCGCCGACCAGTTCGCCGCCCGGCATCGGGCGATCACCAGCATCACGATGGCCCACACCCCCGCTCTGTTCGTCATCGGCCTGATCGGCAACTACAGCTGGTGGCACGCGGCGCTCGAGAGCGCGCCACCCCTGGTCATGGCCCTCTATGCCAGGCACGCCCGATCGTCGGTGCATGCCTCGGTCCTGGCGTCGCTCGGCCTGGTGGTCGCCGCGTCGATCCTCGTGCACTTCACCGCCGGGCTGATCGAGGCCCACTTCCACTGGTTCGTGGTGCTGTCGCTGATCGCCCTCTACGTCGACATCCGGCCGTTCGTCGCCGCCGTCGGCTACATCGCCGTGCACCACGCCATCACCAGCATCTACGACCCCGCCCTGGTCTTCTCCCACGAGGCCGGCCAGGAGAACCCGTTCCTGTGGACCGGCATCCACGTCGTCTTCGTCGTCATGCTGATCGGGTCGATCGTGACGAACTGGATCATCTTCGAGGGCGAGGTGGCCAAGAGCCGCGACCTGCTCGACGGCCAGCGGGGGGCGCTCGAGCGTCGCGCCGCCGCTGCGGCCGAGGTCGAGGCCGAATCCGACCGACTCAGCGGGTCGTCCGGCCGGATCGAGACGTCGATGGCGTCGATGACCCAGGCGGCCCACGACATCGCCCAGGCGACCCGCACGGTGAGCGCACTCGTCGACGAGGCCGCACGCTCGGCGGAGGACGCGCTGACGATGAGCGACGACGCCAAGGGCTCGGTCGGCGACCTGGCCGAGCAGAGCGCCCGGATCAACGAGCTGGTCGAGGTGATCGCCGACATCGCGGCCCGCACCAACCTCCTCGCACTCAACGCGTCGATCGAGGCGGCCAGGGCGGGCGAAGCCGGCAAGGGGTTCGCCGTCGTCGCCAACGAGGTGAAGGAACTCGCCTTCACCACCCGCAACGCCACCGACCAGATCGCGGTCACCACCGAGGAGATCACCCGCCGGATGGCGACCTCGACCGAAGCGATCGACGCCGTGATGCAGCGGGTCGCCACGATCGGCGAGACCCAGGGCCAGATCGGCTCCGAGATGCTCGGGCAGTCCGAATCGGCTGAACGGCTCGGGACCGAGGTGAGCCAGTCGAATCAGGTCGTCGCCGAACTCGTCTCCGGCGTCCACCACCTCGAGAAGCTCGTGGCGCGCCGGAGTTGAGCGTCGGCTCGGCCGGACAGTTCGGTCAGGACAGCGTTCGGTCAGGACAGTTCGATCACGGCAGTCCGATCACGNNCAGTTCGATCACGGTGACCTTGCCGGTGTCGCCGTCGACCTCGATCGTCGCGCCGTCGGGGATCCGCTTCGTGGCGTCGGTCGCCGACACCACGCACGGGATCCCGAGCTCACGGCTCACGATGATGGCGTGACTCAGGGCGGCACCGACGTCGACGACGACCGCTCCGGCCGGCACGAACAAGGGGGTCCACGACGGATCGGTGAGCGGGGCGACGAGGATGTCGCCGGGCTCGAGCGCCGTCGGGTCGTGGGAGTCGAGGACCACGCGAGCGGTGCCCCGCACACTGCCCGGGCAGCCCGGCATGCCCTGGATGTCGTCGCCCTGGTCGAGCACGACGACCTCGGCGTCGTCACGACGACCGTAGGTCGACATGTCGGGACGGCCGCCGTGGAAGAGGAACGGCTCCTGGAGGGCCGCCACCTCGGCCATCAGCTCGGCCCGGCCCGCCAGCTCCTCGGCGCTGATGGCGTCGCCGCCGTGGACCAGGCCGATCAGTTCGGGACGGGTGTGGAGACCGAAGTCGCGCAGCTCGTTCCACGACCCGTCGGCGACACGGCGTCGACCGAGTTCGTAGAGCGGCATCCGCATCTCCTGGACGAGCTTCACGCAGTTGGTCTTGGTGCGCTCACGACCCGGCATGAAGACCTTGACCGAGTTGAGCGCCGCCAGGAACTGCCCGTGGGTCTCGGCGTCGGCCTCGACCATCGCAGCGATCTCGGCGCCGATCCGCTCCCGATCCGCGGCGCGAGAGGCGTTCTGATCCTCGGGGGCCTGCGAGGCGTCCGATACCCGCATCCGGTCGATCGCCGCCAGCGCGAGATCCGGGTCGGTCTCCCAGGTGGGGGAACGGCTCTCCCACTCGTTCGGACCACGGCAGCCATAGCGGAACAGGAAGTCGGCGAACTGCTCGACGAAGGCCGCGGCGTCGGCGTCGCCACCGTCGGCGGCGGCCCGGATCCGGGCGTCGAGGCCGGTGTTGCCGGCGTTGAACGCGGCGGCCAGCGAGGCCGAACCGGCCGCGAGGCGACCGAGCTTCCACATCACCATCGACGGGGCGGCTGACTCGACGTCGCCGAGCCCGGCCAGCAACTTGAGGGCGTCTTCGGGGCGACCGACTGCAGTGCAAACGGCGGTGATGATGCCGACCGGCACGGTGGCCAGGAACGATACGAAGATGTGCTCGCCGAAGAGCTTCTCGAAGTGCTCATCGGCCAGTGCCATTGCGTAGTCGACCAACTCGGCGTCGCTCATCGCCGACAGGTCGGGCCGGCTGGCCCGCAGGGCGTCCATCTCACGTTCCTGCTCGAGCACGTCGGGCAGGTTCGGGGTGGTGAGCACCCAGCCGAAGGTCGCGGCGATGCGCTCGGTGAGGTCGGGCCGGTCGAAGCCGGGCTTCACGACGAACTCGGGCACGTCGGGGTGGTCGCCGAAGAAGGTGTCGTCGATGTCCTTCGCGCTCATGCCCGGGCCACGATGACCCAGCATCCGAAGGGCGCTGGCGTTGAGGTAGGCGTAGCCCCCGGTCACCCCGAGGAAGACGTTCTCGCCAGCCGGAAGCTCCTCGTGCTCGATGACGCCCATCCGGACGTACGCGTTGCGAAAGCCCATCTCGGAACCGCCGAGGCCGTTCTCGTTGTTGAAGTAGAAGAACGAGAGCGGCGCCACCGGGTCGGGGAACACCTCCCCCACATTCGCCCGCGTGTAGAAGTCCCAGTCGTCGTTGAGTTCCGTCTCGACCAGCCACCTGTCGACCATCGTCGATCCTCCTGTCGTGAAGTGGATTGACCAGATCCCCCTCGACCTCGTCAGGCGGGCACGCTAGTCGATGTGTGACCATCGACACATATCAGAGCGAACGCGGTTCACGTCGTTCACCGCACCCGAGACGGCAGCGGTGGCCCGTCGACCAGCCGGACCGCCACCTCGACCCCGTCGAGGAAGTGGGTCGGGTCGACGTAGACCCCGTCGAGCCGGGCGGTGAGATGGAACCCCGGCCCGGCACGAGCGATCACCTGCCCGGCACGGACCCGCTGCCCTCGCACGACCGAGATCGACGAGACGTAGGCCGCGGTCGAGAGCAGGCCGTCGCCGTGGTCGATCGTGACGAACAGCTGGCCCGCGACCGGTCCGGCAAACCGCACGACGCCGGCGTCGACCGCCGAGACCTCGACCTCGTCGGAGAGGCCGTACTCCAGACCGCGGTTTCCCCGCCCCCACCGTTCGGCGGGAGGGCGGAACCCGTCGACGACCGGGGCATCGACCGGGGACATCCACCGGATCGTCTCCGCACCGGCCGGCGACACACCGACCGCGAGGGATGCCAGCAAGAGGAGGAGGAGCTGGCCTAGACCGCTTCGCGCTCCTGGGCCGTCAGGCGGGAGCGGAGCTGAAGGACAGCCTTGGTGTGGATCTGACACACCCGGCTCTCGGTGACGCCCAACACGCTGCCGATCTCGGCCAGGGTGAGGTTCTCGTAGTAGTAGAGCGTCAGCACGATCTTGGCCCGCTCCGACATCTTGTTGATCGCCTCGGCGAGCATCTGTCGCATCTCGACACGCTCGTAGGCCCCACCCGGCCCGTCGGTCCGGTCGGCGAGGGTGTCGCCGAGGGTGAGGTTGTCGCCGCCGTTGAAACTCAGCATCTCGTCGAGGGCGACGAGGCCGAGCGAGCTGATCTGGTTGTAGATCCCGTTGAGCTGATCCATCGAGAGCTCGAGCTCTTCGGCGATCTCCTCGTCGGTCGGCGCACGGTGGAGCTCCGATTCGAGCTTCGACATCGCCCGCTCCACCGATTTGGCTTTGGCTCGGACCGAACGCGGCACCCAGTCGATCGAACGGAGCTCGTCGAGCACCGCCCCCTTGATACGACTGATCGCGTAGGTCTCGAACTTGAAGCCACGACCCGGATCGAACTTGGTGATCGCGTCGATCAGCCCGAACATCCCGTAGCTGACCAGGTCTGCCTGGTCGACGTTCTGGGGCAGGCCTGCCGCGATACGGCTGGCTACGTACTTCACCAACGGTGCGTAGTAGACGATCAGCTGATCGCGATCGTCCTGCTGGGGGTCGGATTTGTATCGAGCCCAGACCGCGTCGAGCTGGGACTCGTTCTCGATTTCTGCCACTGTTCCCGCCAAGGAGTGAGGTCCGCCAATAGATGAGGGTTCCGAACCCCCCACAGGCGATGACCCATGAGTGGTTCGTACCCACTCTCCGTCGGAACTCAGCCACTGAACGTGAGAACTTGGGGAAGAAAAATCCACAGAGCGTGACGAAGGCCCCGAATCGACCTCCACGGGCTCGGCCGGCATGAACCCGAGCGCCATGAGATAGCGGGTCTTCACGTCGGCCGTCGTCACGGGGAGTCACCGTAGCGGCGCCTTCCGTGCGGACGGCGCATCTCCCCTGTTGCTGCTGGCCGGCGGGACGACTCGGCTCCCCACACGCTCGACCTCGCCGGCGAGCTGGAGACGGGTGATGGCCGACAACACCTCACCCATCGGCCGCCCGACGCCGCTCGCCAGCGACTCCAGGGAATCGGTCCCGGCCCGGACCTCGGCGACGATCGCCGCCTCGAGCGGGTCGAGGTCGGTCGCCAGCCGGCCCGGGTGGTGGGCGTCGACGCGGGACGGCCGATCGGGTCGGTCAGGCCGGAGCCCGAGGTGGAAGAAGATGTCATCGACGTCACGAACGACCAACGCACCCTCGGCGAGCAGCGCGTTGGTGCCCGCCGAGGTCGGGCTGAGGACCGAGCCGGGGACGGCGCCGACGTCGACGCCGCGGGCGTTGGCCTCGGTCACGGTGGCCAGTGCCCCGCCGGCCGCCTTGCTCTCGACGACGACCAGCAACGACGACAGTGCGGCAATGAGTCTGTTACGAGCGAGGAATCGCCACGGTTCGACCCCCACCCCGAGAGCGGATTCCGACACGATCAGCCCCTGCTCGATCACCTCGCGGTGCAGGCGAGCGTGACGGCGGGGATAGACGACATCGAGGCCGCCGGCCACAACTGCGATCGGAGGACCCTCTCCTCCGACGTCGACCACTCCACGGTGGGCCGACCCGTCGATGCCGAGAGCGAGACCGCTGACGACCGCGATGCCTGCCGCCGAGAGACACGCACCGAGTTGGGTGGCGACCTGGCGGCCGATGGCCGTGCAGTTCCGGGTCCCGATCACGCCGACGGAGGGCCGGGCTCCCAACAGCGAGCGGTCGCCCCGTCCGAACAGCAACGCCGGCGGTGCCGGATCGTTGATGGCGAAGGGCCAGTCGGCGTCGTCGGGGGCGGCGACCCACACCCCTGCTTCGGCATGGGCTCGGACCGATGCGTCGGGGTCACACGACCGGGCGGCCGACACCCAGGCGGCCTCCAGCGACGCCTTTCGGATCGCCGTCACCTCAGCCGGCACCCTCCCCGCTCGGAGCGACTCGAGCGTCCGGAGTGGCCCGTGGGCGGAGATGCGGGCGGCCTGATGCGAGCTGAGCAGGGGAAGGCAGTGGTGGAGCCCGATCAGGGCGGCTCGCTCCTCGGTGTTCACACCACACCCCCGAGCACGGACTGCGGGGTGGCTCGGATCGCGAGGGCTTGGGCGATCGTGTCGTCGTCGATGACGTGCTCACCCTCGCCGAGGTCGGCGATCGTGCGGGCGACGGTGCGGACCCGTCGCAGGCCGCGCCCCGACAGCGTTCCACCCTCGAGGCAGTGTTCGAGAAGGCGTCGGGCGGCCGGCGACAGGGGCGCGACCTCGTCGAGGCGGTCGATGCCGATCTGGGCGTTGGCGTCGACGGCCCGGGTGGCCGCGAGCTCTCGGGCCCGAGCGACCCGGGCGGCCACCGCCTCGGTCGACTCCTCTCGTCCGGCGTCGAGGAGGCTGAGCGGATCGGGCACCGAGAGCTCGATCGTCAGGTCGAAGCGGTCGAGGAGCGGCGCCGACAGCTTGCGGACATAGCGATCACGCGCACCGGGTGTGCAGCGACACTCCCCGGTCGGTCCACCCTGGCCGCACGGACACGGGTTCATGGCGGCGACGAGTTGGAACCGGGCAGGTAGGGCGGCGCTCCGACGCGAGCGGGAGATCCGGATCTCGCCGTCCTCCAACGGTTGGCGGAGCGACTCGAGCACCGTGCTCGGGAACTCTCCGAGCTCGTCGAGGAAAAGCACCCCGCCGTGTGCGCAAGAGATCTCGCCGGGTCGGATGCCGGGTCCGCCGCCGCCGACGATGGCGACGGCCGACGCGCCGTGGTGCGGGGCTCGGAACGGTGGTCGCCGAACGAGCCCACCCGGGGGCAGCGCCAGTCCGGCGACCGAGTGGATCTGGGTGACCGCCAGCGCGTCGGCCTGGTTCAACGGCGGCAACAGCCCGACGAGGCGCGAGGCCAGCATGGTCTTGCCCGCCCCCGGTGGGCCCACCATCAAGAGGTGATGGCCGCCGGCGGCGGCGATCTCGAGGGCGAACCGAGCAAGAGGTTGCCCCCTCACCTGCGACAGGTCAGGACCACCGACCATCGGCAGCGGGGCGTCGGAGGGCTCGACCAAGGGCGGGGGTGGCGCGACCCCACGCAACCCTTCCACCAGCGATCGGAGGTCGGACGCGGCGCGGACTTCGCCCGGCCGACCGAGGGCGGCTTCGGGCGCGCCCGACGTCGGGACCACCACCTCGCTCGCGTCGACCGCAGCCGCCAACGAGAGGAGGCCCGGCACGCGCCGGATCGAGCCGTCGAGACCGAGTTCCCCCACTGCGCCCAGCCCCTCGACGTCGCGGGGCTTGAGCTGGTCGGAGGCAACCAGGACGCCGAGAGCGATCGCGAGGTCGAGCGACGCGCCGTGTTTGGGAAGTTCGCTCGGGGCGAGCGAGACGACCGTCTTGAGGTCGGGCCACTCGAACTTGGCCGACATGACGGCGGCTCGGACTCGGTCGCGGGCCTCGCGAACCGAGGTGTCGGGCAGGCCGACGATCGAGAACGACGGGAGTCCTCGGCCGATGTGGACCTCGACCGAGACCGGGTGACCTTGCACCCCCTCGACCACTGCCGAAGGAACGATGGCGAGCATGCCCACCTCCACCGATGAGGGCTGCCGCGACCGCGACAGCATTCGGACGGGAGGGGGCCGAGGCCACCGATGGGATGAAGGTATCGAAGCGACGGTCACCGCGGTGCTCGACGGGCGACGAATCCGCCAGGTGGAGCGGGAGCGCGTCACCGTTGGGTGAATTCACCCATCATGCTCGGGCAGACAGCGGTCGAAGCCGTGGGCATGGCAACTGTCGAGCCGTCGTCCGAGCGTTTTCCTGGGTGGTATCGCGATCCGATGACGTCGACGATGGAGCGCTTCTGGGACGGCCTGCGATGGACCGATCGAGTGCGAGTCGGCGCCGACCTATCGGCGGACCTCGGCCCGATCGAACCGGTCCTCGCCGACTACCTCGCCGGCTGAGACTCGTGAGATTGGGTCGCCCCTAGGCTC
>JAWSVN010000033.1:21420-35582 GCA_033851875.1 Acidimicrobiales bacterium
CCGAGCAGCGCCGGGTCCCGACGCCGGACGGCTTGCGCCGGCGGGCCGGGTGTGAGCGCCGCCGCTGCTCACCCCCGGACCCGCCGGACGATCGGTGCTCGCCGGGGACTCAGCGAGCGACAGGCTGGCGGCCGAGGTCGGCTCGCCGCATCCGCTGCGGTTCGGGTGGCGGCGCGGCGCCGAGTCGGCCGACGAGGTAGTCGATCAGATCGATCAGGCCGTTCTTCACCTGCTCCTTGTCGCGTGCGTCGACCGACACCAGCGGGATCTCGGGCTTGAGGGCAAGCGCCTCGCGTACCTGACCGAGGGTGGCGTCGGGCGAGTCGTCGAACGTGTTGATCGCCACGATGAACGGGATCTTCCGCTCCTCGAAGTAGTCGATCGGACCGAACGAGTCCTCGATCCGGCGCAGGTCGACCAGCACGACGGCGCCGAGGGCGCCGAGGCAGATCTTGTCCCACATGAAGGCGAAGCGGGTCTGACCCGGCGTGCCGAACAGGTAGAGGACGAGATCGCCGGGGATGGTGATGCGACCGAAGTCCATCGCCACAGTCGTCGACCGCTTGGTGGTGACCTTGGAGACGTCGTCGACGGCGCTGGCCGCCTCGGTCATGCTCTCCTCGGTTCGCAGTGGGGGGATCTCGGAGACGGCTCCCACGAAGGTGGTCTTTCCGACACCGAAACCGCCGGCGACGACGAACTTGGCGCTCGCTCCCCGGCCTGGGGTTTCTTGGTTGGTCATGGTGATTCCTCGTTGGGCCTAGAGCGCCGCGATGGTCGAGCGGATTCGGAGCAGCAGGTCGACGTCGGCGTTGGAGACAGTCTCCTGGGCCGATAGCACGCCGTCGGCAACCATCTCGCTGACGAGCACCTGGCTGGCACGCATCGGCAGTTCGAGCTGGGCCGAGATCTCGGCGATCGAGGTCGCCCCATCGGCGACCAGCAACTGGACGATCGAGCGACGTTCGAACTGGAGGGTCGAAACCCTCCGTCTCGCCATGGGCGTCGCGTCGACCAGTGTCTCGAGGGCGAGCTCGGTGGCTCGACCTTCGGTCCGTGCGCGACCTCCCGTGACGATGAACGAACGAACTGCCCGGGTCTCGGTCGGGATTTCGTCTTCGTACTTCATCGACGGGTCCCGCTCGCTCAGATGGCGAGCATGTTCTTGAGGCGACTGATCACCTCGGGCGACAGGAGCTCACCGCAGCGTTCGGCCAAGACCGCCATCTCGTAGCCCACGAGGCCGAGGTCGGCCGACTTGTCGCAGATCACGGCGAGGTTGGCCGAAGCGGAGATCCGGCTGACGAGGATCCAACCGGTCTGGAACTCGAGCACCTGGCGGATCGCCGGCAGGATGCCGAAGGTCTCACCGGCGCTCTCGTTCAGGCTGGAGAGGCCCGAGGTGACCGCAGCGAACTGCTCCTGCTGCACCTCGGTCATCCCCGACGAGCTGGCGAGGTGGATACCGTCGGACGAGACGGTCTGGGTGTGAACGACGCCGGGGACGTCCTTCACGAAGTTCTCGAGGATCCAGCTGAGATCCTGTTCGGCGGTCATCGGTTGTCTCCCTCGTTGGTGGTGCGGGTCTGGTGTTCTTCATCAGCTCGCTTCGTGGCGCTCTGGAAGCTTCCGAGGCTCGAGGCGATGGCTCGGGGATCGGCCGGAGCGGGAGGCAGGGCCGATTCGAGGTTGCTGGGGCCGTTGTCGACCGGGGCGGCGGCGCGAGCGGCGCCGGCCGGGAGGTTCTGTCCCGGGGCTCGTCGTACCGCACCGAAGACCGACGGCGCTTCGCTGGCCGCCGGAGCGGGCATCGGCGCCGGGGCGGCAGGGGCCGCCGGGGCGCTCTCGCCGGTGGCGGCACGTCGTTCAGCGGCCAGACCGCTGGCGCCGGGAACTCGACGCATGAGGCCTCCTTGGAGAGCGGCCGGGGTCTCGGCCACCGGCTCGGGCACGGTTCGGACAGGCGCAGCCGGGGCGGGAGCGGCCGGAGCCTCGGCCACCGGGGCCGGGTCCGGGGCGACGGCGGGAGCCGTCGGCGCCGGCTTGTGGTCGACCTCGATCGAGGTCGCAGGCGCTTCGGCCGCAACCGGGGCGGCAGGAGCGGGCGCCTCGGGGAACGAGCTGGGGGCCAGGGCGGCGGGGACCGCCTCGGCCACCGGAGCGACCGGAGCCGCCGGCAGGGCGTCGAGCACCGGGGCGGCCGGGATGGCGCCGAGACCGGCGGGCGAAGCATCGGGGCCGGCCGCCACCGGGGCGTCGCCACGACCGAGGGCGGCATCGGGGACACGGATCCGGGCGGTCACACCGCTCGGGATGCCCTCGAGCAGTTCGACGTCGAGCCCGTGGCGGGCGGCCAGGCGACCGACCACGTGGAGGCCCAGGTACTTCGAGGGCGTCTCCTCTGCGCTGGCAGCGGCGGCGATTCGGGCGTTGGCGTTGACGATGTCGGTGCCCGACAGGCCCATGCCCTGGTCGGTGACGGCGATCGTGTAGCCGTTCCGTGTCTCGACGGCGACCACCTCGACCATCGCATGCGATGGCGAGAAGGTGAGCGCGTTCTCGATGAGCTCGGCGAGCACGTGGGAGAGGTCGGCGACGACACCGCCGGCGACATCGGCCTCGTGCATGATCTTGAGGTCGACTCGCTGGTAGTCCTCGACCTCGGTCAGGGCGGAGCGCAGGACGTCACCCACCGGGACCGGCTCGTTGAACTGACGGGCGGCACGAGCACCAGCGAGCACGAGGAGCGACTCGGCGTTCCGGCGCATGCGGGTGGCGAGGTGATCGACGGCGAACAGCTGCTCGAGACGATCCGGGTCCCGTTCCTCGGCCTGGAGACCGTCGAGCTGGTTGAGCATGCGGAGCAGCAGCTTCTGGTTGCGGCGACCGAGGTTGACGAACATGTCGGCGACCACACGGCGGGAAGCAGCCTGCTCACCGGCGAGCGCCACCGCGGTGGTCGACATCTCGTTGAAGGCCTCCACCAGGTCGCCGATCTCGTCGTCGGAGTCGGCGGTCAGCGGAGTGATCTCGGGGAGCTCACCGTCCGCACCCTGGGCCCGCATGGTCTCGACGACCCGGGGCAGCTCGACCTCGGCGATCTGACGGGAGCGCTCGGTGAGGCGGGTGATCGGCTCACGGACCGAGCGGTAGAGGGCGTAGGTCAGGCCGGCGAGGCCCAGGAGCAGCAGACCAGCGAAACCGACGGCGGTGATCGCCTCGTTGCGAGCGGCCGACTGGCTCTCGTCGGCGTGGTCGATCACGTTCTGCTGGATGTCGTCACGCAGCTGCTGGAGTTCGACGAGCACGCCGGTGGTGGCGGTGATGTAGCCGACCGAGTCGATGGTCAGCTTCTGCCCGACCTGCTGCTGACCGGCCTGGTCGCGAAGGGCGTCGAGGGCGATCATGGCGTCACCGGTGAGGGCGGCGCTGATGGGCCCGGTCCACTGGGCCGAGCTGGCAGCCGACAGCGACGCCTCGGCTCGCTCGGAGGTGGCGATGGTCGCCTCCATGTAGGTCAGCACCTGCAGGGTGACGCCCTCGTCGGGGTAGGCGCTCGACTGGACGACGACCGACTGCTCGGTGCGGAGGTCCTCTCGCAGACCGTCGGCCACGTTCATGGCGGTGAGGTCCTGAGCGGTCTGGGGGTCGAGGAGGTCGTCGGCATCGAATCGGGCGAGACCGTCGACCTCCTTGTTGAGGGCGATGAGGGTGATGACGGCGTTCGTCATCGAGCCCTCCTGGGTCGCTCCGACCATCACCTCTTCCTGGAGCTTCGCACGGAAGTCCGATGGCTCGAGGGGGATCAGCGGGCGGGAGTCGACCAGGAACTGTCGGATCTCGGTGAGACGTTCGATCACACCGGCCGGAGTGTCGCCAGGCTGGGTGATGAATGCCTCCCACGCCTGATCGGAAGCGGCTCGGGCGGCGACGCTCTGGTCGGCGGTGGAGCTGAACGAGGAGAACGAGATTCGCTCCTGACGCAGCGCCTCGCCCACCGACTTGATCCTGAGCACTCGGTCGATCTCGACCTGCTGCTGGTCGGCGAGCGCCGACCGGTCGAGGGCGTCGTCGACGCGGAGTGCCACGACGAACAGCAGCGCGGCGAGCGGAACGCCGAGGGCGATCAGCAGCTTGGTACGTAGCGTGGTGGATGTGAACACGGGCGTTGTCCCCTCCTGGGAAGCTCGGACATGACGCCTATCGGTCCCGGTCCACCGAAATTTGACCATGAGTCCCAAAGAATGTTGACTGTTCCGCTACTGAACAGGGGAAACGTGTCGAGACTTTTTTGGGGCGCCGTCACTCCATCGTGACAAACTCTGTTCGAGTGGCGCCTGTCACGCCGACGCGCACCGCCGATTTCGCACCTCCGACGTTGCAGCGAGGGGCGAGCGGGGCGCTGGTCAGAGCACCTCGCGGGTGTAGGCCACCACGGCCTCGATCTCTTCGGCGTCGAGTCGGCCGCTGAAGGCCGGCATCGACCCGCGGCCATCGGCGACGACGGTGATCTGCTCTGCCTCGGTCAGAGCCGCGACGACGGCGCCATCGGCGAGCTTGGTGCCTCGTCCGCCGCCGCCTGCGCCGCCGTGGCAGCTCGCGCAGTTGGAGATGTAGAGCGATCGACCCTCTTCGAGCCGGGGATCGCCGTTGGTCACCTCGGGGGTGTCGGCACCAACGCAGGCGGCGAGGGTGGCGATGGCGACGAGGCCGACGACGAAGCCGAGGCGACGGCTCCGACTCCGGCCTGGGCGGGACGAGGAGGTCATAGCAGTTCGCACCGTAGCCAAAACCGTCCGGTTGCGGGAACACCGGGGGTGCGACGCGCGACGGAGACGAGATACTGGTCGGCGTGGGATTCGATCCGCGCCGCCAGCACCGCCGCAGCAGCTTCGACTACTGGTTCGTGGCCGCCGCCTCGGTGGTCTGCGTCGCCCTGATGATCTGGGTGCTGTTCGGCTGATGCCGAAGCGGCGTCGGGCCCAGGAGGCCGCCCGGGCGGCACGGCGAGCCGAGGAAGCTGCGGCGCCGAAGCGACGACGCAGCCAAACCCCGAAGAAGAAGGGCCCACGCTCGAAACCCGACCCGTCCGATGTTCCGGACGCCGACGTGCGGTTCGTGTCGGCGGCCGACGCCACCAAGCCGTATCTGTGCCCTGGCTGCGGACGCGACATCCCGCCGGGCATGGGTCACGTGGTGGCGGTGCCGCCCGACGCGCCGGACCTGCGTCGCCACTGGCACCGAGGCTGCTGGGAGCACCGCCGGTCACGGCGCTAGTCGCCCGCTAGAAGCAGCCCTCGCGCACGCGGAGGGTGCCGCGGGCATCGACCTCGACCACGTCGAAGCGGACCACCCGCGTCGAGCCGGCCCACTCGGCGAGCCAGCGGGCGCCGAGCCGTCGCAACCGGGCCTGCTTGCGAGGGTCGACGGCGTCGAACCCGCTGCCGTACCGGCTCGACGAGCGAGCCTTCACCTCGACGATGGCGATCTCCCGCCATCGGGACCGGCGGCCGTCGGGGTTGCGACCGACGATCAGGTCGATCTCGCCGCGGGCGCAGCGCCAGTTGCGGTCGAGCACCGTCCACCCGTGGTGCTGGTACCACTCGGCGGCGAGGTCCTCGCCGCGCCGACCGAGGCGTTGACGTCGTTCGGTCATGTCGTTCCCCACACTTCGTCGTTGACGAAGCTCCCGGGGCGGACGACGGCCGACGGCTCAGAGTTCGCTGGGCGGGAGCTCCTCGACGGCGATCGCCTTGGCGCCCACGAGTGTGACGGAACGCAGGAACCGCGACCTGCGGTAGACGTCCCAGACCCAGCAGTCGTTCAGCTGGTACTCGACGGCGGCGTCGCCCGGTGCGGAGATTCGCACGACCTCATTGGCGAGGTAGAAGCGGCGGTCGGTTTCGACCACGAAACGGAACATCGAGATGACGTCTCGATATTCACGGTAGAGCTCGAGTTCGGCTTCGGCCTCGTATTCCTCGAGGTCGTCGCGATGCACGCTCAAGCCATCCGGATCAGTTGTAGCGCTTTTCCTTGACCTTGGCGGCCTTGCCGACGCGGTCGCGCAGGTAATAAAGCTTGGCCCGGCGCACGTCGCCGCGGGTGGCGACCTCGATCTGCTCGATGATCGGCGAGTGCATCGGGAACGTGCGCTCCACTCCGACGCCGAAGCTGAGCTTGCGGACGGTGAACGACTCGGAGGCACCGGCGCCGCGGATGGCGATCACCACGCCCTGGAAGACCTGGGTGCGGGTGCGGTTGCCCTCGACCACGCGGACGTGGACCTTCACGGTGTCGCCGGGACCGAAGTCCGGCACGTCGTTCTTGAGCTGAGTCTTCTCGACGAGATCGGTGAGGTTCATGATTCCTGCCAGCGAGAGTCGGTGGGGTGCGGTGGACGCGCCGGGTGCGCATCAGGCCCGGCCCAACATGCTAGGGCGACGACCGGAGACTTCCTCCGGCCCCTACCCGTCGAGGCCGAATTCGGCGAGCAGCTTCCGGTCGGCATCGTCGAGGCCGCCCCGTGCGTGCAAGAGATCGGGGCGCCGATCGCGGGTGCGGGCCAACGACTGGGCTCGCCGCCACCGGTCGATGAGGGCGTGGTTGCCCGATCGCAACACCTCGGGCACCTCGAGGCCTCGGAACTCGGCGGGCCGGGTGTAGTGCGGATACTCCAGGAGACCGTCGGCGAACGACTCGTCCTCGGGCGAGGCCTGATTGCCCAACACCCCGGGCACCAGCCGAGCCGCGGCCTCGATCACGGTGAGCGCCGGCAGTTCGCCGCCGGCGAGCACGACATCGCCGACGCTGATCTCACCGTCGATCAGGTCGGTTCGGACCCGTTCGTCGATGCCTTCGTAGCGGCCGCACAGCAGGGAGAACTGCCCGAGCTCGGCCAGTTCGGCGGCGAGCGGCTGATCGAGGGTGCGGCCCGACGGGGACAGGTAGAACAGGGGTCGGGCGACGTCGTTGTCCTCGACGGTGGCGAACAGCGGCTCGGGCTTCATCACCATGCCCGCTCCCCCGCCGAAGGGCGCGGCGTCGACGGTCCGGTGGACGTCGGTGGTGGCGTCGCGCGGGTCGAGGGTGCGGACGTCGAGCAGCTCGGCATCGACGGCCCGGCCGAGGATGCTGGCGCCGCAGTAGCGCTCGATCAGCTCGGGAAAGATCGTGATCACGTCGACCCGGAGCGCCATGGCGCCTCACCGTAGCCAGGGGACCCCCCGGTGGAGCGCAAAACCCTGAGGGACCCGGTCCGAGTGGACCGGGTCCCTTCATTTGGGGGGTGTTGCGAGCCAAGGAGGTCGGGGGAGAACAACCGTCGGCCCGAACGTTTGCTTTGCACTGACAGGAATGAACCTACGCGCCCGATGTTTCGTTTGGGTTACGACGAGGTGGCCAGCGAGGAAACGCTTCGCTCGTGTGCCCGACGTCTCGTCAGGGCGGGAGACCAGTCCTGGCCCGTTACAGCAGGCCGTCGGGGACGTCGACGTGGACCGTCTGGTCGTCGGCCGACTCGAGGAAGGCGAGCGGCACGAGGCGTCCGTCGGCCAGTTCGAGGAGGTCGGAGGCCGGGTTGGCGACCAGGGCGACGATCTCGCCGTGATCCGTGCCGTGCTGATCGACGAGGCGGCAGCCGATCACGTCGTGGGCGAACACCGCGTCGGGGTCCTCGATCGGCTCGGCTGACAGCACGGTGCTTCGCAGGGCTTCGGCGGCCTCTCGACCCGTCACGCCCTCGAAACCCATCACCCAGAGCTCCTGGGTGGCTTTGCGCTGCTGCAGCCGCGCCGACCGGACGACCAGTTCGGGCTGTCCGGCAGCCACACTGGCCTCGCCAGCAACGACAAAGACCGCACCGGGAGCGGTTCGCTCCTCGATGCGGTCGGTCGTGAGGTGGACGACGACCTCTCCCTTGAGCCCGTGGGCCTTACCCACGTAGCCGACCTCGAGCAGGGCCGTCATCGAATGAATGTGGTCGGTGCGACCTGGTGGTCGAGAGGCCCGGGGGCCTACTCGACGAACTCGACCTCGGTCGAGACACCGTCCTTGGCACCGGCGGCGTTGACCACGGTGCGGATGGCCGAGGCGACTCGGCCGCGACGACCGATCACCCGGCCCATGTCGTCCTGGTTGACGGTCACGTCGAAGCGAACCGTGCCCTCGTTGGGCGACGAGGCTTCGATCGAGACATCGTCGGGCGCACTCACCATCTGCTTGCAGAGGTGATCGAGCACCGCTTCGGCAGTGGGGGCGAGCGAGTCGCTCATGCCGAAGCCTCGGCCGGCTCGGCGGCGGCAGCCTCGGCGGCGGCCTTGGCCGCAGCGGCCTCGGCCTCGAGGTCCTCGACCGAGGTGCCGCTCTTGAAGGCGTCCCAGGTACCGCTGATCTCGAGCAGTTTCTTCACCCGGTCCGACGGCTGGGCGCCGTTACGGAGCCACTTGACCGCCTTGGCCTTGTCGATGTTGATCTCCGACGGCTCGTTGCGGGGGTAATAGGTGCCCACGATCTCGATGAAACGACCGTCGCGGGGCGAACGGGCGTCAGCCGCGACCACACGGTAGGTCGGCTGCTTCTTCTTTCCCATCCGCATCAGGCGGAGACGTACGGCCACGAGATTCTCTCTTCGTTCGACTGGTCGATCAGTGATTCAGTGTGAAGGCTGCGGTGTGAGGACGGCGCCGAAGCGCGCACCAGAGCGACCTCGTAGGTTATCGCCAGGGGCCCTGCGACCACTACCTCCGGCCGCGAGCAACCTCGAAGGCGACTATTTCTGCAGGTCGTCGAGCTGGGTGGCGAGTTCGTCGAGGTCCTGGGAGTCGAGTCGATCGAGCCCGGGCAGCATCAGCGGTGCCTTCCGCTTCTTCGTGCCCTTCTCGGTGACCCGAGCCGTCGTCTTCGGGGTGACCCGACCGCCGCCACCCTTCTTGGTCTTGTTCTTCTTGGCCTTGCGGCCCTTGGCCTTCTTGGTGCCCATGCCGCCCATGCGCTTCATCATCTTCTGCATCTCGTTGAACTGCTTGACCAGCATCTGCACCTGGCTCGGGTTGGTGCCCGAGCCCTTGGCGATGCGGGTGCGACGGGATGCGTCGATGAGCTCCGGTTCGGCCCGTTCCTGGGCGGTCATCGACTTGATGATCGCCTCGACCCGGGCGAGCTCGCGATCGTCGACCTCGACGTCGCGCATCTCCTTGGGGAGACCGGGCAGCATCTTGACGAGACCGCCGAGCGGACCCATCTTCTTCAGCTGCTGCATCTGGTCGAGGAAGTCGTCGAGGGTGAAGCGACCCTCCATCAGCGCCGCGGCGGCGGCCTCGGCCTCGTCCTGCTCGAAGGTCTGTTCGGCCTTCTCGATCAGGGTGAGCATGTCACCCATGCCGAGGATGCGGCTGGCCATCCGGTCGGGATGGAACAGGTCGAACTCGTCGAGCTTCTCACCGGTGGCGGCAAAGGCGATCGGCTTGCCGACCACCTCCTTGACCGACAGAGCGGCACCGCCGCGGGCGTCGCCGTCGAGCTTGGTGAGGATGACCCCGTCGAGGGTGAGCTTCTCGTTGAACGCCTCGGCGACCGTGACGGCGTCCTGGCCGGTCATGGCGTCGACGACGAGGAAGGTGTAGTCGGGGGAGACGGCCTCGGAGATCTGACGGACCTGCTCCATCAACTCGACGTCGATGGCGAGGCGGCCCGCGGTGTCGACGATGACGACATCGCGGCCGGTGGCGCGGGCCTCGGCCACGGCCTTGCCGGCCACGGTGACCGGATCGCTCGGCTCGGAGAACACCGGCACGTCGACCTGGCGGCCGAGGGTGCGGAGCTGCTCGACGGCGGCCGGACGCTGGAGGTCGGCGCCGACGAGCAGGGGGTTGCGGCCCTGGCTCTTGAACCACTTGGCCAACTTGCCGGTGGTGGTGGTCTTTCCCGAGCCCTGGAGGCCCGCCATCATCACCACGGTCGGCGGCTTGGTGTTGTAGTGCAGGGCGAACGTCTCGCCACCGAGGGCGTTGGTCAGCTCCTCGTTGACGATCTTGACGACCTGCTGGGCCGGGTTGAGGGCCTTGTGGACCTCTTCGCCGAGCGCCCGCTCCTTGATGCGGTTGCGGAGGGTCTTGACGACCGTGACGTTGACGTCGGCCTCGAGCAGGGCGAGGCGGATCTCCTTGAGCGCGGCGTCGACGTCTTCTTCGGTGAGGACGCCCTTGTTGCGGAGGCGGCCGAAGATGCCGTCGAACTTGTCGGTCAGTGCATCGAACATGAGGGCATCAATCCTAGATCAGCGGCGACAGGAACCGAGCTACTGGGCGCAGAGAGCGCTCCAGGCTTCTCCTTCTCCGGCCTTCTACTTTTCGAAGAGGGCATCGACGAAGGCGTCGGGGTCGAAGTCGACCAGGTCGTCGACACCCTCACCGAGGCCGACGAGCTTGACCGGGATCCCCAGCTCGCTCTCGACGGCGAACACGATGCCGCCCTTGGCCGAGCCGTCGAGCTTGGACAGCACCACTCCGGTCACGTCGACGGCCTCGGCGAACACCTTGGCCTGGCTCATACCGTTCTGGCCGGTGGTGGCGTCGATCACGAGGAGGACCTCGCTCACGTGGCCGGGCTCCTTGGCTGCAACCCGGCGAATCTTGGACAGCTCGTCCATGAGGTTGGTCTTGTTCTGGAGCCGGCCGGCGGTGTCGGCGAGCACGACGTCGCGGTCGCGGGCGGCGGCGGCCTGGACGCCGTTGAAGATCACCGACGACGGGTCGGCGCCCTCGGCGCCGGTGACGATCTCGGCCTCGGTGCGCTCGGCCCACATCGTGAGCTGTTCGGCGGCGGCGGCCCGGAAGGTGTCGCCGGCGGCCATCAGCGGCTTGTGGCCCTCGACGGCGAGCCGCTTGCCGAGCTTGCCGATCGTGGTGGTCTTGCCGACACCGTTGACGCCGACGAACAGCCACACGTTGGTCTCGCCCTCGTCGATCGTGAGCGAGCGGTCCTTGCCATCGAGCTCGGCCCGCATTTCGGCCTTGAGCAGGGCCAGCACGTCGTCGCCTTCGGCGTCCTTGCCGAGCTCCGCCGCCTTGGTCTGCACGGTCTCGATCAGCTTCATCGAGGTGGCGACACCGACGTCGGCCCGGATCAGGGCTTCCTCGAGATCCTCCCAGGCCTCGTCGTCGAGCGAGCCGGCGCCGATCAGGCCGCCGAGGTAGCCCGTGAGGGCCGACCGGGCCTTGCCGAGGCGGTCGAAGAACGACGGCTTGACGACCGGTGCGTCGAGCCACGACGGCTCGGCCGGCACCTCGGGCTCGACGACGGCGGTGTCGGCCGCAACCTCGGCGGTGTCGAGCAGCGAGTCGTCGAGGGCGACGTCGGACCCGGGCCGGTCGAGCACGGCGGTGTCGCCGCCGAGATCGTCGAGCGAGCTCCGCTCGGAACTCGGGCCGGGGAGCTGCTGGCGGTTGCCAGAGAGCCGCCAGGCCGCCACGCCGACCACGGCGATGGCGACGACGACGAGGAGAACGATCAAAAGGGGATCCACGTCGTCAGCCTAACGGTCGGTCACCCCGGCGAACCGGGAGGTTTCAGCGTTCGCCGAGGACGGCGGTGACGACGACGGTCTCCCCGTCGCGCACCAGCTCCAACTCCAACTCGTCGCCGGGGAACCGGGTCTGGACGAGGCCCGCCAGTTCGGCGATCGTGGCGACCGGAGCGTCGTCGACGCGGATGACGCGATCACCGGCACGGAGTCCGGCGGCATCGGCCGCCGTGTCGGGCTCGACCTGCCCGATCACCACGCCGGCGGCTCCGTCGGCCGACGGTTCGCCACCGACCACGCCGAGGAAGCCGGCGTTGAGCGACTCGCCGTCGATGATGCGCTGGGCGACGTTGACGGCCACGTCGATCGGGACCGCGAAGCTGACGCCCACGTTGGACGCCGAGACCCCGTCGGTCTGGATCGAGGTGTTGATGCCCACGACCCGGGCCTCCCGGTCGGCGAGGGCGCCGCCCGAGTTGCCAGGGTTGATCGCGGCGTCGGTCTGGATCATCGCGTTGACGACGCTCGCGCTGGTCTGGATCGGTCGGTTGACGGCCGACACGATCCCGGAGGTGACCGTCTGCTGCAGCTGGAACGGCGAGCCGATCGCCACCACGTACTGGCCGACCTCGAGGGGGTCGTCGACCGCGAGGTCGGCGACGGGCAACCCGGCGTCGGGGCCGACGTCGAGCACGGCGATGTCGGTGCGGGGGTCGCCGCCGAGCAGGGTGGCCTCGACCACCCGACCTTCGGAGGTCCGAACCTTGATCCCGGCCTCGGTGGCCTCTTCGATCACGTGGTTGTTGGTGAGCACGATGCCCTCGGCGATCACCACGCCGGAGCCGAGGCCGATCTCGTGCTCGACCTGCACGACCGATGGCCCGAGCACGGCGGCCACGAACGCGGCCGGGTCCTCGGTGTCGGCGGCGGGCGGTTGGACCACGACCGAGGGGGTCGTGGAGGAGGGTGAGGCGACGACCTCGGGGCTGTCGGGCGATCCGGAGCCGGCGCCGAGGGCGAAACCACCGGCGGTGAGGGCGCCGCCGGCGAGGAAGGCCACGAACGAGCGCCACCCCCACGGGCGGGCCGTCGGCGACGGGGACGTCGCGCCGCCCGCCGCCGGAGCGATCGTCGGCGGCCCGGTGATCGCGCTCGCCGCTGGCATCGCGACAGACGTGACCGGGCCCGGCACCGCGGCAGGGGTCGCAGCCGGCGCCGACGGACGGATCGGGGCCGTGCCGGCGTGCCAACGGTCGTCGGCCATCGGCGGGGCATCTCGATGCGGCCCGGGGGCCCAGGGGGAGTCGGTCATCGTTGGTTCCGGGGTTCGGTGGACAGCCTCATCATCGGCAGGAAGGGGTGGCGGCTCAACATCATGATGCGCTCTCGAGTGTGGCCGACGTCGGGTCGTCGGCGACGGCAGGGGCCGCGAGGAGGGGGAGCCGCACGGTGAATGTCGCTCCCTCGCCGAGGGTCGAGTCGACCGTCACCTCGCCGCCATGACGCACCACCACCCGCTTCACGATCGCCAGCCCGAGGCCGAGTCCGGTGCCGCCGCCCGCCCGCTCGAAGCGTTCGAAGATGCGAGCGTGATCGGCCGGGTCGATGCCGGGGCCGGCGTCGCGGACCGACACCCGGGCCACCCCGCCGGCGACGTCCGCCTCGGCCACGACCAGCACCTCGGAGCCGGCCGGGGCATGGCGCACGGAGTTCTCGACCAGGTTCGACACCACGCGACGCAGGGCCGCTCGCTCTCCCCGCACCGACACCGGCGCGTCGGCGCCGGCGACCAGTCGGACCGACCGTTCGGCGGCGCCGGCCGCCTGCTCACCCACGACCGCCTCGCTCAGACCGGCGAGGTCGACGGTCTCGAGCGCCACCTCCGGCACCCCGTCGCGGGCCTGATCGACGAGATCGTCGACGAGGGCGGCCATTCGTTCATTGGCGTGGAGGGCGACGGCTGCCGCCCGCGCCACCTCGGCGAGGTCGCCGCCGTCGATCGCCAACTCGAGATTGGCTCGCGACACCGCGAGGGGGTTGCGCAACTCGTGGGAGGTGTCGTGGACCAGCCGCCGCTGGTCCTCGAAGGCGGTCTGCAGGCGGTCGACCATGTCGTCGAAGGTGTCGGCGAGCTCCTTGAGTTCGTCGTCTGGCCCACGCAGACGGATCCGCCGCGACAGGTCGTTGGCCGAGATGTCCCGGGCGACGGCGACCATCTCGGTGACCGGGCCGAGCGTCCAGCCCGACACGATCCAGCCGGTTGCGAAGCTGGTGACGGCGAGCAGACCGAGGGCGTAGAACGACGCCCGACGGAGCTGATCGAGGGCGTCTCGATAGGCGTGCTGCTCGATGCCGACCGCCACGGCGACCTGCAAGTCTTCGGGGAACACGAGCTGATAGACGGTCTCGAGTTCTCGGCCGCTGACCGGGTCGACGTAGGCGACCTGTCGGGTCTCGACCACCGGCGGCTCGAGCCGGTTGACCTGCCACAGGTAGATCGCGCCGATGAAGAATGCACCGACGGCGAACACCGACACCGACACCGCCAACGAGAGGCGGAACCGGATCGACGACGTGAAGCGTCGCAGCCGCGCCGACCTCGTCGGTTCCGTCGACGCCGTCGGCACCGTCGTTTCAGTCG
>JAWSVN010000208.1:0-1900 GCA_033851875.1 Acidimicrobiales bacterium
GCCAGTCGGCGGGGACGTGGGGCTGCCACAGCTCCCACGCATCGAGCGTCGCCTTCGTCACCATCTGGTGCTCGCGAGCGACCGCCCGGGCCGCGTCGGTCTCGGGACCTTCACCGGTCATGCGGCGACGGATCGCCACACTGCCGAACATGTTGCCCCGCATGTAGGGGCCGAGATCGCGAGGCGGCAGGAACCGCTTCAGGTCGGCCGGCACCTCGACGTCGGGCGTCCACGGTTCGGGGTTGACCCGACCGAGACCCAGCCCTTCGAGCGCCTCGAAGACGTCGTCGTCGTTCGTCCGATCGGCGAAGTCACGCCCGGCGAACCGGTAGGCCTCGCTGCCGTCGGGCGCCACGACGACCATGCCCGGCAGGGCGATACCGCCCCGTTCCTCCGGGTCGTACATGTCGAGCGCCTGCAGGTATCGCTCACCACCCGGGTCGGCGACGAAGCGGATGTCGTGCATCCCCCAACGTTGCGCCATCCCGGCCTGTCGCACGTCGTCGTCGACGCTGATCGCGATCATCTCGGCCCCGAGGCCGTTGATGCGATCCATCACCGTTGCCAACCGCACGAGCTGGCCGCAGCAATACGGTCACCAATCGCCGCGGTAGAGCATGGCCAACACGGCGCCATTGCTCCGACGCAACTCCAGAAGATCGTCGAACACGGTCACGGCCGGCACGCTTGCACCGAATCGGCTCCTCGTCAAGCAGTCGATCGGCCAGCGCAGCCGATCCGCCAGCGCAGCCGATCCGCGTTGGTCTCAGCCCACCACCATGGCGACGGCCAACACGATCGCCACGACGATCAACAACGCGATCACCACAGCCGCCACGCCCGGCCGCTGCAGCCACGACGTCGGCTCGGCCGCCACCTCGGTGTCGTCGACGTAGAGCGTGCGCCAGTCGCTGCTGCGCAGCTCGCGTCGCGCCGCCATCATGTGGGCACCGCTGCGGGGCACGATCGAGGCCGCGTCACCCCAGGCTGGAAGACGCTCGACTCGACCCGCGCTCGTGGCGCCGGAGCGTCCGGCGCCGCCGGCGTGGGCGCCACTGTCGTAGGCGAACAGGTCGGCCACGGCCATGCCCGCCGCCCGAATGCCCGCCGACCGAGCGTCGAGCGAACCAGCGCCGACCGAATTCGTCTGGATCCTGCGTACTGCGTCGAACATGTCGCCTCCGTTCCTCCTGCATGACGGCGAGTGCCGCGCTCCCCGTGACGATGGTCGCAGCCGCCCGTGACCCCGACATGGGCCTCCGGCCGATGACTTGATGGGGAATCTCGCCCGTCTACGATCTCTTCGGATACCGACGGAGGGCTCATGCGTCCAACCTCACGTGGCCAGCATCTCCCCACCCTCCGGCGCACGCTGGCGCGATGTCGCCCGGACCGCCATGGCTGAACGGCCCGCCGACCTCGACGCGGCCCGACGCGGCGACCCCGCTGCCTTCGGTCGCCTGCTCCGCACATGGGACGCCGACCTGCGCGGCGTCGCCTGGTCCGTGGTCCGCAACGCCGACGCCGTCGACGACGTGTGCCAGAGCGCGTACGAGAAGGCCTTCCGTCAGATCGACGGGTTCGCCGGCGACTCGTCGATGAAGACCTGGCTCCACTCGATCGTCTACCGCACCGCCATCGACCACACCCGCCGCGAGACCCTGCGCCGCCACGAGTCGCTCGACGCCGTGGCGGCCACCCCCGGCCTGGCATCGACCAGCGACTCGGCCCTCGACCACCTCGAGGTGGTCGACGCGTTCGGCCGACTCGACCCCGAGACCCGAGCGATGGTCATGCTCACCGGCGTCGCCGGTCTGAGCTTCGACGAGGTGGCCGAGATCTGCGGCGTGGCCCGAGGCACCGTGGCGTCGAGGGTCAGCCGAGCCAGAACCCGCCTGCG
>JAWSVN010000034.1:0-322 GCA_033851875.1 Acidimicrobiales bacterium
CGGATGCGGGCCGGCGCCCGCTACGTCGCCCTCGCCATCGCACTCCTGGTGGCGAACCTCGCCCTGATGTCGACCCTGGTCGGCCTCGGCGTGCCCCTCGTGGCGGCGAAGTTGGCGACCGAGTTCACGTTGTTCCTCACCAGCTATTCGGTGCAACAGCGAGTCGTCTTCCGCGACCGGCCCGAGCGCCAGCTGGCGACCCCGGAAGAAAGTCGTTGTATCGAAACACATCGCGATATATCGTTAACGGCATGACAAACCCGAAGAAGGGGCGAGGCGGCCGAGGCCGCCGATCGTTCCGAGATGATGTCCTGTCCGATCG
>JAWSVN010000034.1:455-11463 GCA_033851875.1 Acidimicrobiales bacterium
TGGGCGCCGAGCCCGGGCTCGGTGTATCCCCAGCTCCAGCTGCTGGCCGACGAGGGCAAGCTCGCCCCGACCGAGCGCGACGGCAAGACCGTGTTCGAACTCACCGACGAGGGTCGGGCCGAGGCCACCGAACGGCTCGAGACCGAGGGCGAGCCGTGGGCCAACCTCCGGGGCGGCCCAGGTGGCGGACTGCGCACCGCCATGCGCGACCTGGGCGCAGCGGCCCGTCAGGTCGGGGCCACCGGCGACGCCGACACCGTGGCCAAGGCCACCGAGATCCTCACCGCGGCCCGCAAGGACCTGTATCGCCTCTTGGCCGAGGTCTGACCCTCCTGCAGGTTGAGACTGGTTGAACAGCTGCCGACAGACGGGGGAGCGAGCGGAGCGGCCTCCTATCCTCCACAGACGTGATTCTCCACGAGCTCGAAGCGGTGCTGAAGGACCGGGCCGGGGCCGACCCGGCCGAGTCCTACACCGCACGTCTGCTGGCCGACCCCGAACTGATCCAGCGCAAGATCATGGAAGAGGGCTTCGAGACCTGTCTCGAACTGGCCCGGGGCCCCGAGGCCAATGACCGGGTGGCCGACGAGGCCGCCGACCTGCTCTACCACCTGCTCGTGGGGCTGGTCCGTTCCGGCGTCGCCATCGACGACGTGTTCGCCGTGCTGGAAGGACGCCGGAAGTGAACACCAGCGCCACCACCCCCGCTGACAACCCCGACGACGCGAGCGTGCCTCGCGTCGCCATCCCGTCGAAGGGCCGCCTGCGCGAGCAGACCCTCGACCTGCTCAAGCACGCCGGCTACTCGATCGGCAAGCTCAAGGGCAACAACGCCTCGGCCCTCTCCCAGGGCATCCAGTTCATCGAGATGCGGCCCCGCGACGCCGCCGCGTGGTTGAGCACCGGCCGTCTCGCCGCCGCGTTCATCTCGACCGACACCGCCCTGGAGAGCAACGTCGAGGACCTCCCGACGATCGAGCTCGGCTACTCCCGTTCCGATCTGGTGGTCGCCTGTCGTCAGGACGACCCTCGCTCGAGCGTGGCCGAACTGGCCGGCGGCACGGTCGCCACCCACCTGCCGGAGTGGACCCGTCGCTGGTTCGCCGGTCAAGGCATCGACGTCGAGGTCGTGCCGATGGGCGGCGCCCTCGAGGGCGTGTGCGCCGTCGGCGTGGCCGACGCCATCGTCGATCTGCGCGAGACCGGCGGCAGCCTGGCCCGCAACCACCTCCGAGTCCTGCACGAGGTGCAGGGCTGCCAGGCCACCTTCGCCCACGTGGCCGACCCCGGCGCCGAGATCGCGGATCTGACCCTGCGGATCACCGCGGCCCTCGCCGCCCGCGAGCGTCAGTACGTGATGCTCCACATCCCGGCCGACAAGGTCGACGAACTGAGCACCGTGTTCCCCGGCCTCGCCTCGCCGACCGTGCTGCCCCTGGCCGGTCGCGACGACCTCGTCGCCGCCCACATGGTGGTCCTGTCGAAGAACCTGTGGGCCAAGCTCGGCGAGCTCCGGGCGATGGGCGCCAGCGGCATCGTCGCCCTGCCCACCGACGCCATCCTGGCCTGACGTCTGCCCGGCGGGGCGTCGTGTAGCGTCGCCCGCCATGAGCACCACCGAACGCTTCGAGGTCGCCGTCGACGGCGGCGCCGTGCCCGTCTTCGTCTCCGCCCCCGCCGAGGGTGCGGCCGACCTTCCCGGCCTCGTCGTGATCCCGTCGATCTTCGGGCCTCACGACGACCTCCTGGCCCAGATGCGAAGCCTCGCTGACGTCGGCACGATTGTCGTGCTCGACCCGTTCTGGCGCGCGCCCGAGCCCGACGCCGCGACCAATCCCCACAACACCGTTGCCTACGCCGATCACGAGAGGGCGATCGCCCGGCTCGGCGGCTTCGACTTCGGGGCGTGTGTCGCCGACGTCGCGGCCGTGGCCGAGTGGCTGAAGGGCCGCACCAACGGTCGGCTCGCCGCCCTCGGCATCTGCTTCGGCGGGTCGTTCACCCTGCTCGGGGCATCGTCCGGCCTGTTCGAGGCCGCCGTCACCTGGCACGGGTCTCGCATGGAAGGCGTGCTCGAATCGCTCGGCGACCTACCCGCCGGCCCGTTCCGCTTCCATTACGGCGACGCCGACCCGATCACCCCGCCGGACGCGATCGACGCCGTGCGGTCGCACTTCGCCGACCACGGCGACGCCGAGGTGATCGTGCACGCCGGAGCCGAGCACGGGTTCAGCCACGAGGGTGCCGCCTGGGATCCCGATGCCGCCGCGGCCGGCATGGCCGACCTCCGAGGCGCGCTGGTGGCCCTGGCTTAGTCGGCCGGGTCGTCAGGCCAGGCCGGCGACGAAGGTCCGGAACGTCTCGAGGAAGCGGGCCCGCCCCTCGGGGCTCTCGTGGATGCTGTGGCCCTCGCCCGCGGCCATCTCGACCCCGGCGTCGGGGTGGGCGGCGAGGAACGGGGCGACGTCGTCCTCGATGAACACCGCGCCGGCCGCCGGGTCGGCCCGCAACACGAACAGCGGAGCGGAGACCGGCGCCAGTGGGTCGAAGCCGGCCCACATGTCGTCGACGATCGCCGCCTCCATCGCGCCCGGGTCGAACCGGAGCAGGCCCCGGGCGATGTCCTCGATCGCCTCGCGCCCGATGCGGTCCTGGCGGGCGAGGCCCGACAGGTCGGGCTGGGCGCCGACGACGTCGGCCACCTCGGCGACCGACGCGCCCTCGGCCTGCCACTCGCGGATCTTGGCCACGAACGCCCCGAAGTAGCCGGCCGCCGGGCTCTCGGCCCGCCGGGCGGCGCTGCCCTCGAACGCCGGCGGGTCCTCGCAGTAGAGCGCCCGCACCAGCTCGGGGTGGGTCTGGCCGACGGCGAGGGTGGTCACCCCGCCGAGCGAGTGCCCGGCCAGGATCACCGGCTCGTCGGTGAGCGAGCGGATCGTCTCGGCCACGTCCGTCGCGTAGTCGTCGACGATGTTGTAGGCGCCGTTGTAGGTGCCGCCGTGGCCCGATTCGCCGTGGCCACGCAGGTCGAGCTGAGCGACCCGGAACCCGTCGCCGACCAGCTCGGTGGCGATGGCGTCCCAGGTCCGGCGGTTGCCCGAGAGTCCGTGGAGCAGGACCACCAGGGGCCCGGCTCCGGAGCCGACGAGATCGTGTGCGAGCAGCATCCGATCGACGCTACTCGGTGAGCTCAGGCGGCCAGTTCTTACTGAGTGAGCTGGGCGAGGACGTGGTCGATGCTCTTGGTGAGCTGACGCATGTCGTCGGGTTCGATCGCCGGGAAGCAGGCGATGCGCAGCTGGTTGCGGCCCAGCTTGCGGTAGCCCTCGGTGTCGAGGATGCCGTTGGCCCGCAGCGCGGCGGCGATGTCGTCGACGGCGACCGAGTCGTCGAAGTCGATCGTGGCGACGACCGGGGACCGCTTCGAGGTATCGGCGACGAACGGGGTGGCCAGGTCGTGGGCCTCGGCCCAGTCGTAGACGATGCCGCTCAGCTCGGCCGACCGGCCGGCCGACCAGCTCAGGCCGCCGTTGGCGTTGAACCACTCGACCGTGTCGACCGTGAGGTAGATCGTCGCCAGCGCCGGGGTGTTGTAGGTCTGGTTCTTGGTCGAGTTGTCGAGGGCGATGCCGAGCGACAGGAAGTCGGGGATCCAGCGGGGCCCCGCGGCCAGCGCCTTGATCCGTTCCTGGGCCTTCGGCGAGCACAGGGCGATCCACAGGCCGCCGTCGGACCCGAACGCCTTCTGGGGGGCGAAGTAGTAGCAGTCGACCTCGGCCGGATCGAACTCGATGGCGCCGGCAGCGGAGGTGGCGTCGACGGCCACGATCGCGTCGGGGTTGCCGCCGGTGGGGCGGAGCAGGGGCTGACTGACGCCGGTGGAGGTCTCGTTGTGGGTGAATGCGTAGAGGTCGACGTTGTCGCGGCCCAGCGAGGCGGGATCGACGTCGGGGCGGTCACCCATCTCGGTGGCGACGATCACCGGGTCGGCCAGGAACGGGGCGGCGGCCACGCCCTTGGCGAACTTGGAGGAGAACTCGCCGAAGCTGAGGTGGAGCGAACGGGCCTCGATCAGGCCGAACGTGGCGGCGTCCCAGAAGGCGGTGGTGCCGCCGTTGCCGAGCACGACCTCCCAGTCGTCGGGCAGCGAGAACAGCTCCGACAGGCCGTCGCGCAGGCGCCCGACCATCTGCTTCACCGCCGGCTTGCGATGCGACGTGCCCAGGTAGTCGCCGGCGATCGCGGACAGCCCCGCCACCGCCTCGGGACGCACCTTGGAGGGCCCGGACGCGAACCGGCCGTCGGCCGGCAGGAGATCGGCGGGGATGGAAATCGAAGGAGGGGTTTCGCTCACAGGATGGAATGATGGCAGCTGAGGTTCCTCCTCCGAACCTCTTTGCCGGATTCACCGGAAATTCCGGTCGGATCGGCCGCCGCAAACCAACCTCACCACCTGGAGCGCACCATGGCAGCAGGCCGGATCTCGCAACGCGTCGCATCGATCGCCCCCTCGGCGACCCTGGCGGTGACCAACAAGGCCAAGGAGCTCCGAGCCGCTGGTGAGCCGGTGATCGGCTTCGGTGCGGGCGAACCCGACTTCCCCACCCCCGACTACATCGTCGAGGCCGCGATCGCCGCCTGCCACGACCCGAAGAACCACCGCTACGGACCGGCCGGCGGCAACGCCGACCTCAAGGCCGCCATCGCCGCCAAGACCGCCCGCGACTCCGGCTACGAGGTCGACCCGGCCCAGGTCGTGGTGACCAACGGCGGCAAGCACGCCGTCTACAACGCCCTCGCCGGCGTCGTCGACCCCGGTGACGAGGTGCTGATCCCCACGCCGTACTGGACGACCTACCCCGAGCCCGTCCGCCTCGCCGGCGGCGTACCCGTGCCGGTCGAGACCGACATCGAGAGCGGCTTCCGAGCCAGCGTCGACCAGCTCGAGGCCGCCCGCACCGACGCCACGAAGGCGCTGATCTTCGTCAGCCCGTCCAACCCGTCGGGCGCCGTCTACCCCAAGGCCGAGGTCGAGGCGATCGGCCGCTGGGCCGCCGAGCACGGTATCTGGGTCCTCACCGACGAGATCTACGAGCACCTCGTCTACGGCGACGCCGAGTTCCACTCGATGCCCACCCTCGTGCCCGAGATCGCCGATCGTTGCATCGTGCTCAACGGCGTGGCCAAGACCTACGCGATGACCGGGTGGCGGGTCGGCTGGCTGATCGCTCCCGCCGACATGGCCAAGGCCCTCACCAGTCTGCAGTCGCACCAGACCTCCAATGTGGCGATGGTGGCCCAGCAGGCGGCCCTCGCCGCGGTCGAGGGCGACCTGACCGCCGTCGACGCCATGCGCGAGGCGTTCGACCGCCGCCGCAAGACCATGTTCGAGATGCTCTCGGGCATGGAGGGTGTGGAGGTCCTCGAACCCGAGGGCGCCTTCTACGCCTTCCCCAGCTTCGAGGGCGTGCTCGGCCGCACGATCCGTGGCCAGAAGATCGACACCACCCTCCAGCTCGCCGACGTGGTGCTCTCGGAGGCCAAGGTGGCGTTCGTGCCCGGCGAAGCCTTCGGCAGCCCCGGCTACGCCCGCTTCAGCTTCGCCCTCGGCGACGACGACCTCGGCGAGGGCCTCACCCGCATCGGTGACCTGCTGAGCGAATCGTGAGCGCCACCCAGGGTGCCGTGCCCTTCGGGGCGTGGCCGTCGCCGATCAGCGCCGAACGCGTGAGCACGGGCGGCGTCGGGCTCGACGCCATCTGTCACATCGGCCCGAGCGTGTGGTGGGCGGAGCTGCGGCCCAGCGAGGGCGGGCGGGTCGTCCTGGTCCGCTGCGACCGGGCCGGCGCCACCGTCGACGCCCTGCCGGCACCGTTCTCGGCGCGCACCCGGGTCCACGAATACGGGGGCGGCGCCTGGTTCGCCGGTCCCGACGCCGTCTACTTCTCCAACTGGGGCGACCAGCGCCTCCACCGGCTCGAGTTCGACGAACACGGGGCACCGGTCGACGGCGCCGAACCCCACCCGATCACCCCCGAGCCCGAGACCGCGTCCGCCTGGCGCTACGCGGACGGTCGGGTCACCCCCGACGGCGACTGGATCGTGGCGGTGCGAGAAGACCACTCGCCGGCGGTGGTCGAGGCCCACGGCGAGGCGGCCAACACTCTGGTCGCCCTGCCCGCCGACGGCAGCGCCGCCCCCAAGGTCATCTTCTCCGGGACCGACTTCGTCGCCGCGCCCCGCATCTCGCCCGACGGTCGCTGGGTGTCGTGGATCACCTGGAACCACCCGGACATGCCGTGGGACGCCACCCGACTGTGTGCCGCGCCACTGTGGCTCCACGGCGACGAACTCCGCCTCGGCAACACCCAGGTCGTCGCCGGCGGCGACGAGGTGTCGGTCGTCAGCGCCGACTGGACGGCCGACGGCCGGCTCGTGTTCGCCTCCGACGAGACCGGTTGGTGGAACCTGCGGTCGTGGCGGCCCGGCAGCGACGAGGTCACCTCCCTCACCGAGCTGGTCGGGGCCGAGATCGGCTTCCCCCAGTGGGTGTTCGGCCTGCAGTCGTGGGTCGAGGTCGGTGACCAGCTGGCCGTCGTCATCACCCGCGACGGCGCCGATGAACTCGCCCTGCTCGACGCGGAGGGCACCATCACCGGCCTCGACGCCGGTGGGGCACTCGACGGCGTGAGTTGGGTGCAGTCGATGGCCGGCGGCCGGGGCTTCCTCGACGTGATCGTGCACCACGCCGACCGACTTCCGTCGATCGTGCAGATCGACCTCACTGCCGAGGCGCCCGGATCGACCGGCCACGCCCACCCAACCACCGTGCTGCGGGCCCCCAACGACCTGGGCGTCGAGGCCGCCTGGTTCTCCCGGGCCGAGGCGATCACCTTCGGTGGCACCGGCGCCGCCCCCGGCGACGATCCATCGGCCCACGCCTTCTTCTACCCGCCGACCGGCGCCGGTTGCGCGGCCCCCGACGGCGAGCTCCCGCCGCTGGTCGTGATGGGCCACGGCGGCCCGACGGCGCACAGCGCCCCCAGCCTCAGCCTCAAGGTCCAGTACTGGACCTCGCGCGGCTTCGCCGTGGTCGACGTCAACTACGGCGGCTCGAGCGGCTTCGGCCGGGCCTATCGCAACCGGTTGCGCGACGCCTGGGGCGTGGTCGACGTGGCCGATTGCATCGCGGCCGCCCGATCGCTGGCCGAGGCCGGCCGGGTCGACCCCGACCGCATCGTCATCCGTGGTGGTTCGGCCGGCGGGTTCACCGTGCTGCGGGCCCTCCAGGAGAGCGACCTGTTCGCCGCCGGCACCAGC
This sequence comes from Acidimicrobiales bacterium, assembly GCA_033851875.1. Taxonomy (GTDB): domain Bacteria; phylum Actinomycetota; class Acidimicrobiia; order Acidimicrobiales; family SZUA-35; genus JAWSVN01. The sequence continues at coordinate 7,776 of JAWSVN010000034.1, forward strand.
CTCTACGGCGTCGCCGATCTGACGGCGCTGGCCGAGGAGACCCACAAGTTCGAGAGCCGCTACCTCGATCGCCTGATCGGCCCGTACCCCGAGGCGGAGGAGATCTATCGGGAGCGGGCCCCGCTCAGCCATACCGACGACCTGTCCTCGCCGCTGCTCGTGTTGCAGGGCTCCGAGGACGAGATCGTGCCGCCGAGCCAGTCGGAGGCGATCGTGGCCGCGGTCGCGGCCAAGGGGCTGCCCCACGCGTATGTCCTCTACGAGGGCGAGCAGCACGGGTTCCGGCAGGCGTCGACGATCGTGGCGTCGCTCGAAGCGGAACTGTGGTTCTACGGCCGGGTCCTCGGCTTCGAGCCCGCCGACGAGCTCGTCGCGGTCCCCGGAGCCGTCGGCCTCTGAACGTCGTCTAAGGTCGGCCCGGTTGGTGGCGTCGACACGAGGGAGGGCCTGCTGCCATGACGCATCGCCTGGTGATCGGCGTGGGCGGCACCGGCCGCACCTTCACGCTGCGGTCCTGGACCGCCGAGCTCGACGCGCCGAGCGCCGCTGTGTGGGTGATCGGCCGGCCCAGTGCCGGGCCGGGCGAGGCCGAGGTGGTCCAGGCGATCGACGCCGCCCGCACGTCGGGCGGTCCCCTGGTGCTCGACGACCTCCAGTGGCTCGGTGAAGACGCCCTGGCCAAGGTGGTGGGCGCCGCCGCCGAGCTGACGATCTGGGCCAGCCGCCGCCCCTGGCCGACCTCGCCCGGCGTGCGGACCCTCGACGACGTCCTCACCGAGGCCGGCGGGGCCGAACGCGTCGGCCTGCTCGACCTGGAGCGGTTCGGCGCGGTCGCTGCGCAGGCGTCGAGTTCGGGTCGGGCGCTGTCGTCCGAGCTGGTCGACCGGTGGCACCGGCTCGCCGGCGGATCCCCGGGCCTGGCGACCGATCTCGCCGCCACCGGGTGGGATGGCGACGGCGCCCAACCGCCGGAAGAACTCCTCGATGCCGTCACCGCGCGGGTCGAGCGTGCCGGCGCCGGTGGGGCCGACCTGGTGCGGCTCGCCGCACTGGCGCCCGACACCGAACTCGACCTTGTCGCCGAAGCCCTCGACGACGGCCGTGCGGCGTCGGCCGCCCAGCGGGCGGTGCGCGCCGCCGGCCTCGTCGGCGACGACGGCACCCTGATCGACCTCGTCGCCGCCTCGGTCGCCGCCGACCTCACCGGCGCCGAACGCCGCGACCTCCACGACCGCCTGGCGCTCGCCCTGCGGGTCCGACGGCCGGAGCTGGCCATCGAGCACCTCCTGGAAGGGTCGGGACAGGTGCCCGGCACGGTCGAGCTGCTCACCGACGTGGCCGAGGACCTCGCCCTGCGCGACCCGGCCCAGGCCACCACCGTCGTCGAGCGCTCCCTGGCCGCCGGCCTGCCGGCCGAACGGTTCGCCCTGGCCCGGGCACGGATCGCGGTGGCCCAGGGTTCGGGGACCGCCCTGGCCCTGCTCGACGCCATCAAGGTGCCGCTCGACGGCGCCGACGACGGCCGAGCTGCGCTCGGTCTCGCCATCGATGTGCGCGACCTCCGCTTCGACGAGGCCGTGCAACGTCCGGTGACGAGCGAGACGGGGACGGCCGCGGCGGCGCTCGCCGCCGCCCTCGCCGATCGTCCGGCGGCCGCCCTGGCCCGCTTCGACGAGGCTGCCAGCGCGGCCGGCGCTGCGCTGTCTCCCCTGGTGACGACCCTGCGGACGGTGGTCGAGGGCCTCGAGGCCGTCGTGCAGGGCGAGGCGTCGTCGGGCGTGGCCCGCCTCCTGGCGGCTGCGGATGACTTCGATCGCCTCGGCGCGGTCGCCCCGCTCGGGACCACGCCCCACGCCGTCGGCGCATTGGGAGCCCTCGTGGGTGGCGACGTCGGGGCCGCCGACCTCCTGGTGGCCCAGGCCGTCACCAACGAGAGCGGCGGGCCCGGCGAGACCGAGGGGCATCGGCTCCTGCAGGCCTACGTCCGGACCCTGACCGGCAACCACCACGACGCGCTGGCCGCCGTGAGGGCCGGCGAGGCCGACGATTGGGCGCAGCGAGAGCGGCTCCTCCTCGCCGCTCTCGACGCGGCCCTGGCCCGGCGATCCGGCGACACCACGCGACTCCGCGAGGCGTGGCGTCGAGCCGAGCCCGTGCTGGCTCGCCAGAGCAGTGCCTGGTTCCTGGCCGAGCCGCTCACCGAGCTGCTCGCCGCCGGCGCCCGCATCGGCGACCAGCGACGCGTCGACCCCGTCGTCGAGGCGACCGCCGGCGCCCTGCGGGCCCTGGGGACCGTCACCGGTTCCGTCGCTGCCGGTTGGCTCGAGCTGCAGGTGGCGATCTCCCGGGAGGACGGCGACGCCCTGCAGACCGCAGCCCGCGCCGTCGTGGCCGCCTTCGCCGATGGGGGGCCCGGCGCCGACGCCCGCCCGGCGGCCCTGGCCGCCGCCGCCGGCGTGTGGGCCGACCTCGGTGCCGGCACGGTCGACACCGATGCCGTCCAGGCCGCCGCCGACGGCCTGGTCGAGGTCGGCGATCCGTGGGAGGCCTCCCGCCTGCTCGGGCAGGCCGCCCTCGATCATCCCGACCCGACGGTTGCCCGCCAGCTGCTCGAGGCCGCTCGAGCCCTCACCAACGAGGCCGTCGATGTCGAGACGGGCGATGGGCTGGCCGCCCTCGGGCTCAGCGACCGCGAGGCCGATGTGGCCCGTCTCGTGGCCGAGGGCCGGACCTACAAGGAGATCGGGGCCCAGCTCTACATCTCCCCGAAGACGGTCGAGCACCACGTGGCCCGGATCCGCTCGAAGCTCGGTGCCGGCAGTCGGGCCGAACTGCTCTCGATCGTGCGCGAGGCGACCGGGAACTGACCGCCGGGCGCAGCGAATCGCCTGGTCGGGTCATCGCGAACGGCGTTGGAAACCCGCACACGATCGGTTTCGAGCATGGATCTGTGCGCTCGATCACGCCCCTGGGCCGATGTGTGATCGGGGGCACACATGACCGGTGACCAACTTGCCCTCAACTCCTCCGGCGGCCCTGCCGAATACCCCCTACTGTCGGGTGTGGGTACGGGGGTTGTCCCCGATTCGTCTCGAGACCGGGCCTCGTAGGTTCATCTCAGCAAGGCAAACGAACCACACCCCAACCACCTACGGAGGGAACAAGAAATGTCGAGCGTCAACGATCTTCTCGAGTCGGTCCTGGCCAAGATCCTCGGGGATCCGGCCGAAGCCACTGCGTATTCCGAGGACCCCAGCGGGTACCTCGCCGCCGCCGGCGTCGCCGACGCCGACCTGGAGCAGGCCGACCTGGGCCAGGTCGTGTCGAGCGTGAGCAACGAGCTCAACATCGCCCCCGAGACCACCCAGACGATGATCGAGGTCACCGAGGCCCCCGCTCCGGCCCCCGCTCCTGCCGCCTCGACCAGCGCCCCCACGGTGAGCGCGTCGGCTTCGGCGAGCTCGTCGGCCCCGGCGCCGGCCCCCGCTCCGGCTCCTGCCCCGGCGGTCGCCCCGGCCCCCACGGTCGAGGTCATCGAGAAGACCGTCAACGAGTACGTCACGATCGTGTACGAGGGTGACGAGACGATCATCAACAACATCACCGACAACTCGACCACCTTCGACGTCGACATCGACGGCGACGTCGACGGCGATGTGGATCTCAACATCGACAACGAGGTGACCAA
>JAWSVN010000209.1:0-12238 GCA_033851875.1 Acidimicrobiales bacterium
TCAATGACCCAATCCCGCAAACCGGGGTGGCAGGGAGCGGGCAGGGAGGAGGGACGCTGGCGTCAGGCGAGGGTGACGAAGAGGGCCTTGGCCTCGACGAGGGGGGCGCCCTCGGCGTCGAGGATGGCGCCGCGCACCCGGACCATGCGGCCGCGGGGCGGGTCGTGTTCGGCCCGCAGGCCGAACGGACCGTCGGCCAACACGACCGGACGGGGATACCGCAGATCGAGCGTCCCGGTGACCACCCGCTGACCGAGGGCGGCCGCCGCGGTGCGGGCGCAGAGGTGGTCGAGCACGGTGGCGGCGAGCCCGCCGTGGAGCCAGCCGGGGTTGCCACGATGCTCCGGTTCGGGCCGGAAACTGCCGGTGGCCACGCCGTCGACGACCGTCACCTCGGGACGCAGCGCCCCCAACACCCGCGCCAGCGCCGCGCTGCCGGTCTCCTCCGGCTGATCACCATCCTCCATGCGACGCCCACCCTAGTGACGCCCGCCCGACGGACCCTCCTGCCACACTGGGCCGTCGATGTCGGGCGCCCACCGCAAGGTCCTCACCCCCCTCGTGGCCGCATGCTGCGCGCTCGGCGCCTGCGTGCTGGGCCCGACCGAGACCACCGACCCCGGCACGACGACGGTCCTCGACGGTGCACCGGCCGGAGCCCCGGATCCGACGACGCCGCCGGACCCGAGCGACGACGCGACCGATGACACCGAGGGCGAGACCACGACGACGGCGGCCGACGCCCCCACCTTCACCGGCAGCGAGGGCCTCGGTGACGAGCTGTTCCCCTCCGCCGGCAACGGCGGCTACGACGTGACCCACTACGACCTCGACCTCGACGCCCGAGGCACCGACCTGGTGGGTCTGGCCCGCATCGAACTCGTTGCCCAGCCCGGCCTCGAGGCGTTCAGCCTCGATCTCGAGCACCTGACCGTCACCGACGTGTCGGTCGACGCCCGGCCTGCCCGGTTCGACCACCGGGGCACCGAAGTGTGGATCCGGCCCCCCGACCCGCTCGACGGGCCCGCCGTGGTCGAGGTGACCTATCAGGGCGAACCCCAGGGCGTCGACGACACCAGCGGGCTCGGCCTGCTCGGCTGGATCGAGCGCGACTGGGGCAGCTTCGTCGTCAGCGAGCCGATCGGCGCCCAGTCGTGGTTCCCGTCCAACAACCACCCCCTCGACAAAGCGACGTTCGACATCGAGGTGATGGTCGACCCCGGCGATGTGGCCGTCGGACCCGGCACCCTGGTCGGCGTCGACGAGCGCGACGACGGCACCGTCTGGGCGTGGTCGAGCCCGCACCCGATGGCCACCTACCTCGCCTCGGTCATCACCGGCGACCTGACCCTCGTCGACCGACCCGCCATCGGCGACACTGCGATTCGTCACGTGCTCCCCGACGACGAGGTCGATGCCCTCGTCCCCCGCCTCGACGATCTCTACAGCGAGATGCTCCCCCGGTTCGAGGAGTGGTTCGGCCCCTACCCCTACGACACCTACGGCATCGCCGCGGTGCCCGAATCGCTCAGCTTCGCGATGGAGAACCAGACCCTCAGCCTGTTCTCGGCCGAGTTCGTCTCGATCCGGAGCGAGTTCGTCGACTCGATCCACGCCCACGAACTCGCCCACCACTGGTTCGGCAACGCGGTCAGCCCGGCCTCGTGGCGCGACATCTGGCTCAACGAGGGGTTCGCCACCTGGGCCGAGATGGCGTGGCTCGGGGGTGGCGATCCCGACGAGATGACCGATGTGTTCGACGACCTCTACGGCCGCTCCGACGGCCTCGGTCCCCTCACCGACATCGGTGCCGACGAACTCTTCGGGGCCAACGTCTACTTCCGTGGCGCCCTCACGATCGAGGCGCTGCGCCGCGCCGTCGGCGACGAGGCCTTCTTCGCCTTCGCCCAGGAGTGGGTCGAGCGTCACGACGACGACACCGCGTCGACCGCCGACTTCCTGGCCCTCGTCGACGAGGGCTTCGGCCCCGATGTCCGGGCACTGATGGAGGACTGGATCTACGACGAGGAGGTGCCGGCGTGGTCGTAGGCCGGCACCCCGAACGCCGTGGGGTCTATCCGGGCTCGTTCGACCCGCCGACCGTCGCCCACGTGGCGATCAGCGTCGCCGCGATCGAGCACCACGGCCTCGCCAACCTCACCTGGATGGTGTCGACGACCGCCCTCGGCAAGGAGACCGCCAACCACCCGCCGATGGCCGAGCGACTCGAGGTGCTCGCGGCGGTCGCCGCCGACGTGCCCGGCCTCGAGGTGGCGGTGACCGACGCCCAACTCCTCGCCGACATCGCGGAGGACTTCGACCTGGTGGTGATGGGGGCCGACAAGTGGCACCAGATCCACGAGGAGCGCTGGTACGACGACGAGCGACACCGCCGCGCGACCCTGACTCGGCTGCCGACCGCCGCCATCGTCGCTCGAGCCGGTTCCGCCGGTATCCCCGACGAGCTCCGGCTCCCGCTCGACGACCGGTTCGCCGACGTGTCCTCGACCCGAGCCCGCGCCGGGGAGGTCGACCTGATGGCGCCCGCGGCGCGGGCCCACGCCCTACGGACGGGACGCTGGCTCGCCTGAACGCTCGCCCCGATGGCGGCCGCCGGAGGACCGACGGCGCTGTGGCCGCTCGTCGGGCGGCCCGAGGTCGGGGTCGATGCGTCGCATCTCGCCGGTCCGGAAGATGGCGTCGGGCAGCTTCCACTCGCGCCGGCTGCGGTCGAGGCCGAGGCGCTCGCCGATCGAGGCGTTGACGGCGGCACCGATCAACAACACCTGGGCCACCAGCCACACCCAGGTGAGTGCGAGCAGGAAGGCACCGACGGCGGTGATGACCTCGTTGCGGCCGTTGGCGATCGCCACATAGAAGCGGAAGCCCTCCGCCAGCAGCCACCAGAACGACGCGGCGACGATCGCCCCCGGCAGATCCCAGCGCCACTTCGTGCGGATCGAGGGTCCGTAGTGGAACAGCAGCGACGCCCACAGGACCAGGATCAGGATCCCGGACCCGAGGGGCAGCAGGGTCCCGAGCAGGCCGTTCGGCACCCGCGACCACACGAAGATCTCGAGCAGGGCGATCGGCACGGGCACCAGGAGCGAACCGAGACCGAGGACGAGGGCCACGACCCGCGTGTAGTACCAGGCCCGCCCGTGTTCGACCTCGTAGACGTCGTCGAGGGCCCGGATCATGCCGGAGAATCCGCGCGAGATCGTCCACAGGGCCACCGCGATCGAGAACGTGATCAGGCCGCCGTTGGTGCCCTGGTCGAACAGCCGGTTGACGGTGTCGGCCACCCCGGGGGCGTCGGTCGAGAGCACCTGCTCGAACAGGGCGATCGTGTCGGTGCGGATCTCGTTCGACAGGTTCTGACCGAGGAGTTGGTCGAGCGAGCCGACGCCGGCGACGAGGGCGAGCACGGCGGCGGGCGCGGTGAGGAAGATCCAGAAGGTCACGCCGGCCGCGAGGTCGCCGATACCGCCGTGATACCAGCGTTTGGACACGTCGACGATCAGGGCACCGGCAACGCCGAGCAATCGGAGGGGGCCAGGCACGACCCGACAGACTAGAGGCGAGAACCCAATAGGGTTGGGAGATGCCCGAAAGTCCCTTCACCAACGATTCGGCCGGTTCGGCGTTCCTGGTGGCCCCGCCCGGCGGCGGGGAGGGCCCCGGCGTGCTCCTCCTCCACTCCTGGTGGGGTCTCGACGACTGGACTCGAGACTTCGCCCGCCGGATCGCTGGCGAGGGCTACACGGTGCTCGCCCCCGACCTGTTCGCGGGGGAGACCCCCGACACGGCCGATGCGGCCGAACAGCTACTGGCCGAGCGCGACGCCAACGAGATGGCCGGGCTCGTGCTGTCCTCTGCCCACACCACGCGGGCAGCGTCGGCCGACGCCGACCGCCCGATCGCAGTCGTGGGCCTGTCGATGGGCGGCTCGATGGCGTTGTGGTTGGCTGCCCGTCTGCCGGCCCACGTCGGGGCCGTCGTGTCGTTCTACGGGTCGCAGTCGATCGACTTCGACGACGCCGCGGCCCGCTTCCAGGGTCACTTCGGTGACGCCGACCACATGGTCAGCGAAGAGGACCGGGTGACGACCGAGGCGTTCATCCGCATCGGCGAATGCGACACCGACTTCCACCTCTACCCCGGCGTCGGCCACTGGTTCATGGAGGACCGACCCGGTCACGGCGGCTACGACGAGGCCGCCGCCGCAAAGGCGTGGGACCGGATGCGCGCCTTCCTCCTGGCCGAGCTGCCGCCGACCGGCTAGACGAACTTGTCGAGGTTGCGGCGGCGTTCGTTGCGACCGAGCCACTCCTCGGCGGCCTTGGCCCGACGCTCGAGCTGCTCGACCGTGGCGCTCGCCACCTTCGACACCCCCGACAGGCGGTTCAGCTCGTAGTTGACGTTGGCGTGGGTGCGGCCGGTCATCACCGCCAACTCCCGCACCAGTTCGGTGTTGCGGTCGCGCAGGCGGTCGCGGGCCCGGCGATCGACGCGACGGCCGACCAGGTTGGGGTCGGCGGGCGGCAGGGCGTCGAGATCGAGGGTGAGCTCGTCGGGGGCCTCGGCGTCCTCGGCCGCCGCCACGTCGTCGGGGTCGAAGTCGTCGTCCTCGTCATCCGCGAAGACGTCGAGGTCGTCGGGGTTGTCGGCGGTGGCCGAGAGCACCGCGAACAGCGACATCTGCTCGTCGGCCGGGCCGGTCAGCTCGTCGAGGCCCTCGTTCTCCTCGACCGGGTACTCGTCGGTCTCGGCGTCAGACTTCTTCTTCAGGAGGTGACGCCGCGACTCCGAGATCGACGCCCCGAAGTGGCGCAGCCGAGGGTCGTCGGGCATGAACAGGTAGGCCCGCTGACGACCACGGCCGGGCATGAAGCGCACGATGCGGCCGACGGCCTGACGGAAGAACAGCTCGGTGGTGGTGGTCGTGGCGTAGACACCCACCCGGAGACGGGGGATGTCGACGCCCTCCGACACCATGCGGACCGCCACGATCCACGGGGCGTTGCCGCCGGCGAAGGTGCTGATCTTGGCCGACGCCTGGGGGTCCTCCGACACGGCGACGATCGGGTTGACCCGGAACCGGTCGCGCAGGAGCTGGGCGATCGCCCAGGCGTGTTCCTGGTCCATGGCGATCACCAGCCCACCCGCCTCGGGCATGCGTTCACGGACGGTCATCAGCTGGGAGTGGGCGTGCCCGAGCACGGTCGGCAACCACTCGCCCTCGAGGCTGAGCGCGGCTCGGAGGCGCTGGTTGGCCTGGGTCCGGGCGAGGGGGTCGTCGAAGCTGGCCGACAGCTCCGAGCCGTCGGGGGCCATCCACTCCATGTGGCCGCCGAACCTGGGGAAGTAGACGGGGCGAACGACCCGCCCGTCGGCGAGCGCCTCCCCGTAGCCGTACTCGATGTCGGGCACCGCGGCGTCGTGGTGGTAGCGCACGAAGGGGATCGACCGGGTGTCGGAGCGGAACGGCGTGCCCGACAGCGACAACCGGCGGGCCGCCCCTTCGAACGCGGTTCGCACCCCGTCGCCCCACGACCGTTCCTCGCCGGCGTGGTGCACCTCGTCGAGCACGACGAACCCGTCCGCGGCGACCGGGATGAACGCCTCGGGGTTGGAACCGATCTGCTGGTAGGTGGTGACCACGCCGTGGACGTCGGTGGGGAGGCCCTCCTTGGGATTCCAGTCGCTGTCGAGGTGGAGATTGAACCGCTCGGCTGCCTCGGCCCACTGCTCCTTGAGGTGACGGGTCGGGGCCACGATCACCAACCGCCCCGGCAACTCGGGCAGCGTGAGGCGAGCCACCGTCAGAGCGAAGGTGGTCTTGCCGGCACCGGGGGTGGCCACGGCCAAGAAGTCGGCCGCATCCGAGCTCTGGTAGATGTCGAGCGCCCGCCGTTGCCATGGTCGAAGCCGAAGTTTCTGCGAGGCCATGGGGGTCGAACATTCTGCCCCGGGTTCTGGCCCGCCTGACACCTCCGATGTCCCCCGAGGTGCCACACTCCTGGACGTGGCGTTGGTGACAGCTCGAGGAGTAGCGAAGAGCTACGGGGGTCACGTTGCGCTGTCCGGGGTCGACTTCGATATCGAACCGGGCATCACGGGCCTGCTCGGTGCCAACGGGGCCGGCAAGACGACGATGCTCGGCATGATCATCGGGCTCCATCCCCGCGACTCGGGCACGCTCGAGGTGCTCGGACACGACCCGTGGTCCGATGGCGTGACCGTGCGCGAGCGCCTCGGATACGCCCCGGAGCACCACACACTCCCGCCCGACGTGCGGGCCGCCGACTTCGTGCGCCACGTGGCCGAGCTGCACGGCATCCCCAAGGCCGAAGCGACGACCCGGGCCAGCGATGCCCTGTGGCTCGTCGAGCTGGGCGAGGAGCGATTCCGACCGATGGGGACGATGTCGACCGGTCAACGGCAGCGGGTCAAGCTCGCCCAGGCGATCGCCCACGACCCCGGTCTGGTGTTGCTCGACGAGCCGACCGACGGCCTCGATCCGGTGCAGCGAGACGTGATGCTCGATCTGATCAAGTCGGTGTCGACCGAGTACGGGATCAACGTGATCCTGTCGTCCCATCTCCTCGCCGAAGTCGAGCGGATCTGCACCGGCGTGGTGATCATCGGGGATGGCCGCACGATCGCGTCCGGTCCGATCGACCAGCTCCGCGACCCGGCGGCCCGCGCCGTCGTCGTCGAACTCGACGCCACCGAGGCCGAGGTCGAGGCGGTCGCCGCCGACCTCCGGGCCGCCGGCGTGACCGTCGAACGCGACCGGCGCCGCCTCACGATGGCCGGCGACGACCCCGCCACCTACGACCGTGTCGTCGCCGTCGCCGTCGCCCGCCAGGTCGGCATCATCCGTCTGGGTTCGTCGGTCTCCACCCTCGAGGATGTCTTCCTGGGAGCCACCGGATGAGCGACGCCACGATCTACGACCTCGGCTATCGCCGCTACGACGGGGACCGCACCGGCCTCCCGGGCGCCCTGCGCACCCTGGTCACCCACTCGATGCGATCGGCTCTCGGGCTCGGTCGGAGCGCCCGCCACAAGGTGCTCCCGTTCCTGATCATCATCTTCGCCTACGTACCGGCGATCGTGTTCGTCGGCGTCGCCGCGCTGTTCGGCAACGAGATCGGACCCGACAACCTGCCGAACTACGCGGAGTACTACGGCTTCATGATCGCCACGGTCTACTTGCTGGCCGGCCTGGTGGGTCCTCAACTGCTCTGCAACGACCGGCGCACCGGCATGCTCGGCGTCTACCTGTCGTCGCCCCTCGACCGCCGCACCTATCTGCTCGGCAAGGCGCTCGCGACCCTCGGCCTGGTCCTGCTCGTCTCCCTCGGACCGCCGCTGTTGCTCCTGGTCAGCTACACGATGGTCGACCTCGGGCCCGGCGGGCTGTTCGACTGGCTCGAGATCCTGTTCAAGATCGTCGTGTCGTCGCTGCTGATCGGCGTGCTCTACTCGTTGGTGGCCCTCGGGGTGTCGTCGATCACCGATCGCAACGTGGTGGCGTCCGCCGTGACGCTGGCGCTGATTCCCGGCTCGGCGATGGTGACCGACACCCTGGTCAACGTCGGCATCAGCCCTCACCTCCTGCTCCTCAACGTGTTGACCTTGCCCCGGGATCTCGTGTTCCGGGTCCACGGCGAACCGCCGCTGTGGAGCCTCGTCGACAATCCGACGTGGAGCCTGGCGCTGGCCTGGCTGGCATGGGTGTCGCTGGCCGCCGTGTTCATCTGGTGGCGCTACCGCAAGCTCTTGGTCCGCCGATGACCGACGCCCCGCCACCGCCGACGGCAGCGTCGATGCCCGCTCCCGCAGCTGCGCCCGCAGGGGCTCCTTCATCCCCAGGCGCGCTGCCCACCCCGCCGGCGTGGCCGCCCGCCGATGCCACCGTCGTCGCCTACAGCGTGTCGCGTTCGTTCGGTGGGCTCGTGGCCGTCAGCGACATCAACCTCGCGATCGGCCCCGGCGTCACCGCCTTGCTCGGCCCCAACGGCGCCGGCAAGTCGACCCTGCTCCGAATGCTGTCGGGCCAGATCAAGCCCAGCACCGGCTCGGTCTGGGTGGCCGGCGGCGACCCCCGTCGCGACGCCGCAGCGAGAGGCCGGATCGGCCTCGTGCCGCAACAGGACGGGGTGTTCGAACGTGAACAGGCGATCGACGTCGTCACGCTGGCCGCCGTCCTCAGCAGCCTCGACCAGCCTCGTGAACGGGCCGCCCACGCCCTCCAGCTCGTCGAACTCGATCCCGGTATCGAACGCCCGGTCGGCTCGTTCTCCAAGGGCATGCGCCAGCGGGTGAAGCTGGCCGCCGCCCTGGTCCACAACCCGGTGGTGTTGATGATGGACGAGCCCCTCAACGGCCTCGACCCCCGCCAGCGCCGCCAGATGATCGCCCTGTTCCACCAGCTCGGCGAGAACGGGACGACCGTGCTGGTGTCGTCCCACGTGCTCGAGGAGGTCGAGCGAATCGGCTCCAAGGTGGTCGTGATCGCCAAGGGCCGCCTGGCGGCCGAAGGCGACTTCCGAGCGATCCGCACCCTGATGGACGACCAGCCGATGCGGGTCCGAGTCGGCTGCAGCGACGCCAAGCGGGTCGCCGGCGCCCTCGTGTCGTGGGGGTCGGTCAGCGGCTGCAACGTCATCGACGCCACGACCGTCGAGGTCACCACCACCGACGCCCGACGGTTCCGTCGCGAGGTCGGCGTGGCCGCCACCGAACAGGGCATCCGCCTGACCGAGATCCGCCCCCTCGACGACGACCTCGAGAGCGTCTTCCGCTACCTGGTCGGAGGCGGGCGATGACTCCCGTCGTGTGGCTGTACCGCCTCTTGCTCCGCCAACAGCTCACCCTCGGCCGGGTCGCACTGGTCGGGGCGATGACCCTGCTCACGATCGTCGCCGCCGTCGGCATCGCCAGCAGCAGCGACGAAGCGCTCCGCATGGACGACACGACCGGCTTCTTGTGGGTGTTCAACATCGGGCTGATGGTGCCGATCGTCTCACTCGTCATCGCCTCGTCGTCGCTCGGCGAACTGGTCGAGGACGAGACCCTCGTCTATGTCTGGCACCGTCCGACCCCGCGATGGGTACTCGCCTTGGCGGCCTGGGCGGCGGCGGCCACCGTCGCGGTGCCGGCCACGACGTTGCCGACGTTCGTCGGCGGCATCATCGGCAGCGGCGACGCCTCGGTGGCGATCGGCGGCGCCCTGGCCGCGGCCCTCGGCACCTTGGCCTACAGCGGGGTGTTCCTCCTGCTCGGGTTGTTGGTGCGCCGTGCCCTGATCTGGGGCCTCGTCTACGTGTTCGTGTGGGAACAGTTCGTCGCCCGCATCGGCGGCACCAGCGCCAGGCTGTCGATCGGCTCGTACCCGTCGTCGGTGCTGGCCGAGATCACCGACATCGAGCTGCCGCTCGCCGAGCGTGGCATGACGTGGGGTGTGATCGTGCCGATCGCGCTCGCGGCGCTGGCGGTCGCGCTCACCAGCCGCACCCTCGACCGCATCGACGTCGCCTGAGCGTCGCTTCGGTGCCGGCGTCAGCCGAGGGCGTCGAGGAACTCCCGCAGGGGCGGGTTGACCACCTCGGGGTGCGACAGGTTGGCGGCGTGGGCGGCCCCCTCGACCTCGACGACGCCACGGACGTCGGTCAACCCGTCGGCCATCGCCCGGGCCTGCTCGAGGCTGATCGCCTGGTCCTCGGTGCCGTGGACGACGAGCGCCGGGCACGCGATCTCACCGAGCCGACCGGAGATGTCGTCGCGGTCGAGCAGGGCGCCGCCGGGGAACGTGATGTCGGTGGTCGCCACCAACTGCTTCCAGCCCGGGATCCACGCGTCGTTGAGTTCGGGGACGCCGATGATGATCGACGCCACCGCCTGGAGCACGACGTCGACCGTCGCCTCGTCGCCGGAGGTGAGGGCCCCGAGCATCCCTCGGTAGCCCTCGATCGCCTCTGCGTCGTCGACGCCGGCCATCGTGTCGATCAAGACGAGAGCCCGCACCCGATCCGGGTGGGCGAGGGCAGCCCGGAGCGACAGGTAGCCGCCCTGGCTCATGCCGACGAACACGGCCTGGTCGATCCCGAGATGATCGAGAAGGCCGACGGCGTCGTCGGCCGAGTCCCAGTAGCTGAAGGGCCCGGGGGCCGGGGTGCCGCCGAAGCCCCGCTCGTCCCAGGCGATGCAGCGGTAGTCGGCGGCCAGTGCCGCGACCTGGGGATCGAACATCGTGTGGTTCATCAGGAACCCGTGGCTGAACAGCACGGCCGGGCCGTCGCCGCCGGAATCGGTGTAGGTGATCGTCGTGCCGTTGATCGCTGCGGTCTGGGTCTGGGTGGTCGCCATGTGACGAACGCTACACCCCAGCCATACAGCGTCAGGTAACCGGTCCGAGGACCCGGTCGAGGTAGTCGTTGCGGAACACGCCGTCGGGATCGAGCCGGGCCCGGACCGCGGCGAACTCGCCCCACCGGGGATAGCGCTCGCGCAACACGTCGGCCGTCTGGAAGTGCATCTTCCCCCAGTGGGGGCGCCCCTCGTAGTCGTCCATGATCGCCTCGACGCCCCGGAAGTAGTCGCCGAACGGGATGCCTCGGTACTGGTGGACGGCGATCCAACCAGAGTCGCGGCCCTCGGCGGTCGACAGGGCGATGTCGTCGCCGGCCGAACAGCGGACCTCGACGGGGAACAGCGGTGGGTGCTCCATCCCGTGGGCGAAGGCCCGGACCCGCTCGAGCGCCTCGGGGAGGGCGTCGACGGGCAGGCCGTACTCCATCTCGACGAAGCGAACCCGGCGGGGGCTGGCGAACACCCGGTAGCTGCGGTCGACCGTCTCCCGATCGGAGCTGGCCTTCGAAAGCAGTTCAGCGATGCGGCCACGTTGGCGCGGGAACCGTCGCACGGCGCGCATCGCCAGGTCGAGGGCGACGTTCTCGCCGAGCTCCTTGTCGACGAAGTACTGCCACGCCGGCTGCGGGTTCTCGGGTTCGTCGGTGCGGTGGTTGCGCTTGGTGAAGGCGTTGCCCTTGCCGGGCGGGGCGCCCGGGAGGAAGAACAGCTCGGCGTGGTCGGCGGAGGTCCGGAACCCGGCCCAGTCGTCCATCACGCCGCTGCCACCGTCGAGTTTCTCGACCCGTTCGTCGGCCCGCAGTACGAACGCCGGCACGCACTGGAGTCGGATCCGGGTGACGACGCCGAGGGCACCGATCCCGACCCGGGCGACGGCGAACACGTCGGGATGGTGGTCGGCGTCGCACCACAACACCTCGCCGGTGCCGGTCACGAGTTCGAGCCCGACGATGGCGGTGGCGAGGTTGCCGAGGGCGGCGCCGGTGCCGTGGGTGGCGGTCGAGGTGGCGCCGGCGAGGGTCTGCACCGCGATGTCGCCGAGGTTCGGCATGGCGAGACCGAGGTCCCAGAGCCGCTCGGAGAGGGCGTCGAGACGGATGCCGGCGCCGACGGTCACCTGACCCGTCGCCGGGTCGTGGTCGGTGAGCTCGTCGAGGGCATCGACCCTCACGAGTGCGCCGTCGGTCATCGCCGCCGCCGTGAACGAATGCCCGGCGCCGACGACCTTGACCCGTCCGCCGACCCGGTGGGCGGCGCCGACGAACTCGGCGATCTCGTCGACCGACGAAGGAGCGGCCACCTCCGCCGGCAAGCAGGTCTGGTTGCCGGCCCAGTTGGTGAACGGCTTCGGGCGTCGCATCGGCCCTGGTCTACCACGGAGCCCGGTTGCACGCGGACTGCAGCGTGTCTGCAACCAGCAGGACCGATCGTGATCGCCGGGCGGATCGACGCCCGCAGCCACGACGCGGAGGAAGCATCACATGCCCGACTCACCCACCATCGAACCCGTTCGCCGCCGACGGGGCTCGACAACCGTCCGACTGGCCGTCGGCATGCTGCTGGTGGGGGCCGTGGTGGCGCTCGCGTTCATCCAGACGGTCGGCGAGCAGGAGAAGAACGGCCGACTCTTCGTCGACGACGTCAAGGAGCCGACCGCGTTCCGAGTGACCGGCGACGCCGTCTTCGCCCGGTGGGTGCGGTGACGCCCGAGGCCTCCGCCACCGGGCGGCGGGCGGCGCGCCCCGGGCGCGGTGTGGAGCAATTCGCCCGAACGGAATTCGCCGGCGAGCTGTTCACGGTCGCTCTAGCCTCTCGACCATGTCGACCGAGGTGTATCGAGTGGCCGTGAGCGGCG
>JAWSVN010000210.1:0-9741 GCA_033851875.1 Acidimicrobiales bacterium
GGCCGTCGAAACGGCCATGAGCGCAGCTTCCGGCGGGTTGGGTGCGTGGATCCCGCGAGGCAACACACTGATCAGTGCCTTCGCGATCAGTTGCACGACCGGCGCTCTCGAAGGCGGCACAACGACCGCACTCATCGGCTGGGTTGGTTCTGACCAAGTCGACGATGTCAACCTCGTCGAAGTCAACGCCGCCCTCGGCTGCGTCACCCTCGGGGATCATCGGCGCCGCGTCTTACCGGCCTCGGGTCACGTCGGCCGCCGTAGGCTCCGGCTCCGGAGACTGGGTCGATGGAGCACTGACCGATCCCATCCCAGGTGCGACCCGCAGCCAGAGCCTCAAGGGCTCGTGCGTCTCGGCGTGCGGTGAGATTCTCAGCGGCGGCAGACACACAGAAAGACAGCTATTGGATGCCCTGGGCGAACCGTCGGAGCAGCATGCCCTGGCCGACGCGCTCGGTGAGGGTTGGGCCGCTGACTTCTTCGACTCCGGCAGCGAGGCGCTGGAGGTTGCGAGCCGCGGGCCGATGGGCGCCGTGCTGCAGTCGCCTGGAAGCTCTCGCCACATGGTCGTGACGTCACCCCGGGGCGACGGCACGTTCCAAGTCCTCGACCCCTGGGACGGGACCGGCTACATCGTCGACGCAGCGTGGATCGAGCGGTACGTTGCCGCTGGTACCTTCAGGGAATGAAGCTCGTCCTCAGAGCGATCCGCTGGGTCGAAGAAGACGTCTGTGAGGTCGACTTCTTCCACGAAGACAGAGGACCTGTAGAAGCGGTCTTCAGGCTGACCCGGCGAGGGGGCCGCGTTGGGGTGACCGTCACCCCGGACGTGTTCGGCGATTTCTTCGGGAAGGCGGCCCAGGCCCGTGCGACCGTCCACGCCGTCAAGACCTTCTGCCTGGCGGCCCAAGGAGAGCTGGAGACCTGAGCGCTCGATTGCAGATCGACGAGCCGGGAGTGTCCGCCATAGCCGTCTTCGTTCGGGAACCCGATATCTCGTCGAGCGTTAGCCGAGTCAGCGACACGGAACACTCGCTCCTTCTCGACCGGTCACTTCAACGAGTCGGCGGATCACGCGCTAGGTGAGTCGCCGTGGGGCTCGGTTCTCGGATGCTCGTCGTTGGGAGTCGGACACGAAGCCGCTTCACAAGTCGCTCGTCGGCTTCTCGTGCGAACAGCAGTGGTCGAACTCGGTATGCGCCGTCGTGGTGACCTCGCCCGGCCCGACGAAGCCCCGAGGTCCGTAGAGCCGGCGGGCATCGGGGTTCTCGAGGCCGGCGGCGACAACGAAGGCATCGGCTCTTGGTGAGGGCGCGGTAGCCGCCAGGAGTTGTAGCGACAGGTCGCCCTGCTGGGGGACGGCGAGCCGGGGTGCTCGTCGCTCGGGCACGGCCGCTGCAGGCCACCATCGGCCTCGAGCAGGTCGTAGCTCATGCCCGCGTGCAGTGGCGCGCATGACCTAGCGCTACTCGCACGCGACAGGAGGCCTTGCGACGTGTCCCGCGCCGGGCGGCTGCGAACCCCGGCGGCGGCTGTCACACGTCGGCGCGAGAATGCACCCATGACCTCACCACTCGACCTCGGCGCCTTCTCCGTCTCCCTCGCCGTGAAGGACCTCGCCGCCTCGCTCGCCTTCTACGAGGCCCTCGGCTTCGAGGCCACCGGCGGCAGCGCAGACGACGGCTGGCTCATCCTCGCCAACGGTACGACCCTGATCGGCCTGTTCCAGGGCATGTTCGAGGACAACATCCTCACCTTCAATCCCGGACTGAACAACGCCAAGGAGGAGGTCGAGCCCTTCACCGACGTGAGGGAGATCCAGGCCCGGCTCGAGGCNNGCCCACATCGTGCTGAAGGACCCCGATGGCAACGCGATCATGGTCGACCAGTTCCGGTGACCGTCCCCGCCGGGAAGTAACGTCCGGTCATGGGTGTTCACGTCATCGCCGTCTACCGACCGAAGCCAGGGGCCGACGAGGCGCTGTTGGCCGAGGTCGAGCGCCACGTTCCACTCCTGCGGTCGCTCGGGCTTGCGACCGCCACCCCCTCACTGGTGCTGCGGGCTCCCGACGGGACGCTGCTCGAGCACTTCGAGTGGGTGAGCCACGACGCGATCGACACCGCGCACGGTCACCCCGAGGTGTTGGCCATGTGGGAGCGCTACGAGGCCTGCTGCGACTACGGCAACCTGGCGCAGCTCTCGAACGCCGAGGCCCCGTTCCCCGAGTTCGACTACGTCGGCACCTTCTGACACCGACCCTGACGCTGCGACGCCTCTGACACCGCTGCGTGGCGGTGTCATACTGCCGCAATCGCCGCCGCATCATCGTCCGCCCCTGGTCGGACGCTCGAGGGAATGGTCGCCGCGCCGCTCCATCGCTTCTCCCCCGCGTTCGCGCGGGCTTCCGACCCGACCTCCTCCGCCGATCGTTCGGTGCTCGTCGCCGACCTCGCCGGCTTCACCGCCATCTCGGAACGGCTCGGCCGACACGGTGATGCGGGCGGCGAGACCCTCGTCCACGTGCTCAACCGGGTGCTGCTCGGCGTGGTCTCCGACGTCGCCGACCTCGGCGGGGACCTGGCCGAGTTCGGAGGCGACAGCCTCGTCTTCCTCTTCGACGGCGAGGGCCACGCCAGCCGGGCAGCCTCGGCGGCGGTCACCATCCGCCGTTCGGTCGCCGACGCCCAGCGCGAGGCCACGCCGGTCGGGCGACTCGACCTGTCGGTGAGCATCGGGGTCGACAGTGGCCCGGTCGACATCGTCGTGCCGACGCGGCGAGCCACACCCCTCCTCTTCGGCCTGGCGGTCGATGGTGCGCTCGCCGCCGAAGCCGCCACGACCGATGACATCGTCATCGGTCCTCGGACCGCCGCTGCCCTCCCAGGCGACGCCACCGACCCACTTCCAGGGCGCGCCGGCCTCGCCCGTCTCCGGTGGCGCCGACCTCGCGCTGCAGCTGCGCGCGCCGCGACGGTCGCACCCGAACTGACGGCCACGACCGAACCGACGGCCACGACCGAATCGATCGCGTTCTCGCCCTCGCTCGAACGAGCCTTGCTCGACGGCTCGATCTCGCCCAGTCACCGAATCGCCACGATCGCGTTCCTGGCCTTCGACACCCCGATCCGCGATCTTGCTCGATCGGTCGAACGGACCTTCGACGTCCTCCACGAATCGTTCGACCCCCACGGCGTGAGCCTGCTCGCGGCCAACCGGACGGTGGCCGGATTCCAGGTCTTCGCCGGCACCGGCGTACCCGCAGCGACCGAGGACGACACCGGCCGACTCCTCCGAGCGGTCGCGCAGTTCCGCCGCACCGAGTGGGGCGCCGCGTGCCGCGTCGGCATCGCTCGGGGCCCGGTGTTCGCCGCCGTCCTCGGCGACGAACACCGAGCCGTGTTCTCCGCGATGGGCGACACGACCAACGTGGCGGCTCGTCTGGCCGCCGCGGCACCCGCCGGCGAGATCTGGGCCACGCCGCGCGTCCTGTCATCCACGCGAACCCGCTGGCGCAACGAGCCGCTCGCACCACTCGCACTCAAGGGCAAGCGGGCTCCGGTGGCGGCGTCGCGCGTCCTCGACGACTCCGGCGAGTCGAGATGGGAACTCGACCCGTTCCGGCTCCCGTTCACCGGCCGAACGACCGAACGATCGAGGCTCGAGTCAGCCATCGACAACCAGTCGAGCGAGGGCGGCATGGTGCAGGTGGTGGGCGCCCCGGGCGTCGGCAAGTCGCGCCTGGTCGCCGAGACCGTGCAGGCGTCACTGTTCATCCGCGGCGAACCCGAGCGACGGCAGATCTCGTTCGGCGCCGTCGCCGGCCCGCTGCGGCGACTCCTCGATCTCGATGCCGATATCGATCCGGCGGAGGTGACCGAGCGGGTCGCAGCCGTCGACCCGGCCCTCGCCGGGATCGCCCCGCTCCTGGGCGACGTGCTCCAGATCCGTCTCGACGACACAGCGGCTGCCGAGTCGGTGCTCGCCGACCACCGTCTCGATCGCACCCTCGACGTGGTCACAGCCATGCTCGACCACGTGACCCTCGACGGCCCTCCTCGGCTCGTCGTCGACGACCTCCAATGGCTGGACGACACGTCGCGTGCCCTCGTCGACCGACTCGGCACGCCCGCGCGGTCGCGGCCGTGGGTGGTCGTTGCGACGTCCCGGGACGCTCCGGTCGGAGCCGACCCACTCGTCAGCATCCTCGGCCTCGAGCCCCTCGAGGCCGACGCCGTTCGTTCGCTGGCGGTGACGGCCACCGCCACACGCCCCCTCCGGGAGGTCGATCTCCGACGGGTGATCGACCGTTCGGCCGGCAACCCGGCGGCGCTCGGCGGCCTCCTCCTACTCGGCGAGGTCGGAGCCCACCTCGATGAACACTCGACGGTCAGCGACGCCCTGGCGGCCCAGTTCGACGCCCTCGACCCCTGGACCCGCACCGCGTTGGAGCGTGCCGCGGTCCTCGGTCGGACCATGCCGACGACCCTGCTGGAGGATCTCGCCGCCGCCGACGGCGGCACGATCGTCGATGCCGGCCTGGTCGATCGCTATCTCGAGGACGACCCCGACACACCCGGCCACCGGCGGTTCCGCAACGCGTTGCTGCGCGACGTGATCTATCAGCGCCTGAGCTTCGCCCGGCGCCGCCTCCTGCACCGGCTGGCCGCCGACGCCCTCGAACAGGCCGCCGACTCGAGCGACGACCGGGCCATCGTCGTCGCCCGGCACCGATCGCGATCCGACGACCCTGCGGCCGCGTTCCGGGCCTGCGTCGATGCCGCATCGACCGAGCGACGTTCGATCCCCGCAGGCAGCCGAGCCGAGGTGCTCCGCTGGGCCCTCGAGGCGGCCGGCCGAATGCGGGCCGATCGCCCGTCGGATCGGATGCTCCGAGACCTGTGGACCGAGCGGGGCGACGCCGAGGACATCGCCGGCCTGCTCGAGGAGTGCCTCGAGTCCTACGAGCGGGCGATGCGACACTGCGATGGCGAGATCCAGCGGGCCGAGGTCGCCGTGCGCCGAATGCGGGCCTATGAACGCGCCGGACGATTCCCCATCGCGCTCGCGAATGCAACTCGCATCCGACGACGTCTCCGTTCGGTCGACGACCCTCGGGCCCGTCAGTTGGCGGCCGAGGTGCAGTCGATCGCCGCCGTGATCCGCCAGCTGCAGGGACGGACCGAAGAGGCATGGGCGACGGCGACCGCTGCCGAGGCGGAGGCCCAGGCCGCCGGCGACGAGGCGGCGCGTGCTCGTGCCCTCGGGGTGCTCGCCTGGTCGGGCTTCCTGCTCGGCCGGGGCGACACCGAGCATCAGGCACAGATCGCCCTCGAGCGCTTCGAGGCGGTCGGCGACGTGGTCGGGCAGGCCCGGATGGCCAACAACCTCGGGATCCAGGCCTACTTCCGCAACGAGTGGACCGAGGCCGCCTCGTGGTATCGGCGGTGCGGCGAGCTGTCGGAACAGACCGGTGCCGTGATCGATGCCGCGATCACCCGGATCAACGAGGCCGAGCTCCTCGTCAACCAGCGACGGCACGACGAAGCCGAACCGATCCTGCGCGACGCGGTGCGTCGCGTTCGAGCGTCAGGTCATTGGGCCTCCGCCGTGGCCGACATGCACCTCGGCCGACTCCTCACCCAGACCGGGGCCCACGACGAGGCCCTCGAACGTCTGCAACGAGCGGTCGAGACCGCCGAGGCGGGAGGCCACTTCGCGGTAGTCGAGAGTCGCCTCCACCTGGCGCTCGCCCTCTGCTCGGCCGGCGAGATCGACGACGCCCAGGACCTGATCGACGGGTTGGCGTCGATGGACGAGGCGGAGCGTCGGGTGTTCGCCGTCCTGCTCGAGCGCTGCCGCCTCCGGGTCGCGATCGCTCGCGACGACCTCGACGGCATCGACCGGGCGGTGCGAGCCGGCATCGCGGCCGCCGCCGGCCGACCGGTCGACTTCGAACTCGCGATGCTCGTCCTCGAGGCGGTCGATCACACCGCCATCGACCTGCGCGACGTCGACTGGCCGCAGCCGCGGGCCCGCGCCGTCGAGACGCTCCGCGGGATTGGCGTGATCGACCTCGAAGCCCGCCGGTAGCCTCGGCGGATGCGCTGGAGTCAGCTGTTCGTCCCCACCCTTCGCGACGCCCCCGGTGACGCCGTCGCGCCGTCCCACCAGCTCCTGGTGCGGGGTGGTTTCATCCGCCAGCTCCACGCCGGGCACTACTCGATGCTCCCCCTCGGCTGGAAGGTGCACCAGAAGGTGGCCCAGGTCGTGCGCGAGGAGATCGAAGCCATCGGCGGACAGGAGTTCCTGCTGCCCACGATGCACCCCGCCGAGATCTGGCAGCAGTCGGGCCGCTGGGACACGATGGGCGAGATCATGTTCCGCCTCACCGACCGGCGGAGCAACGACATGGCGCTCGGCATCACCCACGAAGAGATCTTCGCCTTCGTCGCCGCCGAGCTGACCTCCTACAAGCAGCTCCCCCAGGTCTGGTACCAGATCCAGACCAAGTTCCGCGACGAGGCCCGCCCCAAGTCGGGCCTGCTCCGCGTCCGTGAGTTCCACATGAAGGACTCCTACTCCTTCGACGTCGACCAGGCCGGCCTGGATGCCGCCTTCGACGCCCACGACGAGGCCTACCGACGGATCTTCGCCCGCCTCGACATCCCCGCCGTCGGCGTCCAGGCCAGCTCCGGCGCGATGGGCGGCAACGACTCGATCGAATTCATGACGCCCTCCGACGCCGGCGAGGACGACGTCGTCATCTGCCCCAACTGCGACTACGCCGCCAACATCGAGAAGGCCACCTCGACCCTCGCCTCGATCGACGACGGCGACACCGCCGCCGAGCTCGAACGCTTCGACACCCCCGGCGTCCGCACGATCGCGGCCCTCGCCGAGTTCGACGGCGGCGCGGCCGCCGATCGTCAGCTCAAGACCCTGGTGATGGTCCTCGACGGCACGGTGACCCTGTGCGTCGTGCGGGGCGACCACCAGCTCAACACCCAGAAGCTGATCGACGCCATCGGCGCCATCGAGGTCCGGCCCGCCGACGAGGAAGAGACGGTGGCCGCCCTCGGCGCCCGCCCCGGCTCCCTCGGCGCCGTCGCCGTCACCGACCACCCCGTGATCGTCGACGAGAGCCTGCGCGAGCGGATCAACATGACCACCGGCGCCAACACCGACGACGTCCACTACCGGGGCGTCAGCGTCGAGCGCGATCTCGCCGAGGCCCGCCCCGACGGAGTGCAGTGGGCCGACCTGCGCGAGGTGACGACCGGCGAGGCCTGCCCCTCGTGCGGCACCGCCCTCGACATCCAGCGCTGCATCGAGATCGGCCACATCTTCAAGCTCGGCACCAAGTACTCCGAGGCCTTCGACGTCAAGATCTCCGACGCCGACGGCAAGCTCGTCCCCGTCGTGATGGGCAGCTACGGCATCGGCGTCGGCCGCAACATGGCCGCCGCCGTCGAGGCCCACCACGACGACAAGGGCATCATCTGGCCGATGTCGATCGCCCCCTTCGAGACGGTCATCACCCTGATGCGGGTCGACGACGCCACCCTCGCGGCGGGCCAGAAGCTCTACGACGAGCTGAAGGCCGCAGGCGTCGATGTCCTGCTCGACGACCGCGACGCCCGGGCCGGCGTGAAGTTCGCCGACGCCGAACTGATCGGGTTCCCCCTCCGGGTGACCCTCGGCCCGCGCGGCCTCAAGGACGGCACGGTCGAGCTCACCGAACGTTCTTCGGGCGAGACGATCGACGTCGCCCTCGACGACGTGGCCACCGCCGTACTCGACCGGGTGATCGCCGGGCGCGCCTGACGGCGGGCTCTGCTACCAACGCTCCTGTCAGCAACGCGCTGACGGCAAGGCTCTGACAACACCAGAACGGGCGGCGGTCCCAACTCCCGCGCCTGGGCCTCACGGCCCATGCGCCGATGCCGATGAGAAGACCATGACCGCCACCCCCAAGACGGTCCGACGGTTCCGCAACCGCCCGATCGACCTCCTGAGCGACACCGACGACGCCGTCGATGCCTTGATCCGCCACGTCCGCTCGGCGGCGGGCGGCTTCGACACCCTGTCGGCGTCGTCCGACCCCGCCCGGATCGGCCCCCTCGACCTGATCGCCCTCCAGGCGGTCGACGCGGCCGTGCCGGCCCCGTCGGCGCTGTGGTTGCTCGACGACGAGGGGCAGTGGTTGACGACCGAGATCCTGTCGCGCATCCCCGGCGACGCCGACCTGTGGAGCTGCCACCCCTCGGTCGTGCTCGACCTCGCCGACCTCTACCACCTGCTGCGGCGGGTGGAATCCCAGCACGGCGCAACCGACGAACTCGGCTCGAAAGCGATGGGTCGCACCCCCGCCACCTGGCTGCTCGCGGCCAAGCGGCCCCGCCTGGTTCCCGCCAACGACGGGACCTTGCGCAAGGTGCTCGGCTACTCCAAGGACGACCACTGGTGGCGCCGCTGGCGGCTCGAACTCGACCGCGAACTCGTCGAGCGGGCCCGCCACCTGCGCCGCCTCGCGGCGACGACCGACAACCGGGTGGCCGCCCTGTCGGAGCTGCGAGTGCTCGACATCACCCTGCGCGGCGCCACCACCTGACAAGCTGTCGATGGTGGACTTCAACGCGGTCTGCCTCCTCACCAGCGCTTTCATCGGTCTGCTCAGCGGCGGGCTCGGCCTCCGGTTCCGCCACAAGCCGGGTCTGTCGTTCCTGCCGCGCACGATGTTGATCGGCGCGTTCTGGTCGTCGCTCGCCGTCGTCGGCACCGGCCTGTGGTTCTCCGATGCCTTCGCCGCCGTCCACATGGCCTACCTGATCCTCACCCTCGGGGTGCCGCTGGCGTCGTCGATCGTGCTCGCCCAGCGCTGGAAGCTGAAGGGCTTCGCCGGCTCGGTCACCAAGGGGGTGTTGATCGTGGGGCTCCTGCCGGCGCCGATCGGCCTCTACGCCAGCCACCTCGAACCGTTCTGGCTCCGCACCGACCGGGCCACCGTGCCCAACGTCGAGGTGCAGTCGACCCTGCGGATCGGCGTCCTGAGCGACTTCCAGACCCCGTCGGTCGGTGACTACGAACGAGATGCCCTCGACACCCTGCTGTCGCAGAATCCGCAGCTGATCCTCGTCCCCGGCGACCTGTTCCAGGTCGACTCGGCCGAACAGTTCGAGCTCGTGGCCGACCAGTTCGCGGCGGTGCTGTCCCGGCTCGACGCCGAGGCCGACCGAGTGGTGGTAGTCGAGGGGGACACCGACGACGTGGCTCGCCTCCAGCGACTGGCCGCCGGCACCGACGTGGTCGTGTTGGCCGACAGCGTCACCCAGATCCTGATCGACGACCAGCGCGTCCGGATCGGCGGGCTCTCCCTCGGCGCCGACGCGTCGCTCCAGCAGCGCGTGATCGACGAACTCGTCACCGCCGACCCCGGCGTCGTGTCGATCCTGCTCACCCACCGCCCGGACCCGGTGCTGTCGCTGCCCGAGAACTCCGGCGTCGACCTCGTCGTCGCCGGCCACACCCACGGCGGGCAGGTCTCGATCCCGTTCCTCGGGCCGCCGGTGACCCTCACCGACGTGCCCCGCCACGTCGCCGCCGGCGGCCTGCATGCCGTCAACGGCAATCCGATCTACGTGTCGACCGGCGTAGGACGAGAGCGGCATCGGGCGCCCCAGCTCCGGTTCGGCGTCCGGCCCTCGGTCGGGATCATCATGATGGTGAACCCGAACCTCCCC
>JAWSVN010000211.1:0-659 GCA_033851875.1 Acidimicrobiales bacterium
CGACCCGGCCACTCCCGCCACGAGTACGGGCTCGCCATCGACTTCTCCGACGGCACGTCGGCCATCGGCCCCGACTCCCCCGAGTTCGCGTGGTTGGCCGAACACGCCGCCGACTACGGCTACTTCAACCTGCCGAGCGAGAGCTGGCACTGGTCGGCCGACGGCCACTGACCGGACCGTCGGCCCCAGCTCGTCGACCGAGGGTTGCCCACCGGTCCATTCTCACCTATTCTCATTTCGTGGCCGAATCGTCGACCCCCACCACCCGGCTCGTCGCCGCTGCCTCGCTCAACACCGTGTTCGCCGTGGTCCAGGTCCTGGTCGGGCTGTGGATCTCGTCGGTCGTGGTCTTGGCCGACGCGGCCCACCAGGTGGTCGATGCGATCGGCCTGCTGACGGCGCTCGCCGCCATCTCGCTGGCCCGCCGACCGACCTCTCCGACGATGAGTTTCGGCTGGGGCAAGAGCGATGCCCTCGGCGGCCTGCTGTCGGGCCTCCTGCTCCTGGGGTCGATCGTGTGGATCGCGGTCGAGGCAGTCCGTCGACTCCTCGACCCGGTCGACGTCGACGGCGGCGGCGTGATCGCCATCGGCATCGCCGCGATCATCGTCAACGGCCTGAGCCTGCTCGTGCTCCCACACAGCCACGCCCACGAACAC
>JAWSVN010000035.1:0-13695 GCA_033851875.1 Acidimicrobiales bacterium
AGCACGCGACGGAGCAGGTCGAGCACGGTGATCGCCGAGAACTGGCGGATGCGCTCACGATCCCCGGGGAGGCGGACCGTCGTGGCGAGCGCGCCGTCGTCGGAAGCGACGGCCAGACACACGGTCCCGACCGGCTGCCCCTCGAGTTCGTCTGGGCCGGCGACCCCGGTGGTGGCGAGGCCGACCTCGGCCCCGAGCACCCGACGCACACCCTCGGCCATCGCCACCGCCGCGTCCTCGGTGACGACCGGACCTCGCGGCACGCCGAGCACGTCGAACTTCACGGCCGGGTCGTAGGCGACGATCGCCCCCCGCATCACGTCGCTCGCGCCCGGCACGGCGCACAGCCTCCCGGCTACGTAGCCGCCGGTCACCGACTCGGCCACGGCGAGGCCCAGCCCGGCGGCCCGCAGCTCGCGGAGCACGACGGTCTCCATGTTGTCGTCGTCACGGGCGAACACGAGGTCGCCGATCAGGGGCCACAGCTCGGCCTCCTCGGCGTCGAGCATCGCGACCGCGGCGGCCTCGTCGCCGGCGCGGGCCGTGATGCGGACCTTGAGCCCCTCGACCCCGCTGGCCAGGAACGCGAGGGTCGGGTTGCCGATCTCGTCGAGGGTGTCGATCCGGTCGGCGAGGCGCTCGGCCAACGCCGACTCCGACGTCCCCCACGTCCGCAGCACCCGGCTGCGGATGACGGCCTGTTCGCCGGAGCGGCGCACCAGGTCGGGGATGACGGTGCCGATGATCATCTCCTGCATCTCGTACGGCACGCCCGGAACGGCGTAGATCACCTTCTCGGGGCTGCCCTCCGCGGTCGCGACCGGACAGACCAGCCCGGGTGCGGTGCCCGGCTGCTCCGGGATCGGCCACGCCCCGACCGGCACCTGGGCCTGGCGCAGGTTGTTGGCCGGCATCGTGCGGCCCCGGCTGGCGAACATCTCGGCGATGCGTTCGGCCAACTCCGGACGCTCGATGAGTTCGACACCCATGACGGTGGCGATGACGTCGCGGGTCAGGTCGTCCTGGGTCGGCCCGAGCCCGCCGCAGCAGATGACGGCGTCGCTGCGATCGAGTGCCTGGCGCAGCACGGCCTCGATGCGGGCCGGGTTGTCGCCGACCTTGGTCTGGTGATGCGAGTTGAGGCCGGCGGCGGCGAGTTCGGCCCCGATCCACGACGAGTTGGTGTCGACGATCTGTCCCAACAGCAGCTCGGTGCCGATCGCGACGACTTCGACGTTCATGTGGTCCCCCTGGGAGTCGGCCCGGATCGCTCGAGGCTCGGGCGGTGGGTCAGCGAGCACCGCCGGTGCGGAGCGCGTCGCGCCCGTCGAGCACGTACTGCAACCCTGTCACGACGGTGAAGGCGACGGCGAGCCAGAGCAGGGCCGTCGCCACCCAGAAGGCGTCGTCGAACAGGGGGCACATCGCCGCGGCGAGGGCGAGGCCCTGCACGAACGTCTTGTACTTGGCCGACGTGCGGGCCGGGATGGCGAGCTGGCGGCGGCTCCAGTAGGAGCGGTAGCCCTGGATCGCCACCTCCCGCACGGTGATGATCGCCATCGGCAGCCACCAGTCGCCGTGATAGGTGGCGACGGCGTAGCCGGTGAGGAGGACGACGGCTTTGTCGGCGAGGGGGTCGAAGAAGGCCCCGAAGCGGGTCGGGGTTGCGTTGCGAGCCAGGCGGCCGTCGAACAGATCGGTGGCGCCGAGCACCCAGCCGAGCACGAAGGTGAGCCACCACGGGTTGCGTTCGAGCACGAGCAGCGCGAGCACGGGGGCGAGCAGGAGCCGCCCGATCGTGAGGGCGTTGGCGGCCAGCGCGTAACGCGACGACCCGATCAGGTCCATCTTCGGCGCTGCGGTCATCGGCGACCGTCCGTGGGTTCGGCGTACAGGTCGGGGCCTTCGGCGCCGGTGACGACGACCTCGTGGAAGGCGCCGACCTCGAGGGTCTCGGGCACGTTGACGATGCCGTCGATCTCGGGGGCTTCGCGCCATGAGCGGGCGACGCCGGGCTCGTCGACCAGCACGGTGGTGGTGGCGTCGATCAGGTCGTCGCGCCGCGACGCGGTGATCGTGTCCTGCAGCTCGGAGAGCTCGGCGAGGCGTTCGGCGACGAGGCCCTCGGGCACGACACCGTCGAGTTCCGCGGCATAGGTGCCCTCCTCGGCCGAGTAGTTGAAGAAGCCGCACCAGTCGAGCTGGGCGTCGGCGACGAAGCGGAGCAGGGCGTCGTGATCGGCCTCGGTCTCGCCGGGGTAGCCGACGATGAAGTTCGATCGGAACGCGGCGTCGGGCTCGCGGCGACGAATCGCCTCGATGCGCTCGAGGAACGTGGCGCCGTCGCCCCAGCGCCGCATGCGCCGCACCAGGGGCCGCGACACGTGCTGCAGCGACAGGTCGAAGTAGGGGACGCCGGTGCCGCAGATCGCGTCGATCAGGCCGTCGGTCAGGTCGCTCGG
The DNA here is from genome assembly GCA_033851875.1 of Acidimicrobiales bacterium. Classification (GTDB taxonomy): domain Bacteria; phylum Actinomycetota; class Acidimicrobiia; order Acidimicrobiales; family SZUA-35; genus JAWSVN01. The sequence continues at coordinate 2,463 of JAWSVN010000035.1, forward strand.
GTAGAGGTAGAGCAGGCGGACCCAGTCGACCCGCTCCCCCACCGCCTCGACGAGGGGCACGATCGAGCGTTCACCCTTGCCCTGGTCGCGGCCGAACGCCGCGAGATCCTGGGCGACGAGCACGATCTCGCGGGCGCCGAGGGCGTCGACCTCGGCCAGGATCGCATCGATCGAGCGGGATCGCTGCTTGCCCCGGAAGCTCGGGATGGCGCAGAAGCCGCAGTTGCGGTCGCAGCCCTCGGCCACCTTGAGGTAGGCCCACGGGGCGGTGGCAGCAGGCCGGGGCAACTCGAGCAAATCAAGAGTGGGCACAGCGAGCGTGGGCACAGCGCCGGCATCGCCGGGCCGACGGGTGGCGCCGAGGGTGACCGGCACCCCGAACGCGGCGACCTGGTCGACCTCGGGCAGGGCCTCGGCCAGCTCGTCGCCGTAGCGCTCGGCCATACAGCCGGTGACCTTCAGTTCGGCGCCCGGCCGCAGCGTGTCGCCCAACGCCAGCACGGTGTCGATCGACTCCTGCTTGGCGGCGTCGATGAAGGCGCAGGTGTTGACGACCACGAGGTCGGCGTCCTCGGGCCGCTCGGCCCGCTCCATGCCGTCGGCGACCAGAGTGCCCTCCAGCTTGTCGGAGTCGACCTGGTTCTTCGGGCAGCCCAACGTCGTCAGGTGATAGCGGCGCACCGCGGGCTCGGACACGGCACAACCCTATCGAGACGGGGCACGCTCGCCCGGTTCCCCCTGGCTGCGGCCGCTCGCCCTCAGCTGTCGCAGCCGACGTACGCGGGCGGCGAGGACGACGGCGCCGACCACGACGCCGAGGACCGCGGCGCCGATCGCCATCGCGGTCACGGTGCCCTCCCACCACGGCGAGTCGGGCAGGGTCACCTCGGCCACGGTGAGGGGCAGGGCCGGCAGGGCGTCGGCCCGGTAGGTGAACACGAATGCCCCGTCGACCGGGTCGTCGTCGGCCGAGATCAGCGACCACGCCACCCGCCATCGCCCCTCGGTCCACCCGCCGGGCGGGGCCGGCACCTCCACCCAGTGGGCGGCCAGCGCCACCACCTCGGCATCGATCTCCATCCCGTCGGGTCCGGTGAGGGTGACGATCATGTCGCGCACCCCATTGTCGAAGGCCAGCTCGAGGGTGTCGAGGGGCGCGCCGACCGTCTGACCCTGCGCCGGCGAGGCGGCGACCAGGTTCGAGTGGGCGGCCGCCGGTCCGGGGCGCGCGACCGTCGCCGTGAGCACGACCGCCGCGCACACCCACACAACGGCGCGCAGGTGGATCCGGGCCGCAGCGGTGACCGGACCGCGTCGGGTGGGGGAAGAAACTCCGATGGGGTGAGGGTAGGGCCGGCCCGGTCTGGTTGACTGGCGTCATGGTCGGCAGCAGTTCGGTGTACGTCGAGCCCGAATACCGCCCGTGGGACGGGCGTTCGGTGCCGATGACCCTGCTCGGCGGCTACCTCGGTTCGGGCAAGACGACCGTGCTCAATCGACTCCTCGCCGACGCCAGCCGGCCGATCGCCGTGCTGGTGAACGACGTCGGCCAGGTCAACATCGACGCCGCCCTGATCCGACGCCGCAACCAGGACACGATAGAGCTGACCGACGGCTGTGTCTGCTGTTCGATCAGCGGCTCGATGGCCGACGCCATCGACCAGATCCGGGCTCGACCCGAGCCGCCGGAACACGTCGTGGTCGAGCTGTCGGGGGTCGCCGACCCGCTCAAGGTCGCCCCGTGGGGGAAGTCGGCCGGCTTCCGACTCGACGGCGTCGTCGTCCTCGCGGACGCCGACAACTTCGACGTGCTGCACGCCGACCCGATGATCGGCCCGGCCCTCGACCGTCAGTTGTCGGCCGCCGACCTGGTGGTGCTCACCAAGACCGATCTGGTCGCGGCCGAGGCCGCGGCCGAACTCGGCGACCGGCTGGCCGCCACCCACGACGTGCCCGTGGTGTCGTCGGCCGACGCCGCAGCGCTGACCGCCCTGCTGTCGATCGGCGGCGGTCGTCGCTTCGACGTCGCCGACCTCCCCGCCCCGACCCTGTTCGACCGGCACCGCACCGAGGTGCTGCCCGTACCGGACCCGGTCGACGCGGCCGCCCTCGACGAACTCCTCGACGGGCTGGGCCCCGACGTGCTGCGGGCAAAGGCGATCGTGCGGGTGGTCGACCCTGCCGGCGGTGAGGCCACCCCGAGCGCGGTGCAGGTGGTCGGGCGGCGGCGTCGGCTCGAACCGCTGCCCCAGAGCGATCTCCAGGATCCGACCGGGTTGGTCGTGATCAGCCTGGACCGCTGAGGGCCCGGATCGGATCGCCGAGGGCGCTGACGATCGCGGCGGCCGAGTCGTCGAGTTCGGCGAGGTAGGTCACGACCAGGAAGGCGCCGAAGGCGATCAGGAGCGCCACGCCCTCGGGCCGGTCGATCGGTTCCCGGACCCACATGAGGATGAACACCCCGATGCAGACGGCGAGCATGAAGTAGGAGTCGGCCCCGGCGAGCGACTCGTCCTGGAGCACGCCGTCGCCGAGCAAGCCGACGACGGCGCCGACGCCGAGCGAGTTGAAGATGTTCGAGCCGAGCAGGTTGCCGACGATCAGTTCGTCGTGGCCGCTGCGCGCCGCGGTGGCAGCGGTGACCAACTCGGGCAGAGAGGTGCCGACGGCGACGAGGGTGAGGCCGACGAACCCGTTGTTGAACCCGAGCGCGGCGGCCACCTCGGTGGCGCCCCACACCAGGACCCAGGCTCCACCGACCGTGCCGACGAGGCCGATGATCGTCGTCACCAGCAGGGGCCCGATCGGGCCGTCGTGTTCGCCGTCGCCGTCGTGGAGCTCCTCCTCGAGCTCGGTCATCAGGGCGGCGTTGCCGTTGCCGCCGGTGAGGAGGAGGTAGAGACCGACGACCATGAACGCCAGCAGGAGCAGACCTTCGACGAAGGAGATTCCGCCCTGGAGCACGAGGACGAACACGATCACCGAGCCGGTGGCGAGCGGGGCCTCGCGCCGCAGCACCGACGAGTCGATGCGCAGGGCGACGAGCAGGGCCGCGGCGCCGAGGATCAGCGACAGGTTGGCGATGTTGGAGCCGATGATGTTGCCGATGCCGAGATCGCCGTCACCGCCGGCAGCGGCGATGCCCGACACGAGCATCTCGGGAGCGCTCGTGCCGAACCCGATGATCACCGCGCCGATCACGATCGGCGACACCTTGAGCAGATGGGCGATCGAGGCGGCGCCGTCGACGAACTTGTCGGCCGCCTGCGACAAGATGGCGGCGCCGGCGACGGCAGCGAGCAGACCGAGGAGCATCGCGTGAGGATACGAGGACGGCCGGTCGCCTACTCCGGTGCCCGGTAGCCGGGCGGCGGCGCGAGGGCGGGGTCGAAGTCACCGGCGAACTCGGCGTCGGCATCGTCGTCGGCGGTGCCGAGGAAGTCGTCGAGACGTTCGGCCTGGGGTGCCCGCTCGGCGTCGAGGTCGAGCACGGGTGCAGACTCGGACGGTGCAGACTCGGACGGTGCGGACTCTGGCTCGCCGGTCCGGCCGGCGGCGACTCGGGCCGCGGCGGCGGCCATCGCGTCCGCCGGGTCGGCGGACGGGGCGGCGCCGGCACCAGGGACCGGTGTACCAGGGACCGGCGCACCGGGAACGGCACCGGCCATCTTGGCGGGCCAGCGCCCGTTGTCGAGGTCGTCGGGCGTCATCAGGACGTCGCGGGCCTTCGACCCGACCGACGGTCCGACCACGCCGCGCTCCTCCATGATGTCCATCAGGCGACCGGCCCGGGCGAAACCGACCCGCAGCTTGCGCTGGAGCATCGACGTCGAACCGAGCTGGGAACGGACGACCAGTTCGATCGCCTGGAGGACGAGTTCGTCGTCGTCATCGTCGCCGGTGGTGCCCCCTGGCAGGGCGGCTGCGGCCTCGGAGACCTCCTCGCCCTGCACCCGGGAGTCGAACACCACGTCGGGGGCCTGGGTCCTCCAGTGGGCCACGAGGGCGCTGACCTCTTCCTCGGTCACCCACGCGCCCTGGAAGCGGGCCGGGGTCGAGGTCGAGCCGTCGAGCAGGAGGCCGTCGCCGCGACCGACCAGGCGCTCGGCGCCCTGCTGGTCGAGAACGACCCGGGAGTCGGTGAGGCTCGACACGGCGAAGGCCAGGCGGGCCGGCACATTGGCCTTGATCAGACCGGTGATGACGTTGGTCGAGGGCCGCTGGGTGGCGATCACGAGGTGAATGCCCACCGCGCGGGCCTTCTGTGCGATGCGACAGATCGACTCCTCGACGTCGCGGGCGGCGACCATCATCAGGTCGGCGAGCTCGTCGAGGATGATGACGATGAAGCTGAGCTTCTCCCGCTCGTGCATCTCGCCGTCGGGCCCCATCACCGGGTCGAACTTGCCGTCGTCGACCGCCGAGTTGTAGCCGGCGATGTCTCGCACGCCGACGTCGGAGAGCAGGTCGTAGCGCCGCTCCATCTCTCGCACGCCCCAGGCCAGGGCGTTGGCCGCCTTCTTCGGGTCGGTGACGACCTCGGTGAGGAGGTGGGGCAGCCGCTCGTACTGGGTGAGCTCGACCCGCTTGGGGTCGACCAGGATCAGGCGGACCTCGTCGGGGGTCGATCGCATCATGATCGAGGTCAGCATCGAGTTGATGCAGCTCGACTTGCCCGAACCGGTCTGACCGGCGACGAGGAGGTGGGGCATCTTGGCCAGATTGGCCATCACGGTCTTGCCGGTGATGTCGCGACCGAGCGACACCTCGAGCGGATGGGTGGCCTTGGCGGCTTCCTCGCTGACGAGGAGGTCGCCGACGGTGATCATCTGGCGGCGTACGTTCGGCACCTCGACACCGATCGCCTGCTTGCCGGGGATCGGCGCCAGGATACGAACGTCGGGGGTGGCCATCGCATAGGCGATGTCCTTGTGGAGGCTGGTGACCCGGTTGACCTTCACGCCGGGCCCGAGCTCGAGCTCGAAGCGCGACACGGTCGGGCCGACGACCACGCCGATCAGGCGGGTCTCGACGCCGTGTTCGGCGAGCGCGTGCTCGAGCTGGCGACCGGTCTTCTCCACCGAGGCCCGGTCGACGTCCTGGCCGACCGATCGCTCGAGGTGGTCCATCGTCGGCAGCTGCCATTTGCCGCCCGCCGGTTGCGGGGCGGCGAGGGTCATGGCATCGACGGTGGCGACCTGGGGGATCTCGATCACCGGTTCCCGAGCGCTGGCGGCCCATTCGTCCTCTGCGGTCGAGGAGGCGGTCGGGGCTCCCGCAGGCGCCCTGTCGGCGGCCGGGTCGAGCACGCCGTCGGCCTCGGCGTCGAACAGCTCGCCGGGGGCCGGGGCGGCCTCGGCTGCGTCGGCCGCGTCGCCGGCCGGTCGGTCCCCGGACTGGCGCAGATCGATGTAGTGCTCGGCGTCGTAGCGGTCCTCGTCGGCGAAGGGGGCGCCGTCGAACCCGCCGGCCGGCGTCTCGAGGTCGAGCAGGTCGCGGGCGTCGACCGACGCGGTGGAACGCCCCGACGCGTCCGACCCGTCATCGCCGAAGCCGAGCGAGGAGGCCCGGTCGGCCACGGCGTCGCCGACCCGTCCGCCGACGAGGGCGCCGATCCGGGCCAGGGCGGCACGGGTGCGCTCCCCGATCTCGGCCAGCAGGGCGACGAGGGGCACCGACGACATCGAGGTGAGCAGCACGAGGGCGACCAGGATCATCGTGACGGTGACGATGATCTCGCCCCAGTGCCCGAAGTAGCGCTCGAGGGTGCCGCCGAAGAACACCCCGGTCCAGCCGCCGGCGCGCGACAGCGAGTCAGCCGACGAGCTCCAGCCCGGGCGTCCCCCGATCAGGTCGAGGAGGCAGAACACCGCGACGAGGAGCAGGGCCCAGGCGATCTTCTCGGCGGCCGGGCGCTTTTTCTTCTTTGTCTTGCGCTGCCCGATCGCGGCGGCAGCGGCGAGTTGACGCCAGCCGAGCGCGAGCAGGATCGCCGGCACCAGAAGGGTGATGCGACCGATGAAACGACCGAGGAGGTCGGCGATGAACTCGCCGATCACACCCGAGACGCCGGTGTAGAGAGCAAGGCCGAGGATGAGGCCGGACGCGATCAGGACGAGACCGCGGACCTCCTTCTGCTTGCGGGCGCGCTGCTTCGCCGGCGAGGGGCGCGACTTGGCGCGCCCCTCACGGGTGCTCGATCGTCCGCCCGCAGCCCCCCGACCGGAAGAGTTCCGATTCGATGTAGCCACAGTGTTGATCACTCTAACCGCTCGACCCGTCACGCTGCGGGAGGCTCGCAGATTCGGGTCGTCGACGGGTCTGCGGCCCCGCCCGGCGCTCGGCCGCGGCGGGACCACCCGGATCAGCGTTCGCTGCTGCTCAGCGTTCGTTGCCCTCGTGGGCGCCGATCACGACCGGCACGATCATCGGCCGCAGCCGGGTGCGGTTGTTGACGAACCGGCCGAGGGTGCGACGCGCCGCCCGCTCGAGGTCCTGTCGGGTCCGCTTGCCGTCGCGCAGCGCCGACTCGACGGCGTCACGTACCGCTTCGCCGGCTTCCTTGCGGAGCTGATCGCCCTCGGCGCCATGCACCCAGCCTCGGGAGATGATGTCGGGGGGCCGCACCAACTCGGCGTGCGGGCCCTCGATGCCCACCGAGATCACGACCGACACGAATCCGTCGGTCCCGAGGGTCCGCCGCTCGACGATCACGCTCTCGTCGAGGTCGCCGACGGTGCCGTGAACGAAGATGTACTCGGCCGGCACGTCCTCGCCGCGTCGAAGGCCTTGATCGCCGAGGATGACCGAGTTGCCGTCCTGGCACAGCAGGACCTTGTCGGCACCGAGACCCATCTGCTCGGCGATGTGGGCGTGAGTCGACATGTGGCGATACTCGCCATGCACCGGCACGAACCACTCGGGCTGCACGATCGAGTGCAACACCTTGAGTTCCTCGGAATTCGCGTGGCCCGACGCATGCACCCGGTGGGTCTGGGAATCGATGATCTCGGCCCCTCGACGCAGCAGACCGTCGATCACGCGGGTCACGCTCGACTCGTTGCCCGGGATCGGGTGCGACGAGAGGATGATCGTGTCGTTGTCGGTGATCTCGATCCACTTGTTGTCGCCGGTCGCCATGCGGGCCAGCGCCGACATCGGCTCGCCCTGGGAACCGGTCGAGATCACGCACAGTTCCTCGTCGGGGATGTCGCGTGCGTCGTCGATGTCGAACAGGTGGGTGTCGGGGATCCGCAGCAGGCCCATCTGACGGGCCAGGTTGACGTTCTTGTTCATGGAACGCCCGAGCGTCGCCACCTTGCGGCCGCTGGCGATCGCCGCGTCGGCGATCTGCTGCACCCGGTGGATGTGGCTGGCGAAGCAGGCGACGACGATGCGCCGACCGGCACGCGACCGGAACAGGTCGTGGATCGACTGGCCGATCGAGGTCTCCGACGCCGAGAAACCCGGGGCGGTGGCGTTGGTCGAGTCGCACAGGAAGAGGCGGACGCCGTCGTCCTTGGCCATGTGGCCGATGCCGGCGAGGTCGGTGAGGCGACCGTCGACCGGGGTCATGTCGAGCTTGAAATCGCCCGAGTGCAGGATCACGCCCTGGGGCGTGTGGAAGGCGGTGGCGTACCCGTTGGGCACCGAGTGGGTGACCGGGAAGAACTCCATGTCGAACGGGCCGACCTGGATGCGCTCGTTGTCGCTGACCTCGATGTAGGTGGCGTTGCCGCCGACCCCGCGCTCCTCGATCCGGTTCTTGGCCAAGCCGATCGTGAGGGGGGAGCCGATGATCTGCAGCGGCATCTCGCTGAGCAGGTGGCTGAGCGCACCGATGTGATCCTCGTGCCCGTGGGTGGCGACCACGCCGATCACCCGGTCGGCGTTCTCCCGCAGCCAGGTGAAGTCGGGGAGCACCAGGTCGATGCCGGCCATGTCGTCCTCGGGGAACATGAGGCCGCAGTCGATGAGCATGATCTTGCCCTCGACCTCGATGGCGGCGCAGTTGCGCCCGATCTCGCCGAGCCCGCCGAGGAAGACGATCCGGACCTCGCCGTCGCCGACGACGGTCGAGGTGTGCTTCTTGCCTGTGCCCTTGGGCTTCGAGCGTGCCATCAGATGTGCCGTCCGAGTCCGGCGAGCACGGCCTTGGCCTTCGCTTCCTGATCGGCGGGGACCTGGTCCATGGGGGCACGGCCGGGGCCGACGGGAACACCGATGAGGTTCATGAGAGCCTTCGTTGGGATGGGGTTGGGGGCAGCGTCGCCGGTTTCGTAGGCGAACGAGTCGAGCATCGTGGCGTTGTGCGCTCGCGCACCGGCGATGTCGCCGCCGAAGAACGCCTCCATCATGGCCGACATCTCGGCGCCGACCCAGTGGGTGGCCACGCCGATCACGCCGCACGCCCCGATCGAGAGCAGGGGCAGGGTGAGCGAATCGTCGCCCGAGTAGAGCTCGGTGTCGGCCGGGGCGTCACGCAGCACGTACGAGCTGGCCGCCGGGTCGCCGGCGGCGTCCTTGATGCCGACGATGTTGTCGACCTCGAGGAGGCGCAACAGCACGTCGTCGGCGATCTTGCGGCCGGTGCGGACGGGGATGTCGTAGACGATGACGGGCAGGTCGGTGGCCGCCGCGGTGGCCTTGAAGTGGGCCTCGATGCCGGCCTGGTTGGGCCGGTTGTAGTACGGGGTCACCTGGAGGATGCCGTCCGCGCCCGACTCGGTGGCCCGCTCGGTCAGCTCGACCGCCGCGGCGGTGTCGTTGGAGCCGGCACCCGCGACCAGCGAGTGGTCGGGGATGGCCGCCCGCACCGCGTTGATCAGTTCGATCTGTTCGTCGTGGGTGAGGGTGGCCGACTCGCCGGTGGTCCCGGCGACCACGATGCCGTCGTTGCCGTTGGCCACGAGGTACTTCGCCAGCGCCTGAGCCCGATCGAGGTCGAGCCGACCGTCGTCGCCGAAGGGGGTGACCATGGCGGTCAGCACCCGGCCGAAGCGTGGGCGGTCGACGCCGCCCGGTCCGAAGGTGGTCATGTGGGGATTCTCTCGCGATTTCGCTCGTCGGCCCGGTCGATATCCAAGGTGACCAGCAGGTCTTCGTGGAGTTCGAACCAGACGGTGTGGAAACTGTCGGACAAGGGCGCCGCCACCGCATCGATCTCGCCGAGTCGCGCGCGGCCGAGGGCGGCGGCGAACCGAGGCCGGTACCAACCGTAGCGCTGCATCGAGGCCGACAGTCGGTCACAGATCGGCCCGACCTGGGCGTCGAGCTCCCCCAGGTCGTCGAGCACGGCGGCGTCGTGGGCCGGATCGGAGTGGTCGTTGATGATCCCCGCGTCGAGATCGCGCACCTGCCAGGCGGTACAGACCTCGAGGAACGGCCGGTTGAGCGCCCGGAACGCCTCGTACTGGGCCGTGATCGCCGGGAGCTGGCCACCGTCGACCGCCTCGGCCCGCCAGCGGGCGGCCCCGACGGTGCGCCCGTGGGGCGTGAGCCGCCAGCCCGGGCGGGCACCGTCGCGATGGTGGACGAGGCCGCTGGCGGCGGCGTCGTGGAGGGTCGCCTCCGCCTCGGCGACCTCGAGTCGACACCGTTCGGCCACCGCGTCGAGCTCGGCGAACAGCCGCACTCGCAGCGCGAACAGCACCAGCGACAACGCGGATGAGGGGACGGCACTCGACGGGACCGGGCTCGGGTCAGATGACATCGTCGACGAACAGGTCGTCGCGCTGGGGGCGCTCACGAGCCTGGTAGCGGAGCGTGGCGAGGTAGAAGACGGTGGTGAGGGTGGCGAAGATGACCCACTGGACCGTGTAGCTGAAGTGGGGTCCGTCGTCGGGCGGCGGCAGCGGCACCGGGAGGGGGTAGCCCTCCCCCGTCGGCGTCTCGAGCTGCAACCAGACCGGGGCGAGGGTGGTGGCGTCGAAGCCGGCCTCGGCGACGCGCCCGGCGATCGCGTCGACGTCGAGGCGCGGGGCCCGCCCCTCACCGGTGTCGGCGGCGCCGAGCCCTTCCTGGATCCGTGTTGCCCGCAGCCAGCCGGCGAGTTCGGTCCCGGCCACGGGATCGGCGTCGAGCTCCCGACGGATGAACCCTCGGTTGACCAACAGCAGGGTGCCCTCGTCGGTCTCTGCGAGGCCGACCAGCCAGTCGCCCGCCTCGCCGTTCTGCGACCGGTTGGCGATGCGCACGAACTCGTCGTCGAGCCAGGTGATCGAGGCGGTGACCGGGGTGAACTCGACCATCTCGCCGGCCTTCAGGGTCGAGGTCACGCCCCAGCCGATGCCCGCCAGGGCCTGCGCGAGCGGGACCGGATCGGCGCCGACCCTGGCCTCGACGACCTCGTTGAGATCGAGCCGTTCCTGGTGGCGCCCCCACTGCCACATCGCGGCCCACACCATGCCGGCGATGCATCCGGCGACGAAGACGTGGGAGAACAGCCAGAACGGCCGACGGGCGAACGACCAGTCGAGCGAGGTGGCGGGGGCCATGGCCGCAACGTAGCGCGAGCGGGCGTCGACTGAACGGTCGGCGCCGGTCGGGCCGCCACGTCCGGTGGCGATCATCCGAAGGGATGACGACGCCAGGTCTATGGTCGCCTCGTGCCCCCGACCGCCGCCGAGTCACGCCGCCCCGACCCCACCGATCTCGTGATCGCGGGCTGCATCGTCGCCATCTCGTTACTCACCGCGGCCCTCGCCGGCGACGACCCGGGCGCGGAGGCGCCAGACGCGTGGTGGCAGTGGGCGCTGGTGGTCGTGCCGGCCGTCGCGGTGGCGTGGCGACGGGCCGCACCTCTGGTGTGCGCGCCGTTCGTGGTCGTCGGCCAGATGGCGATCTGGGCGGTCGACATCGCCGAGGTGTTCGCCGCTCCCCTGGTGTTGATCTACACCCTCGCTGCGTTCGGCGACCGGCGGCGCCGCGACGTCGCCATCGTCTGCGGCGTGGTCCTCAGCGCGACGGCCCTCGTCGGGGCCTTCCGAGCGCCCGACGTCGGCGTCGACACGTTCGGGCTCACGGTCTTGTCGTGCGCAACGGCGATCGTGCTCGGTGGCCACGTCGCCCAACAGCGGGCCGAGGCGTCCGCCCTGGCGGCCGACCTGGCGGTGGCCCGGCTCACCCAGGAGACCGAGCGGGAACGGGCCGCGCTCGAGGAGCGGGCCCGGATCGCCCGTGAGCTCCACGACCTGGTGGGTCACAGCCTGTCGATGATCGCCGTGCGAGCCGA
>JAWSVN010000212.1:0-11021 GCA_033851875.1 Acidimicrobiales bacterium
GGTGGTGTCGGGGTCGACCGTGATCTGATTGACGACCCGGCCCTCGACGAGCTCCTCGAGCACCCAGCACAGATGGGGCAGATCGATCCGGAACATCGTCGAACACGGGCAGATCAGCGGATCGAGGTTGACGATCGTCTTGTCGGGGTTCTCGTTGGCCACGCGCTGCACGAGGTGGACCTCGGTGCCGATCCCGATCTTCGAGCCGGCGGGCAGCGACTCGACCGTGCGGATGATGTGGCTGGTCGATCCGAGGTGGTCGGCGAGCTCGCACGTCTCGTAGGGCGCCTCGGGGTGGATGATCACGATCCCGTCGGGGTGCTCGGCCCGGAACGCCTCGACGTGCTCGGGTCGGAACCGCTGGTGGATCGTGCAGTGGCCCTTCCACAGCAGCAACGACGCCGCCTCGACGTCGGCGGGGGAGAGGCCACCGGCCACCTGCCGGGGGTCCCACAGCCGCATGTGCTCGTGGTCGTAGCCCATCGCCAGGCCGGTGTTGCGACCCAGGTGCTGGTCCGGGAAGAACAGCACCCGCTCGCCCCGTCCACCCGAACGGTTGGCCGGGCCGGGGCCGCCGGTGCCGAGGGCCCATTCGAGCACGGCCCGGGCGTTGGAAGAGGTGCACACGGCGCCCCCGTGGCGTCCGACGAACGCCTTGATGGCGGCCGACGAGTTCATGTAGGTGATCGGGACGATCCCGTCGACGTCGACGGTCTCGCCGAGGACCTCCCACGCCTCCTCCACCTGGTCGATGTCGGCCATGTCGGCCATCGAGCAGCCGGCGTTGAGGTCGGGGAGGACCACCTGCTGGGAGTCGGCGGTGAGGATGTCGGCCGACTCGGCCATGAAGTGGACGCCGCAGAACACGATGTAGTCGGCGTCGGGCCGCTCCTGGGCCAGCACCGACAGCCGGAAGCTGTCGCCGCGGGCATCGGCGAACTCGATGACGTCGTCGCGCTGGTAGTGATGCCCGAGGATGAACAGGCGATCGCCGAGGGTCGCCTTGGCGGCGTCGATGCGAGCGCGCAGCTCGTCGTCGGAGGCCGCGGCCAGGTCGGGGGACAGGGGGCGCTGGAGGCGGAGCACGCCTCTGATCCTAGTTGCCCCGGGTGTCGGCACCTTCGTCGGTTTCGCCGCCCTCGCCCTCGGTCGACTCGTCGGGCGTCGTCACCGGCACGGGGCACTCGGACGCCGGGAAGTCGGGCTCGTTCATGATCTGGACCATGCGGGGTCGCAACACCTGTGAGGTGCGAGCGGAGTCGCCGCTCTGGTCGATCAGGCCGACGAGGTGCCCTTCGTCGTTGCGCAGCGGGGCACCTTCTCGGAACTGGTCGTCGAACTCGATCTCGGTGACCAGTCCGGTCGATCGGTCGTAGTCGGTGACCGCCGCCTCGGCCCAGGTGGGCGGCGGCGCAGCCGACCGCAGCACCGACACGACGGTGTCGGTCCGGAGCCCGCCCGCCGAACCCCACACCAGGGCACCGACGATCGGTCGCTCGAGCCGGATCACGGCGAGGTCGTCGACTCGGGAGCGGCCCAAGACCTCGCCCGCCACGGTCGAGCCATCGGCGAGCACGATGGTCGGGGTGGAGTCGGTGAGGGTCTCGGATCGGAGTGTGAGGACGATGTCGGCGTCGACCACGACGCCGATCGTCGACCCGCGGAGGCCGCAGTCGTCGAGCCGCACGGTCACGACGCCTTCGACCGCCTCGGCGGGGAACTCGACCGCTGGAGGTTCGGGGTCGGCACCAGCGTCGTCGTCGGTGCCGTCGGCTCCTGGACCTTCGCCCGCTCCGTCCTCGGTCTCGTCGGCTGAAGCGAGCGGGTCTTCGATGCTCTCGGTTGCGGTCGCGACCAACGTGTCGGGGCCGGCGGCCGTCCAACCGAGCAACAGGCCGGCACCGATCGTCGCCACGGACGCGAGCGCTCCGGCCGCGACGATCAGGCCGTGGCGACGGCTCGGACCGCGTTTGATGTCGCCCTCGATCCGCCCTGAGGGGCCGAGGATCTGGCGTGGGTCGAAGCTGTCGACCTGGAACTCGATCGGATCGGCGAGCGGTTCGGCCGCCGGATGGCCGGCGGGATCGAAGGAGGGCTCGAGCGCGACCGGGACCGACCCGTGCGGCGCGGGCGGGGCTGGCGCCGGGGGCGTGAGGTCCATCGGCGGCCCGCTCACGGGCGGCGGCGGTGGGCCGTCGGGGCCCGAGTCGGTCTGGAACAGGGCAGCGGGGTCGAAGAGCCCTCCCGCATCGAGGGAGCTGGGCGTGGCCGGCTCCGGGGCCGGCGCCGGCTCGGGAGCGTCGTATGGCTGAGCGGGAGCGTCGAAGGAGGCCGCGGGTTGCTCGAAGGCGGCCCCGGGGGCCGGCACCTCGTCGGAGCCGGACGCCTCCCACGCGGCCGTCTCCCAGGCTGGCGCCTGGCTGTCGACCGGCTGCGCCGGTGCGGGGGTGTCCCACGCTCGGGCGGGCGGTTGGGGCTCCGTCGGGGCCGGGGTGTCCCACGCACGGGCCGGCGGCGCCGAGTCGACAGGAGCCGGATCCGGGGTCGCGGCCGGGGTGTCCCAGGCCCGAGCGGGCGGCATCACGGCGCCCGCAGCGAACGGGTCGTCGGTGTCGTAGCTGGGGCGGGCGGGAGTCACGGGCTCGGGGGCGGCGGCCGCCGCGGGTTCCGACGGGAATGCCGACGTTGCGGCCGGTGCCCCGTCGTCGCCGAGGAACTCGGCCAGGAACGCGTCCGGGCTGAGGCCCGTGTCGTCAGCGGCGGCGGGTGCCTCGCTCGTCGGCGCCGGTCGCCAGGCCGGCGCGGTGTCGACGTCGCCTCCCTGGTCGGCGTGCTGCCAGGTCGTTTCGGCGCCGCACACGGGGCATCGATCGACGGTTCCGGGGAGCAGGTTGTGGCAGTTGGCGCAGTTCGGCATATCGGGGTGAGGCCGGGGCGGAAGGGAGGCCTTGTCCCACCATCGGCCGCTGGCCGCGCCGTTTGAGCGGCTCGGCCAGCCGCTCGACGATCGAGGCCGCCTGGTCGATCGCTCGGCCGGTGCCGCTGCGTAGGCTCGGGAGGTGGTCACCCGTCCGCCCGCCGGCACGATCCCCGACGCCCCCGGCTCGTATCAGTTCTTCGACGCGGATGGCCGCGTGCTCTACGTCGGCAAGGCCAAGTCGCTGCGGTCGCGACTGTCGAACTACTTCCAGAACCCGCTCAACATGCACCCCCGCACGGCTCAGATGGTGGCGACGGCCGATCGGGTGGAGTGGATCCAGGTCGACAACGACGTCGAAGCGCTGATGCTCGAGTACAACCTGATCAAGCAGCATCGGCCGCGTTTCAACGTCCGCCTCGTCGACGACAAGAGCTACCCCTACCTTGCCGTCTCGGTCGACGATCAGTGGCCCCGGCCCCGGGTGATGCGGGGGAAGAAGCGCAAGGGCACCCGCTACTACGGGCCCTACGCCCACGCCTATGCCATCCGCGAGACCCTCGATCAGCTCCTGCGGGTCTTCCCGGTACGGACCTGCACCGACAGCAAGTTCGATCGCCACCACAAGCTCGGCAAGCCCTGCCTGCTCTTCCACATCGAGAAGTGTTCGGGACCGTGCGTCGGCGAGATCGCCGAGCCCGACTACGGCGCCCTGGTCGACGAGCTCTGCCAGTTCCTCGACGGCGACGTCGACCCCGTGCTCGACAAGCTCGAGGCCGAAATGCTCGCCGCCTCCCAGGAGCTCGAGTTCGAGAAGGCGGCGCGGGTCCGCGACCGCATCGCCACGGTCCGCAAGGCGGTCGCCAAGCAGCAGATGGTCGCCGATCGCTCCGAGGACCTCGATGTGATCGGCATCGCCGAGGACGAGCTCGAGGCATCGGTGTTCGTGTTCTTCGTCCGCAAGGGCCGGGTCACCGGCCGCAAGAGCCTCGTGATCGACAAGGTCGAGGAACTGTCGCCGTCGGAACTCGTCGACAAGGTGCTCGAGGGCCTCTACGAAGAGGAGCCCGTGATGGGCATGCCCGAGGTCGTGCTCGTGCCCACCGAGAGCTCCGACGCCGACCTCTACGCCGAGTGGCTCAGCGAGATGCGCGGCACCAAGGTCGAGATCCGGGTGCCCCAGCGGGGCGACAAGCGCGAGCTGCTGGCGATGGTCACCCGCAACGCTGAGGAGGAGTTCCAGCGCCACCGGCTCAAGCGAGCCAGCGACCACAACGCCCGGGCCAAGGCTCTCAACGAACTCCAGGAACGGCTCGACCTGCCGGAGTCGCCGTTGCGCATCGAGTGCTACGACATGAGCCATCTCCAGGGCACCGACTACGTCGGCTCGATGGTCGTCGTCGAGGACGGCATCGCCAATCGGCGCGAGTACCGCCGGTTCAAAGTGAGGACCGTCGAGCAGAACGACGACTATGCGGCGATGGAAGAGGTGCTCACCCGGCGCCTCCGCAACTACCTCGACGAGCGGGCCAAGCCGGTGGCCGAACGAGGCAAGTTCCAGTATCCGCCCCAGCTCCTGATCGTCGATGGCGGCAAGGGGCAGCTCAACGTGGCGGTGCGGGTGCTCGAGGAGCTCGACCTGTTCGACGAGATCCCGGTGTGTTCACTGGCCAAGCAGTTCGAGGAGGTCTACCTGCCGGGGCGCAGCGACCCGGTGATCATCCCTCGTCAGTCCGAGGCGCTGTATCTCCTGCAGCGGTTGCGCGACGAGAGTCATCGCTTCGCCATCACCTACCACCGGCAGTTGCGCAACAAGCGCATGACCAAGTCGGTGCTCGACGACATCCCCGGCCTCGGCCCGACCCGGCGCAAGAAGCTCGTCGAGCACTTCGGTGGGGTCACGAAGGTCCGCAAGGCCGAGCTGGCCGAACTCCAGGCGCTGAGCTGGCTGCCCGACGCCGTCGCCGAGGCCGTCTACGCCAAGACCCACAAGCACCGCTGACGCGCCGCCCATCCCACGAGAACGGACTTCTGTGACCGACAGCTGGAACGACCACACCGCAGAGTGGTGGCAACGAGAGTTCACCGACGGGGTCGACCCCGAGTACACCGAGCAGATCCTGCCCCTGATCGCCGCCGAGCTCGACGGCTTCACCACCGTCGTCGACATCGGCACCGGCGAGGGGCAGGTGGCCCGCATGCTGGCTGACCGCGGCCACGACGTCGTCGGCATCGACCCGGTGCCGGCCCAGATCGTCGAGGCCCAACAACGAGGGGGAGGGCCCCGCTACGTCGAGGCCCCCGCCGACGCCCTGCCCCTCGACGACGCGTCGGTCGACGCCGCCGTGGCGTGTCTGGTGTTCGAACACATCGACGACGTCGACGGCGCCATCGCCGAGGTGGCCCGCGTCGTCCGGCCCGGCGGTCGCTTCGTCTTCCTCCTCAACCACCCCCTCCTGCAGACCCCGGGCAGCGGCTGGATCGACGACCAGATCATCGAGCCTCCCGAGCAGTACTGGCGTATCGGCCCCTACCTGGTCGAGACCGACACGATCGAGGAGGTGCAGAAGGGCGTCTTCATCCGCTTCGTCCACCGCCCCCTGTCGCGCTACCTCAACGCCCTCGCCGCCAACGGGCTCGTGCTCGAACACATGCACGAGCCGGCCCCGCCCGAGGGCTTCCTGGCTCAGGCGCCGCAATACCGCGACGCCGCCACGGTGCCCCGTCTCCTGGCGCTGCGTCTTGTGCGAGCGGTGCCTCGTGCGCGCTCAGCGCTAGCGACCGCGCGAGACTGAACTCATGGTGCAGCTCGTGGTGTTGACCGGTCTCTCGGGCGCTGGACGGTCGGTGGCGGCCGGAGCCCTGGAAGACCTCGGCTGGTTCGTGATCGACAACCTTCCCGCGTCCCTCGTGCCCAAGGTGGCCGAGTTGGCAGGCGGGGGCGACGGGTCCGCCGGTTTCGACCGCGTCGCCCTCGTCACCGCCGGCTACGACTCGGCCATGGAACACCAGGTCGAGGCGTTGCGGACCCACCTGGAGCAGGTGTCGGTCGTGTTCCTCGAGGCGCCCACGGAGACCCTGATCAAGCGCTACGAGGCGACGAGACGGCGACATCCGCTCAGTGAGGGCATCTCGCTGGCCGACGCCATCGTCGAGGAACGGACCCGCATGCTGCCGGCGCGCGAAGCCGCCGACCTCGTGATCGACACGGGCGAGCTCAACCCCCATCAGTTGCGCGATCGCTTGGCGACCCTGTTCGAGCACGAGGGCGCCCCCGACCAGATGGCGGTGTCGGTGTCGTCGTTCGGGTTCAAGCACGGCGTCCCCCTCGACGTCGACCTCGTCCTCGACTGTCGCTTCCTTCCCAACCCGCATTGGGAGGACGCGCTGCGACCCTTCTCCGGGCTCGACCCCCAGGTCCGCGACTACGTGATCGAACGTGACCTCACCCAGACCTTCATCGACCGCTTGGTGACGATGCTCGCCGACCTGCTCCCGGCCTACGAGGACGAGGGCAAGTCGTATCTGTCGATCGCGTTCGGGTGCACCGGTGGGCGCCACCGGTCGGTGGCGATGGCCGAAGCCGTGGCCCATCGCCTCAACGACCTCGGTCATCTGCCGAGAGTGTCTCATCGAGACATTGAGCGCTGACCCCGTGCCCGAGCAGGGCAGTCCCTCCGGGCCCAGCGTCGTGGCAATCGGCGGCGGACACGGCCTGGCGTCCTCGTTGCGAGCCGCACGCGCGTACGCGTCCGACATCGTCGGGATCGTGTCGGTCGGCGACGACGGGGGCTCCTCCGGTCGGCTCCGGCGCGAGCTCGGTCTGCCTGCACCGGGGGACCTGCGTCGCTGTCTGTCGGCCCTCGCCGACGACGATTCGCTGCTGGCGGCGTCGCTGGAACACCGCTTCGACCGCGGCCCGCTCGAAGGCCATCCGGTCGGCAACCTCCTGATCGCCGGGTTGGCCAGCGCGTCAGGCGACTTCAGCGCCGCGATCGAAGAGGTCGCCCGGCTGGTGAACGCGGCCGGCAGCATCTATCCGGCCACGGTCGACGCCGTCACCCTGCTCGCCGACTCCGACGCCGGTCCGCTGCGGGGCCAGGTGACCCTGGAACGCGCCACCGGTATCCGCAACCTGCGCTTCGACCCGCCCGACCCCAGCGCGCCCCGCGCCGCCGTCGAGGCGATCCTGCGGGCCGATCAGGTGGTGATCGGGCCGGGTTCGTTGTTCACCAGCGTGCTCGCCGCCGCCGTCGTGCCCGAGATCCGCGCGGCCCTGCTCCACACCCGAGCCCAGCGGGTGTTCGTGGCCAACGTCGCCAACGACAAGGCCGAGGCCCGCGGCTTCGACCTTCCCGAACACGTCGAGGCCCTCAGCCTCCACGGCGTCAGCCTCGACGCCGTCATCGCCGTGCCCGGCACCCACCGGGTGACCGAGATCGAGCGGGTCGCCCCGGGGGCCGAGGTGGTGATGTCCGAGGTCGCCGGCGTCGACGGATGGGGACACGACCCCGACCGGCTCGGCACCGAACTGGCCCGTCTCGCCGCCCGCGTCCGACCGTGAGTCTCCTCGCCCCAGCCGTGCCATCCGGCCGGCCGGGCACGGACACCGACGTCGACACAGGCCGTTCAACCCCTGTTCAGTTGGGCCGAATTCCTACGTGACACCTGACCTCTGGGTCCTATGTCCACCCGGTGCGGTTCGGGTAGGGTCGGCTCGACCAAGACCCCTGTGACGGAGGCTCTCCTGCAATGACCATTCGCGTCGGAATCAATGGCTTCGGCCGCATCGGCCGCAACTTCTTCCGGGCCGCAAAGCAGGCCGGAGCCGACATCGACTTCGTGGCCGTGAACGACCTCGGCTCGCTCGACACCATGGCCCACCTGCTCAAGTACGACTCCGTGCTGGGCGTGCTCCCCAACGAGATCAGCGCGGTCGAGGGCGGCCTCAGCGTCGACGGCGACGTGCTCAAGGTGCTCTCGGAGCGCAACCCGGCCGACCTTCCCTGGGGCGACCTCGGTGTCGACGTCGTCATCGAGTCGACCGGCATCTTCGCCACCCGCGACAAGGCCGCCGCCCACCTCGACGCCGGCGCCCCCTTCGTGATCGTGTCCGCCCCCTGTTCCGAGGCCGACAACACCTTCGTCGTCGGCGTCAACGAGGACACCTTCGACGCCGCCACCGACAAGGTCGTCTCCAACGCCTCGTGCACCACCAACTGCTTCGTGCCGATGGTGAAGGTCCTCGACGACACCTTCGGTGTCGAGCAGGGCCTCATGACCACGGTCCACGCCTACACCGGCGACCAGTCGATCGTCGATGGCCCCCACAAGGACCTGCGCCGCGCCCGCGCCGCCGCCATCAACATCATTCCCACCTCGACCGGCGCCGCCCGGGCCACTGGCCTGGTGCTCCAGTCGATGCAGGGCAAGCTCGATGGCACCTCGCTGCGGGTCCCGGTCCCCACCGGTTCGATCACCGACTTCACCGCCATCCTCAAGGGCGCCCCGAGCGTCGACGAGATCAACGCCGCCTACGCCGCGGCCGCCGCCGAGGGTCGCCTCGCCGGCGTGCTCGAGTACACCGAGGCCCCGATCGTCAGCTCCGACATCGTCACCTCGCCCGCCTCGTGCACGATCGACGCCGGCATGACGATGGCCCAGGGCAACCTGGTCAAGGTCTGCGGCTGGTACGACAACGAGTGGGGCTACTCCAACCGTCTCGTCGACCTGTCCCAGATCGTCGGCGCCGCCAACCAGGCCTGATCACGATGGCAGTGTTCGGCGTCCCCGAGCTGGAAGACCTGGCGACCGCCGTCGACGGCGGCCTCGAGGGCAAGAGTGTCCTCGTGCGGGTCGACTTCAACGTGCCCATGGCCGACGGTGAGATCACCGACGACCTCCGGATGCGGGCCGCGCTGCCCACCCTCACCTGGCTCCAGGGCCAGGGTGCGAAGGTGACGGCGTGCTCCCACCGAGGCCGGCCCAAGGGGGCGCCGGACCCTGCCTTCTCCATGGACCCGGTGCGCGAGCACCTGGCCACCATCGCCCCCGGCGTCGAACTGCTGGAGAACTTGCGGTTCAACCCGGGGGAGACCGGCAACGATCCCGCCTTCGTGCAGGAGTTGATCGCCGGCCACGACGCCTACGTCAACGACGCCTTCGGCGCGTCGCACCGGGCTCACGCCTCGATCGTCGGCCCGCCCCAGCACCTCCCCAGCGCCGCCGGTCGGCTGCTGGCCAAGGAGGTCGGGGTGTTGCTCGGCGTGCGCAACGAGGCACGCCGGCCCTTCGTCGCCGTGATGGGCGGTGCCAAGGTGAGCGACAAGCTCGCCGTGATCGAAGCCCTGCTCGAGATCGTCGACGCGATCATCGTCGGCGGCGGCATGGCCTTCACCTTCCTCAAGGCCCAGGGCCACAACATCGGCGACTCGCTGTGTGAGGACGACATGGTCGAGACCTGTGCTCGCCTCCTCGCCAGCGGCGCCACGATCCACCTTCCCGAGGACGTCACGGCGATGAAGGGCGGCAAGCTCTTCGATCCCGAGGCCGGCGGCGAGATCCGCCAGGCCGGGGTGAACCTCGCCGAGGGCTGGATGGGCCTCGACATCGGCCCGGGCACCGCGGCGGTGTTCACCGACGTCATCCTCGACGCTGGCACGGTGTTGTGGAACGGCCCGATGGGCGTGTTCGAGGACCCTCGCTTCACCGCCGGCACGGCCGCCCTGGCCCAGGCGATGGCCGACACCAAGGCCTTCACCGTCGTCGGTGGTGGCGACTCGGCCGCCGCGGCCAAGCAGTTCGGCGTGGACGGCGACGTCGACCACGTCTCGACCGGGGGAGGGGCGTCGCTCGAGCTGATCGAGAACGGCGACCTGCCCGGCCTCGAGGCGCTGCGAAGCTGACCGCTCTGCGCAGCTGAAACAAACCGCACCCGCACCCGAACCTCACGACAAGGACTTCTCATGACGCGCAAGCCCCTCATCAGCGGCAACTGGAAGATGCACCTCAACCACTTCGAGGCGCTCAAGCTCGTGCAGGAGCTCAGCTACGCCGTCACCGAGGACGACGTCGAAGAGGTCGACATCAGCGTGCACCCGCCCTTCACCGATCTGCGCACCGTGCAGACCGTGCTCGAGAGCGACAAGCTGCCGTTCCATCTCGGGGCCCAGCACTGCCACTTCGAGGCCAAGGGCGCCTTCACCGGTGAGGTCGCCCCCTCGATGCTCGCCAAGCTCAACGTGAGCTACGTGATCGTCGGCCACTCCGAGCGACGCGAGATCTTCGGTGAGACCGACGAGATGGTCAACGCCAAGGTGAAGGCCATCCTGGCCAACGGCATGGTCCCGATCATGTGCTGCGGCGAGACGCTCGAAGAGCGCGACGCCGGCGACGCCGAGACCAAGGTCGCCACCCAGGTGAAGGCCGGTCTCACGGGCCTGAGCGCCGAACAGGTCGGAGCGCTCGTGATCGCGTACGAGCCGATCTGGGCGATCGGCACCGGCAAGACCGCGTCGGCCGACGACGCCCAGGCCATGTGCGCCGTGGTGCGCGCCACCGTCGCCGAGGTGTTCGGCGCAGAGGCCGCCGAGGGCGTGCGGGTGCAGTACGGCGGCTCGGTGAAGCCGGTCAACGCGGCCGAGCTGATGGGCCAGCCCGACATCGACGGCGCCCTCGTCGGCGGCGCAGCCCTCGAGGCCGAGTCGTTCGCCGGGATCGTGCAATACCGCCTGCGCGACGACGCCTGATGTCGGTCGCCGGCCGAATACCGGTTCCGGCGACTCACAACCGTCACAGTTCGCCCTGAGCGTTGATGACGCCCCGTCCCGTGGGCTGAATCGCGTTCACCCAGCGTCGTGCCCCTTCGCCCGGTCGCCAGCTCGGAACGGGGGACGGGATTCAGCGGAGAGCCTGCGACGATCCCGTTACCTCTGGGTAAAGAGTCACACCGTCTTGCCTGTTGAGACGGATTCGTTTCGCTAGTCTGCGGCGATTCCCCGCCACCTCTCGTTCACGCGGCGCCCCGGCGCCCGGGGGTGTGGGTTGGAGGGAGTCCCCTACCTGAGGAGAGAATCATCGTGATTCGAGAGAGCAAGATTGCGCG
>JAWSVN010000036.1:0-155 GCA_033851875.1 Acidimicrobiales bacterium
CCGCCTTCGTCGTCGACGACGGTGTCGTAGCCGTCGGGCAGCGCCCGCACGAACCGGTCGACGTAGGTGACCCGGGCCGCCTCGAGAATCTCGTCACGCTCGGCGCCGGGACGGGCGTAGGCCAGGTTGTCCCAGATCGTCCCCTCGAAAAGCCA
>JAWSVN010000036.1:313-13704 GCA_033851875.1 Acidimicrobiales bacterium
TCGTCGGTGTAGGAGAAGTGCACGTCGCGGAACTCGACCCGACCCTTGGTCGACGGCCGCTCGCTCGCCACGGCGTCGGGCGACAGCTCCTCGGCGTCGAGCAGCTCGAGCACCCGCTCGAGCGAGGCGATCCCGGATTGGAACGTGCCGACCATCGACGCCATCTGACTGAGGGGCATCGAGAAGTTGCGGATGTACTGCAGCAGGGCCTGCACGTCGCCGACCGAGACCGCGCCGGCCGAGACCCGGAGGCCGCCGACGACCGCGATGATCACGAACTGCAGGTTGCCCATGAACAGCATCGCCGGCTGGATCAGGCTCGAGGTGAACTGGGCCCGGAAGCTGGCGTCGTAGAGTTCGTCGTTCTTGTCGGCGAACCGCCGCTCGACCTCGGCCTGGCGGCCGAAGGTCTTGACGATGGCGTGGCCGGTGAACACCTCCTCGGCCTGGGCGTTGAGGTCGCCGGTGTGGCGCCACTGCCCGAGGAACGACGGGCGGGCCTTACCGGCGATCGTCTTGATCACGAACAGCGACGCGGGGATCGTCACCAGCGCCGCCGCGGTGATCACGGGCGAGATCGAGAACATCATGATCGCCACGCCGAGCATCATCAGGACGTTGGTGACGATCTGGGAGATCGTCTGCTGGAGGCTCTGGGCCAGGTTGTCGATGTCGTTGGTGACCCGGCTCAACAGGTCGCCCCGGGACCAGCGATCGACGGTCGACAGCGGGAGCTGATGGAGTTTGCGCTCGACCTGGGCCCGGAGCCGGAACATCGAGCGCTGGACCACCCCGGCGAGCAGGTAGGCCTGGGTTGCGCTGAAGGTCCAGGCCGCCAGGTACACGGCCAGGGCCTGGCCGAGCTTGTCGGCCAAACGGCCCCGGTCGACAGGTTCGCCCGTCTGCACCGCGTCGACCACCACGTCGGTCGCCTGACCGAGCAGGCGGGGGCCGATCACGACCAGCACCACCCCGCAGACGGCGAAGAGCAGGACGACGCCGAGCAGGGCGGATTCCCGCCCGAGGATCTCCCCGAGGCGGCGAACGGTCACCCCGAAGTTGTCGCTGCGCTCGACCGGCATGCCGGCCCCGCCGTGGGGACCGAAGGTGGCCCGACGAGCCTCGTTGCCGGTGGTCTTGAGGACGTCGTCATCGCTCGAGCTGTTGTCGCTCGACCTCGAGGCGCTCACGAGACCACCTCCTCGACGTGCTGCGATCGCACGATCTCGGCATACGTCGGACAGCCGACCACCAGCTGGTCGTGGGTGCCCCGGCCGACGACCTCGCCGCCCTCCAGGACGATGATCTCGTCTGCGTCGCGAATCGTCGCGACCCGCTGGGCGACCACGACCATGGCGGCCTCGGCGAGGTGGGGCGTCAGCGCGTCGCGGAGTCGGGCGTCGGTGGCCACGTCGAGGGCCGAGAAGGCGTCGTCGAACAGGAACAGCGACGGGTTCGCCACCAGGGCACGGGCGATGCAGAGCCGCTGACGCTGCCCGCCCGACACGTTGGTGCCGCCCTGGGTGATCTCGCTCTCGAGGCCGTCTGGCATCGCCTGGACGAAGCCGGCGGCCTGGGCGACCTCGAGGGCGGCCCACAGCTCGGCGTCGGTGGCGTCGGGTCGGCCGAAGCGCAGGTTGGACGCGACCGTGCCCGAGAACAGGTAGGCCCGCTGGGGCACGTAGCCGATCGAGCCCCACAGCCGGCGGGCGTCGAGTCGGCGGACGTCGACGCCGTCGACCAGCACGGTCCCCTCCGTGGCGTCGAAGAGGCGGGCGACCAGGTTGACCATCGTGGTCTTGCCACTGCCGGTGGCGCCGATCACCGCCAACGTGGCGCCGGGCTCGACCCGGAACGACACGTTGCGGAGCACGGCTCGGTCGGCCCCCGGGTAGCGGAACGACACGTCGCGGAACTCGACCGTGCCCCGCTCGGGCGGGTCGCTGACCGGGTCGACCGGGGCGGTGACCGTCGACGAGGTTTCGAGCACCTCGACGATGCGCTCGGCGGCCACCCCGGCCCGGGGGATCATCGAGATCATGAAGGTGGCCATCACCACACCCATCAGGATCTGGATCGTGTAGGTGAGGAAGGCCACCAGGGTGCCGACCTGGATGGCACCGCTGTCGACCCGTCCGGCGCCGAACCAGATCATGGCGACCGACGTGGTGTTCATGATCAGCCCGACGGTCGGGAACATCATCGACATCATGCGGCCCGAGCGAAGGGCCACCTCGGTGACATCGGCGTTGGTCCGCTCGAAGCGGGCCGTCTCCTCGGGCTCTCGCACGAAGGCCCGCACGACCCGGAGCCCGGTGATCTGCTCGCGCAGGACCGTGTTCATCCGGTCGATCCGGAACTGCATCTGCTGGAAGGCCGGCACCATCCGACTCACGACCGTGCCCAACACGACAACCGTCACCGGGATCGCCACTGCGAACACCTTCGACAGCCCGGTGTCGCTGGTGACGGCGAGGACGAGGCCGATCGTCATCATCAGCGGTGCCGAGAGCATCATCGTGGCCCCGAGCACGACGAGCTGCTGTACCTGCTGCACGTCGTTGGTGATCCGGGTGATCAGCGAGGGGGCACCGAACCGACCGACCTCGCGGGCCGAGTAGCCCGTCACGCGGTGGAACAGGTCGCTCCGCACGTCCCGGCCGAACCCCATCGCGGCCCGAGCTCCCACCCGGACGGCGGAGACCGCGAACACGACCTGGAGAAGGGTGAACACCAGCATGAGGGCGCCCATCGAACGGATCGTGTCGTTGTCGCCGGCCAGCACGCCGTCGTCGATCAGACGGGCGTTGATGGTCGGCAGCGACAGGGTGGCCGCGGCTTGGAGCGCTTGGAAGACGAGGACGGCGAGCAGGGCCCCGCCGTAGGGCTGGAGGAGGTGACGGGACAGGAGGCGACGCAGAGACATCAGGACTCGGGGAGTTCGGGGTCGGCCGGTGACCCAGGGCGATCGCCCGGGGTGGTCGTGCCGGACAGATGGCCGTGGAGGAAGAGGTCGGCGACCTCGGCGGGCGGGGTCGGCTGCTCGACCAGAAGGGGATGGCAGGTACTGAAGGTGAGGGCGCGCAGGGCGCGGGCCGAGTCGACGGCGGGCCGCCGCAGTGCGGTCGGCGCCTCGTCGAGCAGGCGAACCAGTCCCGGGGGCACGGGGAGCGGGCCCGGCCGCGACGGATGCAGTCGCTCGTCGACGCCCGAGAGCACGGCGAAGACCCGGGCCGTGCGCGTCTGGAGCAGGGCGATCACGGTCTCGAGGCGCTCGATCCACGGTGCGTCGCCGTCGACGATCTCGTCGACCGAGCGGTCGAGAGGACCCGAGTCGAGCACGGCGTCGACCACACTGCGAACGACGTCGTCCTTGGAGTCGAAGCACTTGAAGACCGTGCCCTCGGAGACGCCGGCGGCATCGGCCAGCGCTCGGGAGGTGACGCGTTCCCCTCGTTCCACCACGAGTTCGGTCACCGCCTCGACGATCCGCTCCCGCCGCTCGGCCGGCGGCAGGGGCGCGGCTCGCGTCGACGTCGTCGAAGACGGGGGTCGGGATGGCATCCGAGGGACCATACCGGGAGTGAGTGAGCACTCACTCCCATCCCGGTTCGATGGCGCACGACGCCTCGCCGGCACGCCATCGTCAGCTGTGACAAGCGTCTCGAACCCGAATTGACTTTCTGGATGAGTTCGCTAGTTTCTATGTCGCCCGAGCGTCGATGGTTCGACGCGAGCAAGCCGGGCTGACGACAGACAGAAGGGGGAATCCAATGGGAGACCTTGATGGTCGCGTCGCCGTCGTGACCGGAGGGTCACGTGGCATCGGTCGTGCCATCGCCGAGGCCTTTCTTGACGAGGGTGCCAAGGTGGTCATCACCGGCACCAACGCCGAGAAGGGTGCCCAGGCGCTGGCCGAGATCGACCGAGCCGACGACGTGACGTTCCTGCAGGCCGACGCGATGAAGCGTGAGGACTGCGAGGCGGCGATCGACACGGCGATCTCGACCTACGGAAAGATCGACGTGCTGGTGAACAACGCCGGCGGGGCCGACAACCACGCCCCCGTCGCCGAGCTCACCGACGAGGCGATGGACCTGGCGCTCAAGTGG
This sequence comes from Acidimicrobiales bacterium, assembly GCA_033851875.1. Taxonomy (GTDB): domain Bacteria; phylum Actinomycetota; class Acidimicrobiia; order Acidimicrobiales; family SZUA-35; genus JAWSVN01. The sequence continues at coordinate 4,426 of JAWSVN010000036.1, forward strand.
TGCCTCTGGAGCACCTTCTGGAGTTCCCGCCACGCGGTGAAGCCGATGCTCGAGCAGGGTTGGGGCCGGATCATCAACGTCAGCTCCGTCGAAGGCAAGGTCGGCAAGCCCGGCATCTCGACCTATGTCACCGCCAAGCACGCCGTCAACGGCCTCACCAAGTCGATGGCCCAGGAGGTCGGCGCCGCCGGCGTGACCGTCAACGCACTGTGTCCCGGCGTGATCGAGACCGACATCACCCGGGAGGTCGGCCCGGCCGCCGCCGAGTCGATGGGCATCACCTACGAGGAGCTGATCCAGCACTTCGCCCAGGAAGCCGCAACCAAGCGGGTCATGGAACTCGAGGATGTGGCGGCTGTAGCCGTCCTGCTCGCGTCGGAGCCGGGGGGCGGCATCTCCGGCTCGCTGATTTCGATCGACGGCGGCACTGCGCCGTACTGAGAAGGGGGAAGATCATGGGAAAGCTCGAAGGAAAGGTCGCCTGTATCACGGGCGGCACCCGCTCGATCGGCCGAGCGATGGCCGAGGCCTTCGTGGCCGAGGGCGGCAAGGTCGTCGTCAACGGCCGCAGTGAGGAGAAGGGTCGAGAGGCCCTCGCCGAAATGGATGCCGGCGACGCCGTGGCGTTCTACGCCGGCGACGTCACCGACCAGGCCACCGTCGAAGGCCTGATCGACTTCACCGTCGATCACTTCGGTGCCCTCGACATCTGCTGCCTCAACTCCGGTGGCGTCAAGCTGACCGCTCCGGTGGCACAGATGACCGACGAGGAGTGGCAGCTCGAACTCGACTGGAACCTGAATCACGTGTTCTGGGGCATGCGCAAGGCCCTCCAGCACATGATTCCCAACGAGGCGGGCCGGATCCTGGTCACCTCGTCGGTCGAGGGCAAGCTCGGCAAGCCCGGCATCCCCGGCTACGCCGCCACCAAGCACGCCGTCAACGGCCTGGTGAAGTCCGCGGCCCACGAGGTCGGCACCCTCGGCATCACCGTCAACTCGATCCTGCCCGGCTTGATCGAGACCGACATCGTCCGGGAGACCGGCCCGGCGTCGGCCGAGATGATGGGCCTCGGGAGCTACGAAGCCCTGCTCGACGTGTTCGCCCAGGAGGCGGCCATCAAGCGAATGAACACCGTCGAGGAGGTGGCGGCCGTGGCCGTCCTCCTCGCCTCGGACGCCGGCCGAAACATGACCGGCTGCATGTTCCCCGTCGACGGCGGGACGATGCCCTACTGATCAGCTTGCATTCGTGAACACCGTCGGCGGCTCGGGCACCTCTCCAGCCCTGCCGCCGAACCACGGGCGACGCGAAGCGGCCCGGCCCTCGAGGGCCGGGCCGACTCGCGTGCTCACTCGGGCATCGGCCCGGTCAGGCGTCGACCAGGACGTCGAGCCAGCGGTGGAGGTTCTGGTTGCCCATCTCGTTGCGCCCGAAGCGGAAGACGTCGCCGGCGTCGACCAGGGCGGGGAGGCGGCGTCCGATGCCCATCACGGTGAGGAAGTCCTCCTCGTAGGTCACCTGCTCGTACTTCTTGCGCTTGGTCTCGGCGTCGGCCCTGGCCTCGTCGGTGAGCAGTGGCTCACGGAAGTACTGGTACTGGATGACCGTGCACTCGTCGACGGTCGACGGGAAGATCCGGCTCACCATGAGGCCGGTCGTCGGGTGGCCCGAGATCGACACGTTGGGGAAGAGGTAGTGGACCATCGAGAAGGCCCCGTACATGTCCCAGTCGGCGACGGGCGTGTCGCGCTGCTCGAGGATCGGCTTGTTGGCGAAGCCGATCCGGACGTGCGGACCGAACAGGTCATAGGTGTTCCGGTTGGTGATCGACTTGGCGCCGATCGTGCGGCGGTGGAGGTAGCCGAGGTGATAGCCGTCGAGGTAGCCATCCGCGGTCGGCTTCCAGCCGCCGCTCGGCAGCTTGGTCTCGACGTCGTGACGGTGGAGCTTGTCGAGCTGGAGGATCTCGAGCGCCCCGGCCATCTCCCCGAGCCACTCGTCGACATCGAAGGTGAGGCCCTCGGTCAACACGGCGAACACGGCGCCGACCCGCTCCTCGGTGTGGAACTCCACGAGCCCCTCGACGTCGAGACCGTCGAACGCCTCCCGCCCCGGAATCCCGACCAGGGTGCCGTTCAGGTCGTAGCTCCAGGCGTGATACGGGCAGGTGAGTCGTCGGGTGCGGCCGAAGCACTCCTCGGTCAGGGCCGCCCCGCGATGCCGGCAGACGTTGAGGTAGGTGCGGGCCCGGCCGTCGTTGTCTCGCACGACCACGATCGGGCGGTCGGCGATCTCGAGGGTCGTGAAGTCGCCGGGATCGGGGATGTCGACCGACAGCGCCACCATCAGCGGACTTTGACGGAAGGCCGCGTCGACCTCTCGGTCGTGTCGGTCCGGGTCGGCGTAGACGCTGGCCGGCACCGCGAGCATGCCCTCGGCATAGTCGCCGCGGTCGGCGTCGACGTTGGCAAGCACCCGCTTGCCGAGTTCGGTCAGTGGCAACACGCTCATCGAAGGTCCCCCTCGTCGCTTGTGAACTGTAGTCGTTGTGCAGTTAGTGGCGATCAGCCGCTGTTGCGGGCGGCCCGGGCCAGCTCGGCGAACGTGAGGTCGCGATCGACCCGAGGTTCGCCCGGCAGGCCCAACACCCGCTCGCCGATGATGTTGCGCTGGATCTCGTCGGTGCCGCCGGCGATCCGGTAGCCGGGCGCCCCGAGCACGTGTTCCCCCCAACCGTAGGTGCCCCATTCGCCGGTGTCGGCGGTGAGGGCCGGGCCGAGCAGGCGGCTGACGACGTCGCTGGTGTGGCTCATCGCCTGGGTCCACATCAGCTTGCGGATCGAGCCGCCCGGGCCGGACGAACCGGTGGCCTTGGCCTGCTCCATGGCGCGGGCTCGGGTCCAGTCGCGCACCTTCTGCAGCTCATAGGAGCGGGCCAGGTCCTGGCGCACGAGGGCTTCGTCGGTCCGGCCGAGGTGCCGGGCGAGCATGACGAGCTCGTCGTAGCCGCCGCCGCGGCGTGAGTTGCCCGAGGTCGCTCGTTCGTGGCCGAGCACGGTCAGGGCGACCTTCCAGCCCTCCCCCACCTCGCCGATGCGGTACTCGTCCGAGAGTCGCACGCCGGACAGGAACACCTCGTTGAACGACGCGCCGCCCGACATCTGCTGGATCGGCCGCACCTCGACGCCCTCGGCGTCGAACGGCACGAGGAACGCCGTCATGCCGGCGTGCTTGCGGACGTCGCCGTCGGTCCGACAGATGGCGAAGCCGTACTCGGAGATCCGTGCGGTGGAGGTCCAGACCTTCTGGCCGTCGAGCACCCACTCGTCGCCGTCGCGCTCGGCCCGGCAGCTCAGGCCGGCCAGATCGGAGCCCGCTCCGGGCTCGCTGAAGAGCTGGCAGCAGAACTCGTCGAGCTGGAAGAACCTCTCACACCAGGCTGCCCGCTGCTCGGGGGTGCCGAACTGTTCGATCGTCGGCGCGATCAGCTTCGAGGTGACGCTGATCAGCTCGTGATCGCGGGGCACGTCGAACGCCGCCTCGACCTCCTTGTAGGCCGAGTCGTGGGCCTTCGACAGCCCGAGGCCGCCGAACTCCGGCGCGACGGCGATCGCCCCGAAGCCGGCCGCCCGCCGCTCCTCGTGCCAACGCTTGTAGCCGGCCAACACCTCGAGCTCCTCGGCATCGGAGATGTCGTGGAAGACGACCACGGAGAACTCGCCCTCCCCCCACTCGAGCGCCGCGTCGGGCGTCTTGAGCGGCGCCCGCTCCTGCAGCCAGGCCCGAGCCGCCTCGCGATACTCGGCGACCGATGGGACGGCGGTGGTGGCGGCACTGGCGGTGTTGGCGGCACTGACGGTGGCGGTCATGAGACTCCCCTCGGTTCCTCGACGCGGCAGTCGAATCGGCAATCGCGCCAACAATTGCTGCCGGTCGAGTTTCGGAATGGCTTACTGAAGTGCAACACTAGTAACACCTACCCGGCTCACCACAATCACGAGGGGAACGAAATCACATGGATCTCGGTCTGAACGGCAAGCGCGCCCTGGTCACCGGCTCGACGAAGGGGATCGGTCGCGCCATCGCCGAGACCTTCCTGGCGGAGGGCGCCAGCGTGGCCATCTGCGCACGCGATGCAGACGGCGTCGCCGCAGCGGTCTCGGAGCTGCAGGCCCAGGCGCCGGAGGGCGCCACCGTCTACGGCGCCGCCGTCGATGCGAAGGATGCCGACTCGCTCCTCGGCTTCATCGCCGACGCGACCGAGGCTCTCGGCGGCCTCGATGTCTACGTCCACAACACGTCCGGCAAGCCGGCAAAGACCCTCGAGGGCTGGCAGAACAACTTCGACATCGACCTCATGGCCCTGGTCCAAGGTGCCGGCGCCGCCGCCGATGCCCTGGCCGAGTCCGACTCGGGCAGCCTCATCTCGATCTCGACCTCGGCCGTGGGAGAACACTTCGCCTCCGGCTCCAACTCCTACTCCTCGTTCAAGGCCGCCGTCGCCAACTGGACGCTCGGCCAGGCCCAGGTCCTCGGCGCCCGGGGCATCCGCTGCAATGTGGTCTCGCCCGGCCCGATCTGGGTCGAGGGCGGCGACTGGAACCGGGTGAAGGACGGCAAGCCCGACTTCTTCGCCGCCACCGAGCAGGTCCACCCGATGGGCCAGCTCGGCGACGTGGCCGACGTGGCCAACGCCGTGGTGTTCCTCGCCTCGCCGGTCGCCAAGCACATCAACGGCGCCAACCTCACCGTCGACGGCGGCTTCATGAAGCGTGTCAACTTCTGACACCGTGACCACCACCGAGGCCCCGGGCCGCCGCATCGACGTCGTCCTGGTCGTCGGGGGCAAGTACCACGACTTCGACTACGCCCGCCTGGAGCTCCTCGGGCTGCTCTTCGAGCACGAGGAGTTCCGGGTCCGGGTGCAACCGGACTACGAGGACCACGCCGCGATCACCGCCGCCGAGATCCTCATCAGCTACACCTGCGACGTCCGCCCCTCGCTCGACGCCCAACGAGCGATCCGCGCCTGGGTCGAGGGTGGCGGCCGCTGGGTCGCCCTCCACGCCACCAGCTCGGTGCTCGAGCCGACCGACGACGGTTGGGCCGCCCCCGCGATGCCGATCTGGGCCGACACGCTCGGGTCGCAGTTCATCGCCCATCCCCCGATCGCCCCCTACACGGTGCGTCACGTCGCCGATCCGGCCAGCGACGTCGCCTGGTTGGTCGACGGGGTCGAGCCCTTCGACGCCACCGACGAGCTCTACCTCAACGACTACCCAGACCGCGACGCCCTCGTCCCCCTGCTCGCCACCACCTACCAGGGCCCGGCCCGCGGCTTCGCTCGGGGCGACTGGGCCGACGCCGACCCGGACCACCTGGTCGCCTACCTCCGTCCCCTCGGCGACGGCGCCGTGCTCTACAACACGCTCGGGCACTGCCGGGGCCACTACGACATGGTCCCCGTCAAGGACTACTACCCCTCGGTCGACCGCTGCTCCTGGGAGCTGCCGGTCTTCCACGAACTGCTCCGCCGCTCGTTCCGTTGGGCCCGCGGCCTCGACGCGTGACCGACCCGACCACAGGTATCTCCATGGAACTCACGACCGACGACCACCTCCGCCTGCTCGAATCCATGCTGCGGATCCGCCGCTTCGAGGAGACCGCCGGCACCTTGATGGAGCAGGGCAAGATGCCCGGCTTCCTCCACCTCTACGTCGGCCAGGAAGCCGTGGCGACCGGGGTGTGCGACGTGCTGCGGATCACCGACCAGATCACCTCGACCCATCGGGGTCACGGCCACCTCGTCGCCAAGGGCGGCGACCTCGACCGCATGATGGCCGAGCTGATGGGCAAGGCCACTGGCTACTGCCACGGCAAGGGCGGGTCGATGCACATCAACGACCTCGACCTCAACATGCTGGGCGCCAACGGCATCGTGGGTGGCGGTGTGCCGATCGCCGTCGGTGCCGGCTTCCGCAACAAGTACGCCGGCACCGACGACGTGGCCGTCGCGTTCACCGGCGACGCGTCGACCAACATCGGGGCGTTCCACGAGGCGGCCAACATGGCCTGCGCGATGGGGCTCCCCGTCGTGTTCGTCGTCGAACACAACATGTACGGCGAGTACACCCCGACCGAGAAGGCGATGGTCATCTCCGACATCGTCGACCGGGCGGCCGGCTACGGCATGCCGGGAGTGATCGTCGACGGCATGGACGTCCTCGCGGTCCGCGAGGCCACCGGCGAAGCCGTCGAGCGAGCTCGCCGGGGCGAGGGGCCGGCCCTGGTCGAGGCGAAGACCTACCGCTTCTACAACCACCACGGCATCGCCAACCTGGGCCTCAAGTACCGGCCCGACGACGAGGTGCTCGAGTGGCGCAAGCGCGACCCGATCGACACCTTCCAGGCCCACCTCCTCGACTCCGGTATCGCCGACCAGGCGGCCATCGAGGGCGTCAGGGCGTCGGTCGAGGAAGCCATCGACCAGGCCATCGCCTTCGCCGAGGCGGGCCCGTTCCCCGCTCCCGAGGCTCTGCTCGAGGGCGTCTACACCATCGACGAGACCGGAGCCGCCCGATGAGCGAGCGCAAACTCAGCTACGTCCAGGCCTTCATCGAGGCCATCGCCATCGAGATGGAAGCCGACCCCGACGTGTTCGTCGCCGGAGAGGACGTCGGTGCCCACGGCGGTGTGTTCCACACCTTCGACGGCCTTCAGGACCGCTTCGGCGAACGCCGCGCCGTCGACACCCCGATCAGCGAGCAGGCGATCGTCGGGCTCGGTGTCGGGGCCGCGGTCACCGGCCTGCGGCCCATCGTCGACCTGATGTTCATGGACTTCACCCTGGTCGCAGCCGACCAGATCGTGAACCAGGCGGCGAAGCTCAAGTACATGTTCGGCGGACAGGCCCGGGTCCCGATGGTGATCACCACCACCGGTGGCGGCGGACTGTCGGCCTCGGCCCAGCACTCGCAGAACCTCGAGGCGCTGTTCTGCCACGTGCCGGGTCTCAAGGTCGTCTACCCGTCGAACCCCTACGACGTGAAGGGGCTGATGGCCTCCGCGATCCGTGACGACAACCCGGTGATGTTCGTGCTCCACAAGAAGATGCTCGGGCAGAAGGGTCCCCACGTCCCCGAGGAGCGCTACGAGCTGCCCATCGGCGAAGCGACCGTCGCCCGCGCCGGCAGCGACGTGACGCTGGTGTCGTGGGGCAAGCCGGTGCTCGACTGCCTCGCCGCCGCCGACACCCTCGCCGCGGACGGCATCGACTGCGAGGTCGTGGACCTCCGCACCCTCTCGCCCCTCGACACCGCCACCGTCGTCGAGTCGGTGCGTCGGACCAACCGAGCGGTGGTCGTGCACGAGGCCGTTCGCTTCGGCGGGTTCGGCGCCGAGGTCGCCGCCCAGATCCAGGAGGAGGCATTCGACTACCTCGACGCCCCGATCGGGCGGGTGGCCGCTCCCTTCTCCCCCGTGCCGTTCACGCCGGCGCTCGAGAACCTCTACCTGCCCAACCCCGGCTCGATCGCCGACGCCGTTCGAGCGGCCACGGCCCGCCCGGGCCTCTCGGGGTAGGAGACCGCCCACGTGTCCGACGAGCCACCCGCGACGGTCGGTGTGCTGGCCAACCCGTGGGCCGGCAAGGACGTTCGGCGCCTCCACGCTCCCAGCGGCCACGCCGCCGACTCGGCCAAGATCGCCATCGTCGAGCGCGTCGTCGCCGGCGCGATCGCCGGCGGCGCCCGGCGGGTGCTCATCGCCGCCGACGTCGGCCGCATCGGCCAACGTGCGGCGAAGTCGGCCATCGCGCACCAGGCCACCGTGGGTGCGACCGGGTCGAGCGCCGACGCCATCATCGAGGTGATCGACGGACCGGGCACCGGCTCCGCCCTCGACACCCGCCGGGCCGCCACCCAACTCCACGATCTCGGGGCGTGCCCGATCGTCGCCCTGGGTGGCGACGGCACCTGCCGCGACGTCGCCATCGGCGCGCCCGACGCACTGCTCGTGGCGATCTCGACCGGCACCAACAACGTGTTCCCGGAGATGGTCGAGGCCACCTCGGCCGGCTGGGCCGCCGGACTCGTGGCCGCCCGGTCGAGCCGAGACGTCCCCGCTCGACGGGCCAAGCGCGTCGTCGCCACCCTGCACAGCCCCGACCCCGATCGCGACGGCCGCTCCTGGCCGGCCCTGGTCGAGGTGGGCGTGACCCGCTCCACCGCCGTCGGCGCCCGTGCCGTGACCGACCCGAGCTCGCTGCGCCTCGTCGTCGCCGTGATCGCGGAGCCGGCCTCGACCGGACTCTCGGCCGTGGCCGGTCGGGTCCGTCCGATCGGTCGCCTCGACACCGGCGGCGTCGTCGTCGAGCTCGGGCCCGGCGGCCGCCGAGTGGCCGTGCCCCTCGTCCCGGGCTCCATCGACCAGGTCGAGATCACGTCGATCCGAGCGATCGGATCGAGTCCGCACGGCGAGGCCGGCGACTCCGTACAGGTCGACGGACCCGCAACCCTGGCCTTCGACGGCGAACGCGACCTCGTCGTCCGAACCGGCGAGCGGGTGACGCTCTCCGTCGATCGGCTCGGTCCGTGGCAGCTCGACGTCGACGCGATCCTCACGGCGGCCGCCCGCGAACGCCGCTTCGACACCAACGGACCATCCCGCCACCACGATCCTGCCGAGCCGCTCGTGGCGGCCCGGCCCACTTCCGCCCCGGAGACCCACCATGGCCACTGATGTCCCCATGCCCAAACTCGGCCTCACGATGGAGGAGGCAACGATCCTCGAGTGGCTCGTCCCCGAGGGAACCGCCGTCGAGGCCGACACCCCGATCCTGCTGATCGAGACCGACAAGACCGAGACCGAGGTGGGCGCGCCCGGCGCCGGCGTCCTCCACCAGATCGGCGGGGTCGGTGAGATCTTCCCGTGCGGCGAGCGCATCGGCCTGCTGCTCGCGGACGGTGAGATGCCCCCACAGGCAGCGGCGCCTGCCCCGGCGGCGCCGGCCGCATCGGCTCCGCAGGCCTCCCCGGCTTCGCCGATCGCCACCGCGTCGGCAAGTGCTCCCTCGGCCGTCGACGGCCGACTCCTGAGCTCGCCGAACGCCCGGCGGGTTGCGGGCGACCTCGGCGTCGATCTCCGCACGGTGGTCGGAAGCGGGCCGGGCGGTCGCATCGTCGCCGCCGACGTGGACGATCCAGCCCGGCGCCTGGTCGCACCAGCCGCCGCCCCGTCGACGCTGGCGATGCCGCTGCCCGGGGTGCCGGTCCCCGC
>JAWSVN010000037.1:0-18696 GCA_033851875.1 Acidimicrobiales bacterium
GTGGACCGTACTGGACTTGAACCAGTGACCTCTCGCGTGTGAGGCGAGCGCTCTAGCCAGCTGAGCTAACGGTCCGAAGAAGCCGAAACGATAGCGCCCCCGAACCCCGGTGGCACCTCCAATCCGAACAGGCGCTCGAAGGCGGCCATCGTCTGCAGCACGCTGACATCGGCCAGGTGGGGCCCGACGATGTGGAGGCCGACGGGGAGCCCGTCGGCGGTGGCGCCGACCCGCACCACGCCGGCCGGATTGCGGGTGGCGTTGATCCCGTAGGTGAACTCGACCCACGCGGGGGTGGCGACGCCGTTGACCGTGCCGCCGATCTCGCCGATGTGTGGCGTGAGCCCCGCGCACGCCGGGGTGAGCAGGAACGGGGCGGTCTCGAAAACCCGCTCGAGCTGGAGGTTGTAGTGATGCGCTGCCGCCTGGGCTCGGGCCAGGTCGACGGCGGTGGCGGTCAGGCCGTATTCGATCTGGGGTCGCAGCGACTCGTCGATCTGCACCCAGTCGTCGGTGCCCTTGAGATGCCCCTGAGCGAGCGCCCGGCTGGCGGCCCACGACACGAGCCACGCCTCGATCGGCGGGGTCGGCCAGACGTCGTCGATCTCGACGATCTCGACCCCGGCGTCGGCCAGCTGCTCGACGGCGGCCGCCATCACCGTGGCCATCTCGTCATCGACCGTGGCGAACCCCATCGTCGGCGACCAGGCGACCCGCACCGGGAGCCGACTCGCACACACGGCGTCGTACCACGGTGCGCCCGAACGGGGCAGGCTGAACGGGTCGCTCGGGTGGGGGCCGACGCAGACGTCGAGGGCGAACGCGAGGTCGGTCGAGCGCAGGGCCATCGGTCCCTTCACCGAGAACAGTCCCGAGCCCGGTGGGTTGGGGCCGCCGTTGGGCACCCGGCCCTGCGAGGTCTTGATCCCGCTGAAGCCGCACAGCGCCGAGGGGATCCGGATCGATCCGCCGCCGTCGGAGCCAGTGGCGAGGGGCACCATGCCGGCGGCGATGGCGGCGCCCGATCCGCCCGACGAGCCACCGGGGGAACGGTCGAGGTCCCACGGGTTGCGGGTGGCGCCGGTGAGGGGCGATTCGGTGACCCCCTTGTGGCCGTACTCCGGCGTCGTGGTCTTGCCGACGATCACGCAGCCGGCGGCACGGAGCCGAGCGACGAGCACGCTGTCACCCTCGGCGGGGGCGTCGCTGCTGAGCAGACTGCCGTAGCGGGTGGGGAGCCCGGCGGCGTCCTCGAGGTCCTTGACCCCGAGGGGTACCCCGGCGAGCGGTCCGACCCCCTCCCCCGCAGCCAGTCGGGTGTCGACCTCGTCGGCCTGGCGGCGGGCGCCCTCGTCGTCGACGAGCACGAAGGCGTTGAGGCCGCCGTCGAAGGCGGCGATCCGGTCGAGGGCGGTGTCGGTCAGTTCACGGGCCGACCATCGTCCGCTTCGTACTCCGGCGGCGAGATCGGCCACCGACTCGGTGCGGAAGTCCATGACGCCACGCTAGTCATCCCAGACTGTGTCAGCCGAGGCAGACCGTGATGCCGTTGGTGAGCTCGAGTTCTCGCAGCGTGGTGGCCGGGCACGAGCCGCCCGGTTCGTGGGCGGCGATCACGCGCCCGTCGTTCATGCCGTCGCACGGCACCGCCAACAGCTGCGGTCCGGGGAGGATGCGGACACAGGCGCCGGCGTCGACGCCGATGTCGGGGCCGGGCACCGTGGTCGGCCCGGAGCCGCCCCGGGTGTTGGCGTAGGCGGTGAACACGAAGATGCCAACGAGGAGCACCAGCATCGCCAGTACGGGGAAGACTCGGAGCATCACGTTGTGGCTGGTGTCGGTCTGCTCGAACTGGGCGTTGCGGCGGGCCTCGAGGATCTCGGGGTCGATCAGTCGGGGGTCGATGCGGATCGTCTGACCGTCGCGCGCCACCCGGTCGTACTCCCGGCGCCGTTCGGGGTCGCCGAGCACCCGCCACGCCTCGTTGACCTCCCGCATCGAATCGGCCGCGGCGTCCCGATCCTCGGTGCTGTGGCCGACGAACCGGTCGGGGTGCCAACGCCGGGCGGCGTCGTGGTAGGCGCGGCGCACGTCATCGTGGGCGGCCGACCGGTTGATGCCGAGGGTGTCGTAGTGGCTGGACATGGCACCCTCACGATACGGGCGCGAGACTCCCCGACATGAAGCTCGCATTGGGATTGGGATATTGGTCGTCGGGTCCGCCGCAGGGCGCCACCGAGCAGATCGCCGCCGCCGAGGACCTCGGGTTCGATTCGGTCTGGACCGCCGAGGCCTACGGGTCGGACGCGCTCACGCCGTTGGCGTGGTGGGGTGCGGCGACCGAACGCATCGGGCTCGGCACCTCGATCTGCCAGCTCTCGGCCCGAACTCCGGCGGCGATGGCGATGGCGGCCATGACGATGGACCACCTGAGCGACGGCCGCTTCCGTCTCGGTCTCGGCGTCTCGGGCCCCCAGGTGGTCGAAGGCTGGTACGGCCAGCCGTACCCGAAGCCGCTGGCCCGCACCCGCGAGTACGTCGAGATCGTGCGCTCGATCGTCGCCCGTGAGGAGCCGGTGACCTTCGAGGGCAACCACTACCAGCTCCCCTTCGACGGCGGCACCGGCCTCGGCAAGCCGCTCAAGTCGACACTGCATCCTCGCCGCACCGACATCCCGATCTACCTCGGGGCCGAGGGCCCGAAGAACGTGGCGATGACGGCCGAGATCGCCGATGGCTGGCTGCCCCTGTTCTTCTCCCCCAAGGACAACGACTTCTACGCGACCAACCTGGCCGAGGGCTTCGCCCGCCCCGGGGCCCGCCAGAGCGCTGAGACCTTCGACGTGGCGGCCGTGATCCCGGTCGTGCCCGACGGCGACGTCGAGACGGCGGCCGACAAGGTGCGGCCGATGCTCGCCCTCTACGCCGGCGGCATGGGCGCGAAGGAAGCCAACTTCCATCTCAACGTGTTCGCCCGGATGGGGTGGGCCGAGGTCTGCGAGAAGATCCAGGACCTCTACCTGGCCGGCGACAAGAAGGCGGCGATCGCTGCGGTACCGACCGAGATGGTCTCCGACGTCGCCCTGGTCGGACCGCCGGAGAAGATCCGTGACGACCTCGCGAGGTGGGACGAGTCGGTGGTCGACACCGCCGTGGTGTCGGGTCCGCCGGCGCTGCTCGAACTGATGGCGGGCGTCGTCGGCTGACGCCGCGTGTTCAGCTGAGCTCGGCGCCGGAGTTGGCGATCAAGGCGTCGAGTCGGGCGTCCTGGCGTTCGGCGACCCCGACCACGAGCCGTGCGGCGAGGAACGCCGCGACGGCGCCGAGCAGACCGGACACGATCATGGCGATCGCCCGGTGCATCGTGTCGGTGAGGGCGAGCGGGAGCACCAGGAGGTACTGGTGAAGCACGAACGCGCTCACCCAGACCGGGGCGAAGTGGGGCAGCCCGTCCTCGTGGCCCGTGGGCTGGCTGCTGGTGCGCCACAGCATGTCCATGCACGCGTAGTGGACACGGGGCCAGAACAGCTGGACGTAGACCAGGATCGCCGCTGCGATGAGCAACAGCAGGGGCCGGGCGGCGGGGATCGCCCCGGCGAAGAAGAGGACGGCGATGAGGAGCGGCGTCATGAAGATCTGACGCTTCACCATCGACCAGAAGCCGATGCGTGGACTCTTTCCGAGGTTTCGCACGTTGCCGCGCACCCGGATCCACCACAAGAGGGTGACGGCCCACAGCAGGATGGTCTCGAGGTAAACAGCGAAGAAGGCAGCGGCGGTGATCTGGTCCTGGGTGTCGCCGCGAGAGGTGGCCGTCGACAGCAGGCCGGCGAGCGCGATACCCAACCCGACCGGCACGTGGATCAGCAGCATGGTGGCGAGCGCGCGGCTCAGCGAATAGACCGAGTCGTAGCCGTCGACGATCTCGACGATCTTCTCGGCCCGCCGGTTGTGCATCCGGCTGCGGTTTCGCGACAGCGATTGTGTTCGGGAACCAGCGCCCATGTGAGTCCATCGGCGCCGGCCGCACCGATTTGAGGTCAGCTTCCGGCGGCCAACCCCGCTGCGAGGAGCAACCCGGTGACGAGCTGGGTCTTGCCGGTCTGGCCGAGCACCGAGATCAGGGCGGCGCCCATCGCGCCGGAGCGCACCGACTGCACCGCCGGCACGGCCACCGCCAGACCGACGAGGCCGACGATGGCGGCCGGTCGCCACGCCGCAGCCGCGGCGATGCCGATGGCGACGCCGACGAAGCAGAGCAGGTAGGCGGTGCGGGTGGCCGGGTCGCCGAGGCGAACGGCGAGCGTCGACTTGCCGGCGACCGTGTCGCCGGGGATGTCGCGCAGGTTGTTGATGATCAACAGCGCGACGGCGAGGAGGCCGACGGGCACCGACACGACGAGCGCCAGGGCGTCGACCGTCTCGGTCTGCACGTAGGCGGAGCCGACGGTGGCGACGACGCCGAAGAACACGAAGACGAAGACCTCGCCGAGGCCGAGATAGCCGTAGGGGCGGGGACCGCCGGTATAGGCCCAGCCGGCGAGCATCGAGGCGGCGCCGACGACGAAGAGCTCCGGTCCGACGGCGAGGGCGAGGGCGCCGCCGGCGACCCCGGCGACGGCGAAGGCCACGAGGGCCGCCTTCTTGACGGCGCTCGCCGTGGCGAGGCCGCTGCCGACGAGGCGGACCGGGCCGACCCGATCGGTGTCGGTACCGCGTTCGCCATCGGCATAGTCGTTGACGTAGTTGGTGGCGACCTGAAGGGCGAGGCTGACGACGAGGGCAGCGGCGGCCCGCCAGGCGTTGAAGGTCGGCAGCGCGGCGGCGGTGCCGACGGCGACCGGCACGACGGCGGCGGGCAGGGTGCGGGGCCGGGCCCCGAGGATCCAGCGGTTGGTCACCGAGCCTCCTCGCCCAGCAGTCGAGCCACCACTCGTTCGAGGCCGGCGACACGGCTGCCCTTGACCAACACGGCGTCGCCGTCGCCGATCGCCCGGAGCGCGGCGACCGCGCCCTCGATGTCGGGAACGTGGCGGGCGGCGTCGCCATAGGCGGGAGCGCCGACGGCGATCACGTCGATCCCGGCGGCCGTCGCCTCGGCGGCGATGGCGGTGTGTTCGGATTCCCCGTCGTCGCCGAGTTCACCCATCACGCCCATCACCGCCACCCGCCGGCCGTTGACATCGACGGCTCGCAGGGCCTCGACGGCGGCCCGCATCGAGGTCGGGTTGGCGTTGTAGGCGTCGTCGAGCACGAGCGCCCCGGCCGGCGTGGTGGTCACGTCCATCCGGTGGGCCGACAGCGTGGCGCCGGCGATGCCGGCGGCCGCGGCCTCGAGCGGCACGCCGACGATGCCGGCGACGGTGAGGGCAGCGGCGGCGTTGGTGGCCATGTGGGCACCGCTGACCGGGACGGTCACCGTGACCGAGCCCCACGGGCTCTCGAGGGTCGCGGTCGGTCGGGCCAGCGCGTCGAGCGTCACGTCGGTGATGCGGACGTCGGCGTCGGCGTGGTGGCCGTAGGTGAACACGGCGGCTCGGGTGCGCTTGGCCATGGCCAGGACCCGAGGGTCGTCGTGGTTGAGCACGGCGGTGCCGGCCTGGCCGAGAGCCTCGACGAGTTCACCCTTGGCGGCGGCGACGCCGTCGAGGTCGCCGAGCAGTTCGGTGTGGGCCGACGCCACCCGGGTCACCACCGCGATCGTCGGTCGGGCGATCCGGCAGAGGTGGGCGATGTGGCCGAGGCCTCGGGCCCCCATCTCGCAGACCGCGACCTCGGTGTCGCCGGGGGCGTTGGCCAGGGTGAGGGGCAGGCCGAGTTCGTTGTTGAACGACGCCGGGTTGGCGTGGGTGCGCGTCGTCGCTCCGCAGGCGGCGGCGATCAGGTCCTTGACCGAGGTCTTGCCGACGCTGCCGGTGACGCCGACCACCGGGGCCGGGGTGAGCCGGTCGCGGGCGGCGACGGCGAGGAGGTTCAGCGCCTCGGCGGTATCGGCGACCTCGATGCGAGGGCCGTTGGCCACGTCGCCGCGGGAGGTGAGGTAGGCGCCGGCGCCGGCGGCGAGGGCGCCCTCGGCGAAGTCGTGACCGTCGCGTTCGGCGACGACGGGCACGAACAGGGCGCCCGGGGCGACCGAGCGGGAGTCGATCGTGGCGCCGTCGAGGGTGACGTCGGGGCCGTGGAGGGTGCCGCCGACCGTGGCGGCGAGGGCGGAGGCGAGGAACTGCACGGTCACCGTTCTACCGGGGAAGTACCCTCCGGCGGGTGACCGAACCCGGCAAGATCCGCCTCGTCGTCCTCTTCGGGGGCCAATCGGCCGAACACGACGTGTCGTGCACCACGGCCACCCACGTGATCACCGCCGCCGCGGCGTCGGGCCACTACGAGATCGAGCCGGTGGGGATCACCCGTGACGGCACGTGGGTGCGGGCCGAGGCGGCCGCCGAGCTGTTGGCCGCCAAGGAGGCCCTGCCGGCGGCGCTGTCGCCCGACGGGCCCACGGTGGAGCCGGGCGCCCTGCTCGCCCCCGTCGACGAGGCGCAGACGGTTGCGTTGCCGCTGTTACACGGTCCCCTCGGCGAGGACGGCACCGTGCAGGGCCTGCTCGAGCTGGCCGGGGTTCCCTACGTCGGGTCGGGCGTGCTCGGCTCGGCGCTGGCGATGGACAAGGTGAAGGCCAAGGAGGCGATCGCCCACGCCGGGATCGCCCAGACCCGGTGGCGGCCCCTGTTCGAACCGACCTGGGACGGCGACCTCGACGCGATCGTCGACGACCTCGGCCTGCCGGCGTTCGTGAAGCCGGCGAACATGGGGTCGTCGGTCGGAGTGTCGAAGTGCCGAACGCTCGAGGAGTTGGCGGCCGGCATCGAGGCAGCCTTCCGGTACGACGAGTGGGTGGTGGTCGAGGAGGCGGTGACGGCCCGGGAGATCGAGCTGGCCGTGCTCGGCAACGTCGAGCTGAAGGTGTCGGCGGCGGGCGAGATCCTGCCGGCGGCCGACTTCTACGACTACGACGACAAGTACCTGGCCGGCAACAGTTCCGAGGTGATCCCGGCGGCGCTGCCCGACGGCGCCGAGGCCGAACTGCAACAGCTGGCCGCCGAGGCATTCCGGGTGTTGCGGTGCGAGGGGTTGGCCCGGGCCGACTTCCTCTACGAGGAGGGCGGGCGCGGTCCGTTGCTCAACGAGCTCAACACGATGCCGGGCTTCACCCCGATCTCGATGTACCCCAAGCTGTGGGCTGCCTCGGGCCTCGACTACCCCGACCTGATCGACGAGCTGGTCCGGCTCGCGCTCGAGCGTCACGGACGCCGGTCGGCGAAGCGAGTGACCACCCGCTGATTCACTCGAGCTTCGGGTCGTCGATCTCGTCGGGCGGGATCTCGTCGGGCGGCGGCTTGCAGAGTCGTTCGAGGTAGCAGTCGAGCCCGTACTCGGTGAGCGACTCGCCGAGCGGTTTCGACGGTCCGTCGACCTGGGGCGGCCCGACATCGTCGGGTTTGGTCACCCTCGGCGGTGGTTTCCACCGTGTGCCTTCGGCGTCGACGACCATGAACACCCCCGGGAGCTCGGGGTGTCGTCGCAACCGCAGATCGGGATGGTCGTGCAGCGTGCGGTGGTGATGCCCGCAGATCATCGCCAACCCGTCGACGCTGGTCTCCTGGCGATCTTCCCAGTGCACGACATGGTGGGCGTGGAGCCCGGTCGTGATGCCGCAGCCGTCGATCACGCACTCGGGCTGCATCGTGCCCAGGACCTGGCGCATCCATCCTGGCGCCAACCGGGTCTCGTGCGACACCCATACCGGATGGCCGCCGCGCCGCAGCATCCACCGGGCACGGATCCGCTGGTCGAAGATCTCGTCGATCTCGTCGCCGGTGATCGGCGCGCCGTCGGGTGCGGCGACGCCTTCGGTGCCGCCGGACTCCTCGAAAGCGTCGAGGTCGATGGTGAACATGGCGAGGAAACGGTCGTTGACGGCCCCGCCGCCGTTGGAGAGCAGGTGCCAGAGCGCCTCGGCCTTGGTGGCGTAGTGCATCGTCCCGTCCGGCTTGCGGTAGGACAGCTCGGCCTGGGTCTGCGCGAGCTGCTCCTGGATGGCTCGCCCGTGGGCCTCGGTCCAGCGGGCGTTCATCGCGAAGCCGCCGTCGGGGTGACCCAGGAGGCTGACGTGATCGATCACCTCGTCCGGCGGGGGCGTCGGGTCGGTCACTCGACGCTTCTGGGCGCAGGTGCGCTGCAGCTGGTTGACCGAGAGGTCGTTGGCGTAGCGGACGAGGTCGGACTCGGTGTGGGCGTCGCTCGAGCGGGTGATCACCTCGGCGGCGGTCAGGCCGAGTTCGCCGTTGGCGAAGGCCCCCGACAGGGCGGGGCGTTCGGCGGCGCCACGGCCGACCGTCAGGTACTTCTTGGCCTCGGCGGCCGACAGGTGGAGCTCGTGGGAGACCCGGTGTTCCAGCGACCGGAACCCGAAACCCAAGCCCTCGGGGTCGGCGTCGATGGCGTCGGCCAGCTCGGCAACCACGCCCGACAACTCGGCCTGCAGGGCGTTGATCTGTCCGGTGATGCGTCGAGCGCAGCGAGCCAACGACTCGACCCGGTCGACGCCCGAACCAGCGCCCCGACCCGAGCCATCGTCACCGCCCTCGCCGCCTTGGAAGAACCCCGCCGAATCCATGACCACCATCATGACGATGGGGTCTGACAATCATGATCAAGAGGACCGAGCGATCAGTCCGACGCCACCCTGGCAGCAAGGCAGAAGGCGGCGGCGACGGCCAACACGGAGGCGGCGACGGAGATGGCCGCGATGCCGCCGGCTGCCCACAACGTCGTCGCCCCGACGCTGGTCACCGCTCGGCCGGCGGTGAGGGTGATCCCGGCCCACCCGACGACCTCGGCGCGCCGTTCGACCGACAGTTCGGTGATCATCACCATCAAGGCGATGAAGCCGATCTCGAAGGCGACGACGCCGGCTGTCAGCAAACCGAGCCCGATGACACGGTCTTCTCCTGCGAGCGGGAGGGCGGCGAACAGCGGTGCGAGCGCGATGAGCCCGATCAGCGCCGTGCGGCGGCTGCCGAGCCGGTCGGCCCAGGCGGTGACCGCCGCGGTGCCGAGGAGTTCGCCGAGACCGAGCACCACCACAGCCACGCCGACGCCCTCCACCGAGAGACCGAGCTGCTCCTCCATCCAGATGCCATGGGCGACCATCACGAGCTGGTGGGAACCCGAGGCGAGGCCCAGCACGACCATCGCCGGCAGCACGGTCGAAGGAAGGGGCCCGAGGTCGGCCGAAGGGGCGGAGACCCGCTCGGCCCGGGGAACAGCCACACGAACGACGACGACGGCCACCAAGGCAGCGACGGCGGTGACGACGAAGGCCTCACGCCAGGACCACGCGTCGATCACCAAGCCGATCACCGGGGTGCCGACGAGCAGCGACAGTGCCCAGGCGAACTCGGTGGCACCGATCACCCGGCCGCGTCGCTCGAAGGGCACGACGGCCCCGATCCACGAGATCATCGCCAAGTCGTAGAGCGGCTTGCCGAAGCCGATCAGGGCGAAGCCAATTCCGAACCACCAGGCGCCACCGAGGGCGACCACGGCGGCACCTCCCGCGACGATCGTCAGGCCGGCGACCATCGTGTTGCGGTAGCCGAGCCGATCGGATCGGCCTCCGAGCCACGACGCCGGGATGCCGGCCAGGAGCTGGATCGACAGCACCATGCCTGCGGCGCCGAGCGACAGACCAGCGCCTCGGGCGATGGCGGGCAGGTAGGACAGCGGGAACCGGAGCGCGACATTGGTGACCCACCGGCCGAACGCCAGCGCGGCGACCGGCCGGCTGACCGAGGGCGCGTCGAGCGCCTCGACGGCGGAGTCGGTCGGTGCGGCGCTCACCCCAGCAGCATGCCGACACCGGTGAGGTGTATCGTTGGTGTATGGCTCGCACAAACATCGACATCGACGATGAGCTCTGCCGGCGAGTGATGCGGCGCTACCACCTGCGTACCAAGCGGGAAGCGGTCGACCTCGCGCTGCGCCGGCTGGCCGAGGAACCGCTCGCCGAAGCCGACGCGCGATCGCTCCGCGGCTCTGGCTGGGAGGGCGACCTCGACGAGATGCGTTCGTGATCCTCGTCGACACCTCGGCCTGGATCGAGTTCCTCCGCGACACCGGCTCCCCGGTCTGCCAGGCGGTCGATGACCTCCTCGGCGATGACCTCGCCGTCTGCGACCCGATCTCGATGGAAGTGCACGCCGGCGCCCGCAACCAACAGCACCTCGGCGACCTCCGCCGCCTCCTCGCCCGATGCACGGTGCTCCCCACCGAGCCGATCGACTTCGAGACCTCCGCCGCCCTCTACCGCACGTGTCGGACCAAGGGCGAGACCGTCCGCAAGCTGATGGACTGCCTCATCGCCGCCGTCGCCATCCGCCACGGCGCCGCACTCCTCCACGCCGACGCGGACTTCGGCGCCCTCGAACGACACGCCGGGCTGACCGTCCACCCACGGTCGGCGTAGCCGCTACGGCTCGAGGGCGGCGCGAAGGAAGTCGAGGACCGTGCGGCGCAGCCGTGCTGCGGTGCGGAGGTCGAGGTCGAGGCCGACCGCCCGCAGCACGCCGGCATCGGCCACTACGCCCGTGACCGCTGCGTAGACGCTGACCAACAACAACGCCGGGTCGGCCCGGCGGAACACCCCGGCCTCCATCTGGTCGGCCAGCGAGGCCACCGCCCGGTCGATCAACGGCTGCAGCTCGGCCAGCACCGCATCGGAATGAGGCGGGCCGACGCGGGTCACCTCACGCAACAAGCCCAACAGCTCCGGCCGTCGCACCGCCAGATCGAACGCCGCCCGCACCGCCGCCTCGACCCGGGGCCACCCGAGCGCCGGCCCGTCCATCGCCCCGGCCAGCGTCGCCCCGAGCTCGGCCGCACCGGCGGAGAACACCGCCGCCAGCAACCCGTCCTTGGAACGGAAGTGATACAGCACCGCCTGCTTGGTGACGCCGAGCTCGCGCGCCAGGTCGTCGAGCGACGTAGCGGCGACGCCACGCTCGGCGAAGGCCGAGGACGCAGCCTCGATCGCACGCTGCTTCGTCGCCATGGCCGCCGATCCTAGCTATCCTCGGACCGTTCCTGACCGATTGGTAAAGAGCCCCCGAGAGGCCGCACCTCCCATGATCGCCGAACAGCTCGCCGGACAACGCATCGCCATCACCGGCGGCACCGGGTTCCTCGGCACCGCCCTCATCGAACGGCTGATGCGGCAGGTCCCCGACTGCGAACTCGTCCTCCTCGTGCGCCCGGGCAAGCGGTCGACCCCGACCGAGCGGGCCCGCCGCGAGATCTTCCGCAACGACGCCTTCCACCGCATGATCTCCGAGCGGGGCGAGACCCCCCGCAAGGCGCCCACGTTCTGGGACGAGGTCGAGCGCCGCGTCACCGTCATCGCCGGCGACGTCTCGAGCGACGGCCTCGGTTTGAACGACGACGACCGCGCCGTCTTCGCCAGCTGCGACACGGTCATCCACTCGGCCGCGACCGTCAGCTTCGAGGCCCCGCTCGATGGCGCCATCGAGGTCAATCTCCTCGGCGCCACCCGCATCGCCGAAACCCTCCAGAGCCTGGAGGTCACCCCCCACCTCGTCGCCGTGTCGACCTGCTACGTCGCCGGCAACCGCCGCGGTTCGGCCCCCGAACAGCTCCTCACCGACTCGCCGTTCCACATCGACGTCGACTGGCGAGCCGAGGTGAAGGCCGCTCGCCGCACCCGCAGCGACTTCGACGCCGAGAGCCGCAAGGCCGACCGGCTCGAGGAGTTCCGGGCCCGGGCCCGCCACGAACTCGGCGCCGCCGGCACCCCGCTCCTCGCCGCCAAGACCGAGCAGTACCGCCAGCGCTGGGTGACCGAGCAGCTCGTCGAGGCCGGCCGAGCCCGCGCCGCCTCGCTCGGCTGGCCCGACGCCTACGCCTACACCAAGGCCCTCGGCGAGCGGGCCCTGGTCGAGTCCAAGGCCGACGTGCCGGTCTCGATCGTGCGCCCGTCGATCATCGAGTCGGCCTGGGCCGAGCCGGTGCCGGGCTGGATCAAGGGCTTCCGCATGGCGGAGCCCATCCTGATCTCCTACGCCCAGGGTCTGCTGCGGGAGTTCCCCGGCGTGCCCGAGGGCGTCGTCGACGTCATCCCGGTCGACATCGTCGTCGCCGCCATCGTCGCCGTCGCCGCCAAGGGCCCGAGCGACGACGGGTCGGTGCCGGTCACCCAGGTCGCCTCCGGCACCCGCAACCCGCTTCACTACCGCACCCTGGTCGACCTCGTGTCGGGCTGGTTCACCGAGCACCCGCTGTATGACAAGAAGGGCCAGCCGATCGCGGTCGCCCCGTTCAGCTTCCCGGGCCGCGGTGCCGTGGAGCGCCAACTCGACCGGGCCCACAAGAGCCTCGACCGGGCCGACAAGGCCCTCAAGCTGCTCCCCCTCCGGGGCAAGCAGGCGCTGATCAACGCCGACGTCGAGGACAAGATGGAACAGGTCGAGCGGGCCAAGACCTATGTGAAGATCTACGGCGCCTACGCCGAGTGTGAGGCCCTCTACGGCGTCGAGAAGCTCCTCGAACTCCACGAGTCGCTCGACCCCGCCGATCAGGAGGCCCTCGCCCTCGACCCCGGCATCGTCGACTGGCGCCGCTACGTCACCGAGATCCACCTGCCCTCGGTCGTCGAGCACGCCCGGGTGAAGACGTCGGGCGAACGCAGCGACCCCGACGCCCGCGTCAAGCGGCTCCGCAAGCGGGTGCTCGCCCCCGAGCGTCACCTCGCGGCGTTCGACCTCGAGAACACGATCATCGCGTCGAACGTCGTGTTCTCCTACGCCTGGCTCGCCACCCGCAACATGACGCCGGGCGAGCGGGTGAAGTTCACGATGAAGACCCTGCAGGAGGCCCCCGGCCTCCTCGCCCTCGACCAGCGCGACCGCACCGACTTCCTGCGCCACTTCTACCGCCGCTACGACGGTGCGTCGGTGGCCGAGATGGATCGCCTCGGCGCCGAGCTGCTGAGCGACCACATCCTGACCAAGGCGTTCCCCGCCGCGGTCCGCCGGGTCCGCAAGCACCGCGAACTCGGCCACCGCACCGTGTTGATCACCGGTGCGCTCAACATCGTGGTCGACCCGCTGCGACCCCTGTTCGACGACGTGATCTGCGCCGAGATGTCGGTGCGCGACGGCCGCTACACCGGCGAGCTGCTCGCGGTGCCGCCCACCGGCGAGATCCGGGCCCAGGCGCTGCGCGACTACGCGGAGGCCCACGACCTCGACCTCGCCGAGTCGGTGGCGTATGCCGATTCGTCGTCGGATCTCCCCCTCCTCGACGCCGTCGGGTTCCCCGTCGCCGTCAACCCCGAGACCCGCCTCGCCTCCATCGCGGTGAAGCGCGGCTGGCTCGTGGAGTATTGGTCCAAGGCCCAGGGCGGTTCCGACCGCGCGCTCCCCCTCGGCCCCCTCCCCTCGCTCCGCAAGAGCAGGAAGTAGCTCATGCCCTCCTCTCGTCGCCCCAACCCCCGGCCCGGCTTCGTCCTCGAGGTCGATCGCCAGACCCCTCCCCTGCTGTTCCACCACGGCGAGGGGTTCCGGATGGAGAAGCTGCCGGTGGGCCGCAGCCGCGTGATCTACCCGGCCGAGCCGCTCGAGGGCCTCGCCCATCCCGACCACGAGATCCGCCAAGCGCTGCTCAACCCGATCGAGGACGACCCGTTGCCCTCGCTGCTGAAGCCGGGCATGAAGCTGACGATCGCGTTCGACGACATCTCCCTGCCCCTGCCCCCGATGCAGCGGCCCGACGTGCGCCAGCGCATCATCGAGGCCGTGCTCGACATGGCGGCCGAGGCCGGTGTCGACGACGTCCACATCGTCGCCGCCCTCGCCCTGCACCGTCGGATGACCGAGGCCGAGCTGCGCCACGCGGTCGGCGACCGCGTCTACGAGGCGTTCGCCCCCGACGGCCTGCTCTACAACCTCGACGCCGAGGACCCCGACAACATGGTCATCCTCGGCGAGACCGACCACGGCGACACGGTGCAGATGCAGCGCCGAGCGGCCGAGTCGGACCTCGTCGTCTACGTCAACATCAACATCGTGTCGATGGACGGCGGCTGGAAGTCGACCGCGACGGGCCTGTCGGGCTACGCCGGGGTGCGCAGCCACCACAACCCCAAGACGATGCGGGCGTCGAAGTCGTTCATGGACCAGGAGAACTCCGAACTCCACCGCTCCAACTGGCGCCAGGGCGACGTCATCAAGGCGCATGGCCCACGCATCTTCCAGATCGAGACGACGATCAACACCAACACCTTCGGCCACGACGGCCCCACCGCCTTCCTCCAGAAGCGGGAGTGGGAGTGGACGATGCGCGACCGGGCGGCGTTCAGCGCGATGCAGCTCGGCCTCAAGGGCATGTCGCCGGCCCAGCGCCGCAAGGTGTTCCACGCCCACCGCGCTCCCTACGAGCTCACCTCGGTCCAGGCCGGCGAGGTCGAGGCCGTGCACCGCAAGACCACCGAGATGGTCTACAAGCAGCACCTCGTCAGCGTCGAGGGCCAGACCGACATCCTCACGATGGGGCTCCCCTACCTCAGCCCCTACAACGTCAACTCGATCATGAACCCGATCCTGGTGGCGGTGCAGGGCCTCGGCTACTTCTTCAACCTCTACCGGGGCAAGCCCCCGGTGCGCGAGGGCGGCGTGCTCATCATGAGCCACCCGACCCCGTGGGAGTTCCACCCCGTCCACCACCCGAGCTACGTCGACTTCTTCGAACAGGTGCTGTCCGAGACCAAGGACCCGGTCGAGATGCACAAGAAGTACGAGAAGTCCTACGCCGAGGACGAGTGGTACCGCCACCTCTACCGCACCAGCTACGCCTACCACGGCGTGCACCCGTTCTACATGTGGTACTGGTGCTCCCACGCCCTCGACCACCTCGGCGCCGTCATCGTCGTCGGCGGCGACCCTGCCGCGGTGCGCCGCCTCGGCTTCAAGCCGGCGTCGACCCTGCAGGACGCCCTCGAGATGGCGGGCGACACCGTCGGCCCGCAGCCGAGCATCACGCACCTGCACAACCCGCCGATCCTGATGGCCGACGTGTCGTGAACTGGCTGCGCTTCATCACCTCGCCGCCCGCCACCCCCAAGGGGGTGGAGAAGCGGAGCGAACCGCCGACCACCGGCGTGCACTACGACACGTCGTGGTCGCGTCGCCCCGCGGCGCGCCTGGTGCGCACGGCCGGGGTGTGGGGGTTCATGAAGCCGGCGATCCGGATCTACGGCTCGCCCCGTGTGATCGGACGCGACCGCGTCGAGCAGCTCGACGGTCCGGTGATCTTCGCCGCCAACCACCACTCCCACGCCGACACGACGCTGATGCTGGCGACCCTGCCCGGGCACCTGCGCGAGAAGCTCGCGGTGGCGGCCGGCGCCGACTATTTCTTCCCCAACAAGATCACCGGGGCGCTCTCCGCACTGTTCATCGGGGCGATCCCGATCGAGCGTCAGAAGATCTCGAAGCTGTCGGTGTCGAACACGATCGGCGTGATCGAGGACGGCTACAGCCTCCTCATCTACCCCGAGGGTGGCCGCAGCCCCGACGGCTGGGCCCAGGAGCATCGTCCCGGCGCGGCCTTCGTGGCCAAGCAGACCGGGGTGCCGGTGGTGCCGATCTACATCGACGGGACGGGCACGATCCTGCCCAAGGGCAAGAACTGGCCGACGCGGGCCCGCTGTGCGGTCGTGTTCGGCGATCCGCTCACCCTCGGCGAGGGCGAGAACCCACGCGACTTCGCGAAGCGGGTCGAGCAGCGCATCCACGAGCTGGCCGACGAGTTCGGCACCGGCTGGTGGCAGGCCCGCCGCAACGCCCATGCCGGGGCGACGCCGAGGATCGACGGTCCCGATGCCGGGGCGTGGCGTCGCCGTTGGGCGCTGGGCCCGAAGAAGAGCGCCAAGCGTCCCGCCCGCCGCTGGCCGAAGCTGTAGTCAGACGCTGCTCGTTCAGACGCTGAGACTCACCCGGTCACGCCACGCGCTGGCGGTGGCGAGTTCGTCGTTGAAGCGACGCTGACGACCACGGCTCTCGTCCTCGGCCGGGCTCTCGTCGAACTGACGACTCATGCCGACCCGCAGCATCTCGATCGCCTCGTTCTTGAGCTGACTCGCTCGCGACTGCGTCACACCGAGGAAGGCACCGATCTCGGTGACCGACTTGCCCTCGAAGAAGAAGCCGATCAGCACCAGACGGTGGCGCTCGGGCAGCAGATCCAGGCCGTCGCGCAGGTAACCGAGCATCTCGGCGTGGGCGAGGTTGTCCTCGGGACCCTCCTCGTCGCTCTCGACCATCTCGCCGAGCGAGGTGACCGACGGGCCATTCGCGATCGGCCGGTCGAGACTGTCGACCCGAGCCTTCATCACGTGGGTGCGGGCCTGGTCGACCTGCTTGGCGGTCATGCCCAACATGTCCCCGATCTGGCTCTCGTTGGGGCGTTCGCCGTTGCGGCTGGTGAGCTCCTGCTCGGCGGCGGCGATCTGGCGTTCCATGTTGCGACGGCTGCGGGGCAGCCAGTCCTCCGACCGCATCAGGTCGTAGACGGCGCCCTCGATGCGGCGGCCGGCGAAGGTGGAGAAAGCGATGCCACGATCCGGGTCGTAGCGGCGGGTTGCCTCGATCAACCCCATCATCCCCGTCTGGATGAGATCATCCTCGCAGTAGGAGGACGGGAACCGTCCGGACAGCCGGCGAACGATGTGGCGCACGAGGGGCACGTTGGCCTCGACGGTCGCTCGTTCCTCGGTCGTCAGTTGCTCCATCATGATTATGCCTCCAGCTTCGTGATGCAGATAGTTGCTTGTTGCTGCACCTTGCTGCTTGACCGATCGGAGCGGCTCGGCGGCTTGTGAGGAATTGCACGGGATTTTCTGTGACGGACGCTCATGGGTTGCATTGGCGCGTCGAAGCTGCCCCGGCCCATGCTGAGCGTCATGCTCGACCTGACTGCCGAAGACGTCCTCACCACCACCCGCTCGGTGCGCAAGCGCCTCGACTTCGATCGCCCCGTCGACCGCCAGACGGTGGTCGACTGCATCGACGTCGCCCTCCAGGCCCCGACGGGCTCCAACAGCCAGGGCTGGCAGTGGGTCGTCGTCGAGGACGCCGACAAGAAGAAGGCGATCGCCGACATCTACGCCGCCAACTTCGCCGGCTACGCCAAGATGCCCGGACCGGAGTACGCGGATGGCGACACCCGGGGCGAGCGTCGCGAGAAGGTCGTGTCGTCGGCCCAGTACCTGGCCGACAACTTCCACAAGGCGCCGTTCATGGTGATCCCGTGTATCGCCGGCCGCCTCGGCGAGGGCACCCCGACCGCGATGCAGGCCGGCGCGTGGGGCTCGATCCTGCCGGCGGTGTGGAGCTTCATGCTCGCCCTGCGCCACCGCGGACTCGGCTCCGCCTGGACCACCCTCCACCTTCCCAACGAGAAGGAGGTGGCCGACCTGCTCGGCATCCCCTACGACACCGTCACCCAGGCGGGCCTGTTCCCGGTGGCCTACACCAAGGGCACCGACTTCAAGAAGGCCGCCCGCCTGCCGGCCGAGGAACTCATCCACTGGGACCAGTGGTGAGCCACCCGGCCGGCGGCGGTCATGTCGCCGGCCGGATCAGCCGGGCAGCGGCGTGAAGCTCTGGGTCGAGTAGTCCTCGACCGGGAGCTTCGACAGCGCCGGCAGGCCGGTGCCACCGTCGACCGGGAGCGTCTCGACGTAGTCGATGAACGACTTGGCGTAGTCGAGGAAGGTGTCGACGTAGGCGCCCGAGCCGTAGATCTCACCCATGGTGTCGTACCCGTCACCACCGGACGCCTGGAAGCTGTTGGTCACCACGGTGTAGGTGGCCGTCAGGTCGAAGGCGACCCAGGAGTCGGTGCCCTTGGCCTGGTACTCCAGGTTGGAGACCCGGCTGCCGGCCGGCTGGGTGAGGTCGACGTCGAAGCGGAGCCCGGCGGCGTACGGGTAGGCACCCGTCGAGCCGTCGGGCATCACCGCGTTCTCGATGCCCTCCTCGAGCGACGCCTTGATCTGGGCGCCGGTCATCTCGAGGTTGACCAGGGTGTTGGCGAAGGGCAGCAGTTCGTAGGCATCCGCGATCGACATCGGCCCGGCCGGGATGTCGATGCGCACACCGCCGGCGTTCTGCAGGGCGATGTCGGCCTCGAAGCTCATCTCGCGGAACGCGGTCGCCACCAGCTGCTGGATGTCGCCGCCGTTCTCGGCGGTGAGGGCAGTGCAGCCGGCGATCGCGCTGCGGCCCTGACCCGGGATGCGCTCGAGACACAGGTCGTCGGTCACCGTCGCGATCGGGACGGCGGCCAAGGCGGCCACGTCACCCTCGAAGGCGGCGAGCACAGCTTCGGCGTCGGGGTCGGGCGTCACCACGGTCAGCTGGGGATCGGCGTCGACAATTGCCATCACCCCGTCGATGCCGTCCGCACCGAGCATCAGGTGCGGGGTGCCCTCACACGAGGCGACGTGCCCGAACCGGTCGAAGTCGACGTGGAGCTCGCCCACGACCGCCGCGTACTGCCACGCCTGCACGATGCACACCGGGCGACCGGACTTGTCCGTCACCTGGGTCGGGTAGTCGC
>JAWSVN010000213.1:0-12907 GCA_033851875.1 Acidimicrobiales bacterium
CCCGGCAACCCCCGAAGCGCCGGCGCCGGCGGGACGACCGTGCTCGAGGTCGTGCTGACCGCCGTCGCCGAGCGCCACGTCGCCCGCACTCGACGGCGGCTCCTGGCCGCGGCTCGCCAGGCGACCGCACCACCGCCTCCCATCGAGGTGCGACCTGCCGACTGGTCGCCGACGATGGAGCTGTTGGTGGCGATCGTCGCCGAGCTCGTGCGACCCACCGCCGTGCACCTCACCCGAGCCGCCGCTGACGTCCCTTCCGTCGCGGCCCGGCTCGGCGACCAGCGCGTCCACCGAACGGCGGCGCTGGAGACCGTTCTCGACCCGGAACGGGCGCGGATCGCCGACGCGGCGCTGCTCGGTCTCGTCCATCCGGTCGTCGCCCTCCACCACGAGCCGCCGGCGCCCGGAGAGCGTCGCCGCCTCGTCGCGCCGCTCGCTCGCCACCTGGACCCCGCATGAGCGACTTGGACCCAGGAGGTGACAGCGCGGTACCGTCCGGGCCCTATGGGTACCGCAGAGGGATCAAGGGACCGCGACCTGTTCACCGACCACCAGCGGTGGGGTGACATCGACGACTGGAACCGAACGGCGCTCGACCTCCACGCCGTCGGCGGCATCCACCGGATCGAACGCGAGGGGATCGATCCGTTCTGGGCGGTCATCGACCACGCCGCGGTGATGGACATCGAGCGCCAGCCCGAACTGTTCACCAACGAACCGGAGCCGGTGCTTGCCCACCGCGAGGCGATCGAGCAGCGCGATCTCACGATCCGCTCGCTGATCAACATGGACGCCCCGGACCACCCCAAGTATCGGCGCCTCACCGCCGACTGGTTCAAGCCGTCGAGCCTCAAGCGGATGGACGACCGTCTCGCCGAGCTGTCACGGCAGGCCGTCGCCACCTTCGAGGCGAAGGGAGGGCGGCTCGAGTTCTGCAGCGAGATCGCGGTGCCCTATCCGCTCCAGGTCATCCTCAAGATCCTCGGCCTTCCCGAGGACGACTACGCCCGCATGCTCAAGCTCACCCAGGAGCTGTTCGGCGGCCAGGACCCCGACCTGCAGCGCGAGCCCCTCACCCCCGAGGTCCTCAACGGGATCATCGCCGACTTCTTCGCCTACTTCTCGGGCCTCACGGCCGAACGGCAGGCCAACCCGACCGACGACCTGGCCTCGTTCATCGCCAACGGCGAGATCGACGGCGAACCGATGCCGACCCTCGAGCAGCTCGGCTACTACATCATCGTCGCCACCGCCGGGCACGACACCACGTCCTCCGCGATGGCGGGCGGGATGGCGGCGCTGGCCGAGCACCCCGACCAGTTCGAGCTCCTCAAGAACGACCCGTCGCTGCTCAACAACGCGGTCGAGGAAATGCTGCGCTGGACCGCCCCGGTCCGGCATTTCATGCGCACCGCGACGGCCGACACCGTCGTCGCCGGGCAGGAGATCAAGAAGGGTGACTGGCTCTACCTCTCCTACAAGGCGGCGAACCTCGACCCCAAGGTGTTCGACGACCCGCTGCGCTTCGACATCACCCGCAACAACGCGAACAAGCAGATCAGCTTCGGCTACGGCGTCCACTTCTGCCTCGGCGCCCAGCTCGCCCGCAACGAGCTGCGCAGCCTCTTCGGCACCCTGCTCCCCCGGCTGGCGTCGGTGGGCCTCGACGGTGAGGTGCGCACGATGAAGACGACGTTCGTCGGCGGCCACAAGCACGTCCCCCTCGCCTACGAGATGATCCCTACCGAGGAGGTGGCGTCATGAGCGCCGACCCGACAGCCACCACGACGACCGACCAGGTGGTCCTCGTCGACCGTTCGACCGAGGGCGTCGCCCTCGTCACGATGAACCGGCCCAAGCAGCGCAACGCCCTCAACATGGCGCTGCGGTCGACCCTGTTCTCGACGATGCTCGAACTCGACGCCGACCCCGACATCCGGGCGATCGTGTTGACCGGGGCCGACCCGGCGTTCTGCGCCGGCCTCGACCTGAAGGACCTCTCCACCG
Source organism: Acidimicrobiales bacterium (assembly GCA_033851875.1). GTDB lineage: Bacteria > Actinomycetota > Acidimicrobiia > Acidimicrobiales > SZUA-35 > JAWSVN01. The sequence goes on from JAWSVN010000213.1 coordinate 2,008, forward strand.
GCGGCCTCGAACTCGAGGTCGGCACGGCCAAGCGCCGCCTCCCGTTCGAGACCCTCACCAAGCCGCTGATCGGCGCGGTCAACGGCCCGGCGGTCACCGGCGGTTTCGAGCTGGCCCTCGGCTGTGACTTCCTGATCGCCAGCGAACGAGCCGCGTTCGCCGACACCCACGCCCGGGTCGGCGTGATGCCCGGCTGGGGCCTCAGCGTGCTGCTACCCCAGGCGATCGGCCGGCGCCGCGCCCACCAGATGAGCTTCACCGGCGACTACCTCGACGCCGCCAAGGCCCTCGACTGGGGTCTGGTCAACGAGGTGGTCGCCCACGACGACCTGCTCGACCGGGCGCTCGAGCTGGCGTCGACGATGGCCCAGATCCCGGCCGCCAACCTGGCTGCGATCAAGGGCGCCTACCGCACCGCCAACGCCCCCTTCGACGACCCGGCCCTCGACGCCGAGCAGACCTACTCCGCCGAGTGGGCGGCCGGCTTCGACGCCGACGCCCTGGCGGCGAACCGCGAGGCCATCCAGGCCCGCGGCCGCTCCCAGAAGGGGTGAGTTAGAGCAGCGCCCCGTAGGTCAGCGCCTTGAGCTGACCTCGGAAGTTGAAGGTTCCCGACGGCAACAGCTGGGTCATGAACACGACCGACAGGTCCTCGGCCGGGTCGACCCAGAACGTGGTCGACGCCGCCCCACCCCACATGAACTCGCCGGGCGAGCCGGCGACGCCGGTGGCGCCCGGCCCCTTCGACACCGCGACGGTCAGACCGAAGCCGGCGCCCTCGAAGCCGACCTCGCCATATCCCATCGGCAGGGCGAAGTCGGCCATCTCGCCGTCGCCTCGCAGGTGGTTCGACGTCATCAGCTCGATCGTCTTGCGGCCGAGGATGCGGGTGCCGTCGAGCGCGCCGCCGTTGGCCAGCATCGTGGTGAAGCGTGCGTAGTCGGCGGTGGTGCCGACCAGGCCGCCGCCACCGTTGAGCAGCTTCGGCACCCGGCGGTAGGTGCTGGTCTCGGGGTCGTCGACCAGCACGAGTTCCTTGCGGGCGTTGCGGCCGTAGCAGGCGGCGAAGCGGTCGAGCTTGTCGTCGGGCACCCAGAACTCGGTGTCGACCATGCCGAGCGGCTCGAAGATCCGGGTCCGCAGGTACTCGTCGTAGGTCTGGCCCGACATGATCTCGACGAGGCGGGCGGCGATGTCCATGCCGTGGCTGTAGAGCCAGTGAGAGCCGGGCTGGAACCGCAGCGGCCACTCGCCGAACATCGGCGCCATCGAGGCCAGGTCGTGGCCCGACAGCCAGTTGTTGCCGAGCACGAGGTCGTTGTTCTTCTCGCCGTACCCGATGCCCGAGGTGTGGCTGAGGATGTCGCGGATCGTCGGCGGGCGCTCGGCTGGCACGATCTGCTCGGTGCCGTCGTCGGCCACCTCGCGCACCGTCATGTCGCGCCACTCGGGGATCCAGCGATGCACGGGGTCGTCGAGCTGGAAGTGCCCGTCCTCGTAGAGCGTCATCATCGCCACGCCGGTGATCGGCTTGGTCATCGAGTAGAGACGCCAGATCGTGTCGTCGGCCACCGGCAGCGACCGCTCGCGGTCACGCTGGCCGAAGCTCTCGAAGTAACCGAGGGTACCGCCCCGCATGATGGCGAGCTGGGCGCCGGCGATCTTGCCGGGCCCGAAGTAGCGGGCGTCGAAGTGGGCCGCGATCTTGCCGAGGCGGTCGGCATCGAGGCCGGCGGCGCCCGGATCGGCGGCGGCCGAGGTCAGCGGCGTGGACGAATCGATCTGCATGCGGCGGGACCTTAACGCGTGTCACATCGAGGTGACATTCCGCAACCCCCTCATTCGCGGTGACGTCACTCGCGGTGCTGGGCGTACTCCACGACCCGGGTCATCACCTCGGAACCGATCGCGTCGGCCTTGGCCACCGACCCGGCGTCGAACGGCGGCTGCGGGTCGTACTCGATCATCAGCTGCGACGCCTGGGCGGCGACGTCGTCGGCGAGCAGGGCGACGAGCCGCAGCGCCATGTCGATCCCGCTCGACACCCCGGCCGCAGTGATGATGCGCTCGTCGAGGTGTTCGACCACCCGCTCGGTCGAGTAGGTGGCACCGGTCTTCTCGAGCGTCGACACGGTGCCCCAGTGGGTGGTGGCGGTGAGCCCGTCGAGCAGGCCGGCGGCGCCGAGGACGAGGGAGCCGGTGCACACCGAGGTGGTGAACGTCGTGGTGGCGTGGGCCGACCGGAGCCAGTCGAGGATCGTGTCGTCGGTCATCATCGCCCGGCTGCCGACGCCGCCCGGCACGACGATCACATCGGGCGTCGGCACCTCGTCGAAGGTGGCGTCGACGGTGAGGCCGAGGAAGCCGTTCTCGGTGCGGATCTCGCCGCGCTGGTGGCCGACGAACACGGGGTCGAGGGTGGGGATGCGCTGGAGCACCTCATAGGGGCCGATCAGGTCGAGGGCGGTGAGGCGGGGATAGAGCACACAGGCGACGGTGGTCATGGCAAGGGCCTTTCTGGTGGGGACGGGCGGACCGGGCTCGAGGAAGGGTCAGGGCTTTGAGGAAGGGTCAGGGCTGGAGACTGAAGCGACGGCGGTAGTCGTCGGGGGCGACGCCCAGGTGGCGGACGAAGGTGCGGCGCATCGTCTCGGCCGTGCCGAACCCGCAGCGGCGGGCGACGACGGCGACGGTGGCCGAGCTGGTCTCGAGGGCGTGGCGGGCGGCCTCGACCCGCACCTCGGCCACGTAGCGGGCCGGGCTCACGCCGACCGACGCGGTGAAGCAGCGGGTGAAGTGGCGGGGGCTCATACCGACGGCGGCGGCCAACACCTCGACGCGATGGTCGCGGCCCGGGTCGTCGACCACGAGGCGTTGCGCTCGACGGACCGGGTCCGCGTCGGGACCAACCGCCGGGTCAGCGCCGGTCGGCGGTGCCACCGGACCAGCGGGTTCGGCGAACTGGGACTGGCCGCCGGGCCGTCGCAGGAACATCACCAGGTGACGGCCGACGGTCTGGGCCAGTTCGGGCCCGTGGTCGGCCTCGACCACGGCGAGGGCCACGTCGATCCCGGCGGTCACGCCGGCCGACGACCACAGGGCGCCGTCTCGGACCCAGATCGCGTCGGGCTCGACGGTCACCTCACCGTGGCGACGGGCGAGCCCCTCGGCGTGGGCCCAGTGGGTGGCCAACCGCTTGCCGTCGGCCTGCCCGGTGGCGGCGACGAGGAAGGCGCCGGTGCACACCGACACCACCCGGCGGGCTCGTTCGAGCAGGCGACCGAGGTCGGCGACGAACGCGGCGTCGTCGTGGAGCACGCGGGACCCCTCCCCGCCGGCGACCACGACGGTGTCGACCCGGGCACGAGGCCCCGGCACCGGCGAGGACCCGATCTCGAGGCCGCTCTCGGTGACGACCGGCCCGCCGTCGAACGACACGACGGTCGGCGCATACCAACGCTCGTCGAGGGCGACATCCGCGCCTCGGAACACCTCGAAGGGGCCGACCACGTCGAGCGCCTGCACACCCGGGTAGGCCAGGACGGCGACCGGGTGGGTCGGGCGGGAGCGAGCCATGCCCGCAGTGTGCGGTCAGTCAGTGCGTGGCGTCAATGACACGATGCCCACCATTCCGGCCAACCAGTCAGCTGGACGCGGCGGCTGCGCCGGCCTTGCGCTGGCTGACGAGGATCACCATCGCCAGGCCGACGATCACCAGCACCATGCCCGGCACCTGGGCGAGGGTGACGATCTCGCCAACGATCACCCACGCCCAGAACACACTCAGCGCCGGCTGGCTCACCTGGATGACCGACACCATGCCGATCGGCACGTGGCGGTGGGCGAAGAAGAGCAACCCGTGGGCCACGCCACCGGTGAGGACCGACAGGATTGCGATCGCCGTCCACGCCTTGCCCGACAGCGGCCACAGTTCGTCGCCGGCGATCGACAGCGCCACCGGAGTGGCGGTCACCAGGGCCACCGGCATCACGATCGCCATGAAGTCGACGGTGTCGACCCCGTTGCGGCGCGCCCACTTCGACGCCGAGAGGTACGACACCGAACAGCCGACCACGATGATCATCAGCAGGTCGCCCTCGACCGTGGCGGCGCCGTTGGCCGGCCCGAGGAACAGCACGATCACCAGCCCGACGAGCGACACCAGACCCCAGCGCAGCGCCTTCCAGTCGGGCTTCTCGCCGAAGAACACCAGTCCGACCGGCACGAGAGCGAGCGGTGTGAGGCTGTTGATGAACTCGGCGTGGGCGACGCTGGTACGGGTGACGGCGGTGAAGAAGATCGAGATGTAGAGGCCGAACAGCAGGGCGGCGGGAAGGGCGTGACGCCACACCGTCGCCGAAGGCAGCGGCCGCCCCTTCGAGGCCCGCAATCCGACGAGCAACGCCCACCACAGCACCGACGACCCGACGAGGCGCCACCAGGCGATCACCGAGCCGGGGATCCCCGGCCACTTGAGGATCCCGAAGCTGATGGCGAAACACATCACGGCGCCGACGACAGCGCCGATCCCGAGCAACTGATTGGGCCGCCCGACGGACACCCGCCCGTCTGACTGACTCGGCTGGCCGGACATGCCCGGCAACCTAGCTGCTCACTCCACCGAGCTGTCGGAGGAATGGAGCGCCGACAAGAGGTCGGTCACGGTGCGGTCCTGCTCGAGCGGGTGACGCAACGGGAGGTCGCCGGCGAGCTGGTAGCGATTCCGCCGCCCGATCCGCTCGGAGGCGAGATAGCCGGCCTCTTCGAGATCGTGCACGATTCGTTGGGCCGCGCCGAGGGTGATGCCGACGGCATCGGCGATCTCTCGCTGCCGGATCTCGGGATCGAGACTGATCACGAGGAGCACGTGGGCATGATTGGTGAGGAACGTCCACGACCGTGTGGACGTCGCAGCGGGTGTCGGCATCGGGTCGACTCCTGGTGCATTCGACGAACTACTCGCCGATCGTAGACCCACAACACACACTTTCAAAGAGGGGTGTTGTGTGACGTGTATTGCATCGGACCTCTTGCAAACCGCCTTTATCCTTGCCCACGTGATCTGGTTGCTCGCCCTCCACCTCGCAGGGATCACCGCCGCTGCCTTCGCCGGGGCGCGCGCCGGCATCCGCGCCGCCCTGCTCGTGGCGGCCGTCCCGGGCGCTGCGACGGCGATCTGGGCGATCGGGCAGCTCGCCGGCCGGTCCGACGGCGACCCGACCCCGGGCTTCGACGTCACCTGGGTCGAGGGCCTCGACCTCGTCCTCACCTTCCGCGCCAGCCCTCTCGCCCTGGTGATGACCACCCTCGTCGGCGGCATCGGCGCCCTCGTGTTCGTCTACGCCGCCGGCTACTTCAGCGCCGGGGCCGCCGGCGCCGGCCGCTTCCCCGCCACCCTGCTCGCCTTCGCCACCTCGATGCTCGGCCTGGTGTGGGCCGGCGACGTCTGGACCCTGTTCATCTTCTGGGAGTTCACGTCGATCACCTCGTTCCTCTTGGTCGGCCACAAGCACACCGACGCCGCCGTGCGGGCCGCCGCCCGACGGGCGCTGCTGATCACCGGCGCCGGTGGCCTCAGCCTCCTCGCCGGGCTCCTCGTGCTCGCCGGCGAGACCGGGTCGACCGCCCTGGCCGACCTCGTCGACGGCCCGGCCCCGAGCGGCACGGCCGCCGCCGTCGCCGCCGTGCTCATCTTGATCGGGGCCGCCACCAAGTCGGCCCAGGTGCCGTTCCACGTCTGGCTGCCGGGGGCGATGGCCGCCCCCACCCCGGTGAGCGCCTACCTCCACTCGGCGACGATGGTGAAGGCCGGCGTGCTGTTGGTGGCCGTCGTGTCGCCGGCGCTCGGCGAGGTCGACGCCTGGCGCTGGACGGGCCTCACCTTCGGCATCGCGTCGATGCTGTGGGGAGCGATCGGCGCGCTGCGCCAGCGCGACGCCAAGCTGATCCTGGCCTGGGGCACCGTCTCCCAGCTCGGCCTGCTGATCACCCTGCTCACCGCCGGCACCGCCAAGGCGACGTTCGCCGGGGTCGCCCTGCTGTTTGCCCACGCCCTGTTCAAGGCCGCCCTGTTCCTGGTCGTCGGCGAGGTCGACATCCGCACCGGCACCCGCGACATCGGCGAGCTGCGCGGCCTGCGGACCTCGATGCCGGTCGCCTTCTGGGTGACCGTCGCCGCGGCGGCATCGATGGCGGGCGCCCCTCCCCTGCTCGGGTTCGCCGCCAAGGAGGCCGCGGTCGAGGCCGTGCTCAAGCTCGACGGTTCGCTCGGGGTCGTGGTCGCCGCTGCGGTGATCGGCGGCGCCGCCCTCACCGTCGCCTACACCCTGCGCTTCGTGCTCGGCGTCTTCACCGAGATCGCCACCGAGGCGGGAGCGGCGACAACGGTCGCCCCGCTGCGACCGTTGATGACCGCGCCGTCGGTGGTGCTCGCCGCCACGGGCCTGCTCGGCTTCGCCGTGCTCGGCACCGTCAACGACATCATCCTCCCGGCTGCCGTGCAGCTCGACCCCGCCGCGGAGGCCTACAAGCTCTACCGCTACCACGGCCTCACCCCCGCCCTGTGGTCGACGGTCGGTGCCTTCGTCGTCGGCCTCCCGCTCGGCGTCGCCCTCACCCGTCGGGTGGCCGACGCCCCGCGTCCCCTCGGCGCCCGGGGCTTCGACCGGGCCGTCGACGGTTTCCTCGCTGCCGCGCCGAAGGCGATCTCGAAGGTGCAGCACGGCTCGCTGCCCGTCTACCTGGTGACGATGTCGATGGTGGCGGCGGCCACCACGGTCCCGTTCTGGTCGGGCCTTCGGACCGACCACCTCGTGGTCGCCTCGTCGGCCACCGAGGCGGTGCTGGCCCTGTCGGTGGCGATCGCGGCGTTTGCCATCGGCGCCGTGCGGTCCCGGCTCGACGCCGCCCTCGCCCTCGGTGCGGTCGGCGCCGGCATGACCGGGTTGTTCGTCGCCATCGGCGCCCCCGACCTCGCCCTCACCCAGTTCCTGGTCGAGACCGTCATCGTCATCGGCTTCGTCGGCGGCCTCGCTCGCCTCGGCCGTCGCTTCCCGCCGGTCGGCACCACGTGGCGGGCCGTGCGAGTGTTGGTCGCCGCGGTCAGCGGCGTGGCCGTCACCCTGGCCCTGATCGCCGCCGGCGCTGCCCCGGCGGGCACCGCCCCGATCGGCCGCCTGGCCGACGAGGCCTACGAGACCGGCGGCGGCAAGAACATCGTCAACGTGATCCTCACCGACGTCCGGGCCCTCGACACCGTCGGCGAGGTCGTGGTGCTCGTCGCCGTCTCGCTCGGCGTGCTCGCCCTGGCCGGCGCCCCGTTGCCCCGGCGTTCCCGCGCCGGCGACCGCCACCCGGCCGGTCCGCTCCCCAAGGTCTCCACGGCGGCCGATCGTCTGCCCGAGTCGCCGGTGGTCCGCCTCGGCGTCGAGCTGATCACCCCGGCCGCCATGCTGCTCGGCATCTACCTGCTGGTGGCGGGCCACAACCGTCCCGGCGGCGGCTTCGCCGCCGGCCTCGTGTTCGGCGCCGTCATCACCCTGCGAGCCCTCGCAAGGATGGTGATCCCTCCGGCGATCCCCCTGCTCGGGGTCGGCACTGCCGTGGTCGTCGCCTCGGCGCTGCTCCCGCTGCTGTGGGGTGACGGCGTGCTCGATCAGGGGTTGGCCACGGTCGACCTGCCGATCTTCGGCTCGGTGAAGGGCGGCACCGCGTTGCCGTTCGACATCGGCGTCACCGCCGTCGTCGTCGGTCTGATCGCCGCCCTCCTCCACGGCCTCGGCGACGACATGAACGACCTCGACCGGCTGCAGGAGACGGCGTCGTGAGCTTCTCCCTCGTCCTCCTCGTCGGCGTGCTCGTCTCGGTCGGCATCTACCTGATCACGTCTCGTTCGCTGAGCCGGATCGTGCTCGGCTTCGCATTGCTCGGCCACGCCGCGGTGTTGGCCCTGCTGGTGGCGGGCGGCCCGGCCGGCGAGGCTCCGATCTACTCCCCGTCCGATCCCTCGATCGCGGAGGAGATCGCCAACCCGGTGCCCCAGGCCCTGAGCCTGACGGCGATCGTGATCTCGTTCGGGCTCACCCTGTTCCTGCTGTCGCTGGCCGTGCGCCAGCGCCTGCTCACCGGCGAGGACCTCGTCGAGGACGATCTCGAGGACCGGCGCATCGCCGAAGGCGATGAGAGCGCCNNCACGAGGGGGCGACCCCATGAGCCTCCTGATCGTGCTCCCGATCGTCGCCCCGTTGGCGGCGACGGCGCTGTCGTTGCTGGTGCGCCCGTGGCCCCGGGTCCGTGACGCCGTCACCCTCAGCGGCCTGCTCGCCGCGTTCGCCGCGGCGGTCGCCCTGCTGGTGCGGGTCGAGGCCAACGGCACCCATCGCCTGCGAGTCGGCGAGTGGAACCCCGAGCTCGGCATCGAACTCGTGGCCGACCTGTTCGCCGTCCTGGTGCTCCCCGTGGCGCTGGGCGTGATCGTGTTGGTCGAGCTGTTCTCGATCGGGCAGCGCCGCACCCGATGGGCCGCCGACCCCCAGCTCGTCGGGCCCCTGCTCGGCGTGCTCACCTCCGGCGTGTCGCTGTCGATGCTCACCGGCGACCTGTTCACCCTGTTCGTCTCGTTCGAGCTGATCCTGGTCGCCAGCTACGTCCTGCTCACCCACCAGGGCACCAGGGCCCAGATCCGCTCGGGCATGACCTATGTGGCGATGAACCTGCTGGCGTCGACCCTTTTCCTGCTCGGCACCGCCTTCGTCTACACCGCCACCGGCACGGTCAACCTGGCCCTGCTGGCCGAGCGGCTCCCCGAGCTCGAGTCGGGCGTGAAGCTCGGCATCGGCGCCTGGTTCTTCGTCGTGTTCGGCACGAAGGCGGCCGTCTTCCCGCTGTTCTCGTGGCTGCCCGACTCCTACCCGACGGCGCCGACCACGATCACCGCCGTCTTCGCCGGCCTGCTCACCAAGATCGGCGTCTACGCCATGATCCGGTTCCACACGATGACCCAGATGGACGAACTCGGTCCGGTCCTGCTCGTCGTCGCCGGCCTGACGATGCTGATCGGCGCCGTCGGCGCCCTCGCCCAGGGGGACATGAAGCGGATCCTGTCGTTCCACGTCATCAGCCAGATCGGGTACATGCTGATGGGACTCGGCCTGTTCTCGACCGCCGGCCTCACCGGCGCCATCGTGTTCCTCGTCCACCACATGCCGGTGAAGACGGTGCTCTTTCTCGTCGGTGGCCTGATCGAGGGTTCGGAGGGATCGAGCGACCTCGACCGCATCGGCGGGCTCGCCGGACGGCGCCCGATCGTGGCCGCCCTCTTCGCCGTGCCGGCGATCAGCCTCGCCGGCCTCCCGCCGTTCTCGGGCTTCGTCGCCAAGCTCGGCGTGATCTCGGCCGGGGTCGAGGCCAGTGAGGCCTTGGTGGTGGCGGCCGCCCTCGTGGCCGGCGTGCTCACCCTGTTGTCGATGACGAAGATCTGGATCGGCGTGTTCTGGGGTGCCAGCACCGACGACGACGACCTGCAGCCCCGCGGCTCGAGCCGGGCGATGACCGCTGCGACGGCCCTTGCCGTCGCCGGCACGATCGGCATCTCGCTGGCCGCCGGCGGCCTGTTCGAGCTGGCCGGCCGGGCCGCCCTGGAACTGCAGGGCCTCGAGCAGGTGGAGGTCGGCTCGTGATCGGGCGCCTCCGTTCGAGCGGCAACCTCCTGGCCGCCGTCGCCCTCGCCGCTGCCTGGTGCGCGCTGTGGGGCGAGGCGACGCTCGGCAACATCGTGGCCGGGCTCGGTCTCGGTCTCGCCCTGATCGCCGTGTTCGGTCCGCCGTCGAAGCCCGGCGTGCGGATCGTGCCGTTGGTCGCCCTGGCCGGCGCGATCATGCGAGACCTGGTCGAGTCGACCGTGGCGGTGGCCCGAGAGGTGCTCACCCCCACCGACTACACCGACGAGCGCTACGTCACCGTCGCCCTCGGCGAGGTCGGCCGTCGTCACCTGCTGTTGATCGCCTCGGCGGTGACCCTCACCCCCGGCACCGCCGTGGTCGACGTCGACGACTCGACCGGCGCCGTCGTGCTCCACCTGTTGCACGGCCACCGCGAACCCGACACGGTCGCCCACGTCCACCGCCTGGCCGAGTTGGCCGACCACGCCTTCCCGTCGGGGGTGGCCCGATGATCGAGTTCATCGCGATCGCCTGCTTCGGGTTCGCCGCCATCGGCGGCGGGGTCCGCCTGATCGCCGGTCCCGGCCTGGCCGACCGGATCATGGCGCTCGACGTCGTGATCGTGTCGCTGATGGGGGCGATCGCCGCCGACGCCGCCCGCCGCGACGACGACACCTTCCTGATGGTGCCGGTGGTGCTCGCCGTGATCGGCTTCACCGCCACCTTGGCCGCCACCACCCTCGTCGACGACGCCGATGATCTCGACACCGACACCGACACCGACAAGACAGAGACCGCGGGAGCCAACGATGGTGCGTGAGGTGATCTCGGGTGTCTTCCTGCTCGCCGCCGGCGCGCTGGCGATCATCGCCGCCATCGGCGTGGCCCGATTGCGCACGACGGCCGCCCGCCTCCACGCAGCCGGAAAGGCCAGCCCGGGCGCCTTCCTGCTCGCCGCCGTCGGCGCTGCGATCGATCTCGGCGGCGGCGGCGCCGCAGCCCTGATCCTGGCGGCGCTGGCGATCGTCATCACCCTGCCGATCGGTGTCCACCTGCTGTTCCGGTCGATGACCAACGAACGGGTCGGCGACGACACGGCCTGACCGCCGTGCCAGGCTGGGCCCGATGACCACACCGATCGAGGGCCGGGTCGCCCCCGGCTGGCAGGGCGTCGCCGACGCCTTCGCCGCCAACTTCACCGAGCGGGGCGAGGTCGGCGCCGCCGTGACCGTGATGCACCG
>JAWSVN010000038.1:0-67854 GCA_033851875.1 Acidimicrobiales bacterium
GCAAACGCGTTTGGAGCTGTGGGCTTCAGCGGCGAGTTGAGCGACGATCGGGAACAGGTCTTTTGGGCGCGCCACCCGGTCCTCGGTGAAGAGTTCGCTGGCGCGTTTCGTGGCGGCGAGTTTGGTCTCGAGTTCAGCGATCCGACGGCGGGCGGCCCGGAGCTCGGCGTTGTCGGTCGTGGTGTTGCCGGGGCGGTCGCCTTGGTCGATCTTGTCTTGGGCGATCCACTGGTGGATCGTGGCCTCGCTCACCTGGAGGTGCTGGGCTGGGTCTGCGGCCTTGGCTCCGGCTCGAGTTTGTTCGAGCACCATCGATCGGTACTCGGCGGAATACGCAAGCGGCATGACGGGTCCTCCTCAGAAGCACCCAACTCTCGCAAACCCGGTCCACTTCTAGGGGGACACGCCACCTGGACCAGATTCAGGGGCTCAGCTCAAGCACGCAATTTGCGGCCTTCCGCCGGAGAGTCCGATTGTATTCGGTATACGGCGCAGCCCTTCACGTTCCGATTCGCGCAGAGAGCCCCGGCTGGCGTCCCGATCGCCCTCCCTTTCCGCGATCTCCAGAGCTCGGGCGGGCTGGACGATCGTGCGACCAGACTTGGCGCAACCGACTCGTGGGCGTCCTGCCGGACTGCTCGGGATGCTTGCCCGAGCGGCGCATGACGGGCGTTCTTCCCAACGATGTCCACCCAACGGGGTCAAGGTTCCGCCGCCGAAGGACGCATCTCGACGCCTCCAGAACCGGTTCGGAACGCGACCCGCGCTGATCACCAACTAGGCCGACCCAACAACTTCGCTGCGGACCACTTCGAGCTCCGATCGCCTCAGAATACCCGAGGTCACCGACAGGTATGTTGAGTCAACATTGCAATCGATTCGCCCCGCCTTCAGCTCGCAACCGGGGCTGTCGAGTCGGACGCAGGACGGGTCGTTGGACGGGCACAATGATCCTGTAGCGACAGGAACAAACTGATCGCGCCCGTAGATCTCAAAGACGGGAACTTGCAAGCCACCAACAAGTCGAAGATCGGCCCGAGCCGAGACACTCTCCGACGCAGCGCGTGAGTAGAGAGCCTCTCCCTGCACGCGGATGCCGGCTAGGCCGGAGACCGCAAGTGGCGAACCTGACGGGTCGGACGTGAATCTGGACTCGCCATCCTCCAGTTCGACACCGCATGGGTCGTGGTGCACTCGCCCGACCAGCAGACAGCCTGACCCAACCGCCATCGGAGTTCCGATTGCCGCCACGAAGGCGAACTCATTATTGACAGTGAGAACCTCGTAACCCTCCGGGATTAGCCACTCAGCCGAGTCCTCAACGTTGGTTATCTCCCAAGCCTCCGCACCCTGGACTTGCGTTACCCCATTGGAGCTACACCCGACCATCAGGACCATGACAAGTAGGCCAAGTCCGCGACTACGATAGAACATCCGGCAATTCCACTTCGGCAAGCGAGTTCGATGTCAGAAGCACGGTGGCCGCCATCACGGACCTCTCGGAGCCAGCACCTACTGCACACTCGTCCGAGCCCGGGTGCCCAAAGCCGAGGGCATGGCCGATCTCATGGGCCAGAGCAAGTGAGGCCTGGTCGTCGGTCAGCTCGATGCCGTCGAAGTTCTGCAATATGAAGGAATCCGCAGGTGCCAGACTACACGAACCACCGTCAGCATTCCTGCATGTGTGGGCTGCAATTACGTCACTCGGGCTGGCAGTGCGAAAGTCGGAAACGCGCACCAAAGCAATTGTGGTCTTGTCCGAAGCCTCCAATACAACCGACACCGAGGTGCGCCAAGGTTGACCCGCGTCGCAAATGGGCATCTGAGCGATCACGGCTGCTGGAGTTTCTGGTCCCCCCTCCCGGTAGGAGCCTACTTCGATATCGATACCGCCACGCGCCCAGAACTCTACCGCATCCACAACGACTGCCTCATCGATGGACTCTGGCACTACCAGAAATACACTGCGGGAGCGCGCGCCCCCCTCCGGACCGCCGGATGCGACCACGGCAGAGCCAACAGCCAAAAGGCCTGCGATCGCAATAGTGGTCAACTTAAGTGAGGCGCGCGTTCCCATCAGAATCCAATCTACGAGCAGTTGACGCTAGCAGAACCCCAGCTGCCGCCGGCAGGCCAGCAGCTATTGATCCCGTGGCCAACCTGAGGGCCCCAGAAGGTTCCCTCCGGCCACCTCAACCCGATCGATTGATACAACTCACGCGCCTCCATCGTGGAATTGCCTAGCGGTCGATAGGTCTGAGTGAACCAACCCCGCTGGCTGGTGGTTCCGGCAACGGTTGTGCGCTCACACTGCTCCGTTGACGACGAGACCGAGACGCTCGCTCCACCGGAAGTGTAGGATCCCCCCCCAATGCCAACTCCGGTCTCGACCGTCGAAATCCTGCAATTCTGCAGGTTGGCTGAAGACTTGGGAGCAACCCCTGTGAACTCAGCCGAGGAGTTGGAGCTGCGGACACCCTGCTGAGCCCACGAGTAGCCCATCCCATCGTAGCGCTCCATTCCCGATTCGATGGAGCCGACGGCGTAGTCCCAGTCGGAGCCCGTTGATCCGAAGCGCGAGGCCTCGTAGCTCTCCGCTAGGGGAATGAGTGACCACCAGCTCTTGATCCGGGCGGACGACGAGGTGTAGGTCGAGAAGGACTCCCAACGATCATTGTAGTTGTACGCGTTGGACTCTTCGGCAGAGAAGTGGATCGTTGTGACGCGTGGACGATACACGCTCCACCAGCCGAAGTTGTAGATCAGTGAGTCACCGGTTTCCCCCAGCACTTCCTCATCCGGAACGATCGCCCCGCTTGCGAGAACCCGCGAGTTGTTGGGCACCATGGTGACTCCGCCCGGCGAGTCGTAGAACCGGACTTGGTCCTCGACAAGCCAGGCTCCACCTCCTGGCCTATCGCCCATTCGGTCCGTCATGGCCTCATTTGCCGCTGCAATCATCTCACGCCGCTCCGTGCGAGAGGGTCGGGCCTCTGGGGCGAAATCTCTCCCGAACGGACTCGCAGCAAAGTCTGGCCTGCTGTCAACTTCTGCAGGAAAGCTCGCTGGCGGCCTCGCCAAGGCAGTACTTGAACACAACAGGACCGCCGTCAACGCTGATATTGCAGCGGGTAACACTCTTCTTGGACTCATTGCCTCACCTCTCTCAGCCATATCTTGGCCTCGAACGTTGGTCTAACATGACCTAGCGTCACGTTCAAGTCCATCAGTGACGTCGGGAGCAACTGTCTGGGACCATCCAAGCAGGGATGGTTGGCAGGAGTCTGACAACTTGCGGTGGTGGGTTGCCGCGCCGCAGGAACTCGCCATCGCCGCCCCGAGTGGCCGACTGCGACCGTCGAATGCGCCGAGACTCACCAGTAGCAACCATGTCGAAGTCGTGCCCCACGAGCCTCGAGCGATCGGCGGCACCGAACCTACGGATATCGCCCCCTTCGGTTCCAGAGTCTCCAGTCGTGACCACAGGGCAGCGTTTTGGTACCGGGTTGGTACCCGCCGGCCACAGCATTCCCAGCTGTGGTGGCGCGCAACTCAATGGTCGACAGTGCACTGCGAGCCTCGCTGCGATGGCACTCCGAACTACTGAGAGGGGTTGCAGCTGTTCAGGATGCTCTTGGCCTGGAGGGAAAGGCGAGCTGCCTCGCATCCCACCCCTACGAAGGGGAATTCGATCGCGTTGTTGGCAATTGCCTGCCCCGACGCCTGCTGCTCGAGGTCGCACGACGCGACACTGCAGCTCTTGAGACTCTCCGACGTGAGCGAGCGCAGATTTCGTCGAGTCTGAGTGAGGCTGATTTTCAGCTCGCAAGCGCGTATATCGTCAGCCGGACCTCAGGGGCTTCGCGCGCAAGCAGTTCGTCGTCCGGAACGAGCGGACCAGAAGTCCCCCTCGAGCTCATTCGCTTCGACCTGCTAGCCCGCTTGCCGTCTAGGTCGAGCCTGACGACGCAGATCGGGGCGCTGGAGAAGGCCCTCGAGGCGGAGGCAGAGCGGCAGACCCCACTAACAGCAGAGGAGCGTCGCGTTTTGGCTGCCCTAGCCTCGGGGCAGAAAATGGCAGACGTCGCCGAGGCAGAGAGTGTTTCGGAACGAACGCTATACCGACGCACCGGCGACATTTGTGCTCGGCTTGGCACCACAAGCCTTCGGGAGGCCATCTCCACCGCCGCAGAGTCTGGGTGGCTCGTAGGGCAGGGCCGAGGCCGACGAGGCACTCCTCGCTAGAAGGGCTCGTAGTCTCCGCAGCGTGGCCGGCCGAAAGCCAGCAGACATTCCGATGCCCCAACCAGTCATCCGGGAGGGCTCCTTCGAGCCTAGGCCAGATGAGGGTCCGGAGAGGTCGACTCGAACACGCGCCGACCCCGAGTGTGCATTCGCCAAGCGACATAAGCGTCATTATGCAGCACTAACCGGAGAGGCCAGCCGAGCCCCTCTAGAGCTCTCCCACGTGCACATTGGCGTACGGCGCAGCCAGCCTGCCGATGTCTCGTGGGTCGCCGGTGAGCACGACACCGCCCCCCGCCTCCACCGCACATGCAACGCAGTGGGCGTCGGCAAGGTCCACACTCCCGGCACCTGCGGCATGAAGGATCCCGCCGACGAGCCTGGCGACCGAGCGGTCGGTGTCTCGCACCACCAATCCGGTCTCACGGCTGAGGCAGGCGTCGACGAGCGCATTCCGGTTCGGCGCCCGATAGAGCTCTGCCAGCGTCACGGCCGACACGACCACCTCTCGCCTGAGCCGACGTGCCGCCTCGAGCGCCGCTCGGACTTCATCGAAGCGAGCATGCCGCCTGTCGGCCAGCGCCGCCATTGCCTCGGCATCGAGGACAAGGGCACGACTCACGCGAGAAGATCCAGGTACTTCTCGACCAGCGCCTCATCGACGGGCCCGTTGGTCGACTCGAAGTCCGACAGCATCTCATCGAGCAGTCGAAGACGACGACGACGCTCGAGCTCATTGCGCACTGCGAGGTTCACCTGGCCGGAGATGGCCTCTCCCTCGGCCTCCAGCTCCTCGATGAGGTCGGCATCGATCGACACCGACACTTTTCGCTTCGCCACGGTCATACTCCGAGCCTACCAAAGTAGGATCGGAGCGTCGAGGGTCGATCGCAGCGACCACGTACCGACGGGAGACTCATGCGAGTCAACGCAGTCGCACTCACCATCCTCGCTTCCGCGCTGGCGGTAGCGCCTGCCTGTGGCACCTCTAGCGACGCCGACCTGGTGGCGGCCCTCACCACCACGACGAGTCAGCCCCCAACGACAGCGGCCCTCAGTCCGGCGGATGCCCTTGCCGCCTGCGTCGCATCGCGCGACGTCGACCCGACCGCCCTGCGACCGTCCGACCCCGTGGTCGGCGTCGACGCTGAAGGCGTTGAGTATTGCCTCGGGCCGGTCGAACTGACGGGAGAGGCGATCGAGGATGTGGTCATGGTCTCGGACGACTGGGCTCCAAGCGTCGACGTGACGCTCTCCCCCGTCGGGATCGTCGCCTTCAACACTGCTGCCGCACGGTGCTTCGAGGCCGAACCGACGTGCCCGTTCTCGCAGCTGGCCATCGTCGCCGACGGGGACGTCATCAGCGCACCGAGGATCGCTACGCCGTCCTTCGAGCGAGATCAGATCCAAATAGGCGGGCCGGACGAGACTCGACTCGCCCAGTTGATCGACGCCGTGGAATCGTCGCCCGCCAGCATCGAGTTCCGGCCCGTGATCGCCGAGGTCCCCTTCGGCATGTCGCTCGAGTCGATCGCCGACATCCTCGACACGAAGGACTGACCTAGGGACCAGGTCCGAACGCCGTCTACTCGGGCGAACGTCCTCGCCCAACTCTCGGGTCTCGAAGTTCGCGCCTGGCAGGCTGTGTGTCATGCCCTTGCAGATTCGGTCAGCCTCCGAAGCCGATCATGCCTTCCTCGAGGACATGACCTTCGAGGCGATCTTCGTGCGGCCCGACACCGAACCGTTCGGACGAGAGGTCCTCGACGACCCGTCGATCCGCCACTACTTCGCCGAGTTCGGCCGACGCCCCGGCGACACCGGACTCGTCGCATTCGACGGGGATCGTCCCGTCGGCGCAGCTTGGGTCCGCCGGTTCTCGGCCGAGCATCCGGGATACGGCTGGGTCGACGAGCACACCCCCGAGCTGACGATCGCTCTTGCACCGTCACACCGGAACCTCGGGCTCGGCGCACAGCTACTCACAGCCCTGTTCAAGGCCCTCGCCGAGCAAGGCGTGGTGCAGCTCTGCCTGAGCGTCGACGACCTCTCCCCCGCTCGGGCGCTCTACCGACGTCTCGGCTTCGTCGAGGTCGCCGAAGAGGGCACCGCCGTCACGATGCTGCGCCAGCTGCCCTGAGCGCACGCCGCGGCCCTGATTCGGCCCCTCCGACACACCGACTACAACGGAGCGTCATGAACACCCGCCTCCCACTCACGTCACGGCGACTCTTGGTGATCGCGCTGGCCCCGTTGGTGCTGGCAGCGGCCAGGTGCGCTCCCGGCGACACTTCCGTGGATCAGGTGGACATCGTGTCGTTCCTCGGTCCGAGGGAGGAGAGCGGCGCTGATCTGGGTTCCGGGTGGTCGCGCCAACTCGAGCTCGTGTTCTCCGACGCCGACGCTGAGGTGCTGGGGCTCGAAAGCTCGGCCAACCGCTACGAGCCGGCGGGCGCGGATGCGCTCTACCTCGAGCTCGAGACCGGGCTGGAGGCGGACTCGTTCGACCAGTTGAACTACATCTGTTATGCGGGCGACGTCATCGTCCGCGACCTTGTCAACGGCACCGAGGCCGTTATCGCCGAGGCCGGGCGCTGTGAGTTCGAGACGAGGATCAAGCTCGACGCGAAGGCGCTGTTCTCACCCTGACGTAGCCGCCGACAGCTCCAGGATCTTTCCTTCGCCGAAGTCAACCAGGTAGAGACGGCCGTCGTCGACCACCCGAGGCGAGCGCAACGGTCACGTAACCATCCCGAGCGGCGATCGCCATCGGGAGCTACAAAGGTCAATGCGAGGCTGTCGTGTCGGCCTCCGAGGCTTGAAAGGGCGGCAATGGACGCGTTGATCGACGAACACCTACGCGCATCGGAAGCGATCGCTCGCAACGATCCGGGAGCAGGCGCGCTCCACTTCTGCCACGTCTCGCGCGCCACGTACCACCTAGCAGGGGTGGAAGGCTGGCCCAACGCGATTGCGGCGTTTGAGGAGTCCGAGCTCGCCTCGTTGTTCAGGCGCGATCCCCTGACCAGGTGGTCAGCAGAACGGCCTCGGGGCTACCCCGGAGATGCCGGCCTGCTCGACCTGATCTATGACCACGTCGACTCGAATCGGTCCGCTGTCGAGTCCGCAGGCGACTCGATCGCGGCGGCCGTCAATGCGGTGACCTGGAACGCTCCGGAGCCTGCCGCGGTTCGCTGGCGCCGCGCCCACATCGCGGAGGAGATGGCTCGGAGATTCGCTCAACGACCCGACACGTCGGTCCTCTCCGTGGCGTCCGGGCACTGCCGCGAGCTCGAGCTGATCGACCTCGACGAGCACGAACCGATCTGGCTGGTCGACCAGGACGAAGACTCTCTGGCAGAGGCGAAGCGTAGCTACGGCGA
This sequence comes from Acidimicrobiales bacterium, assembly GCA_033851875.1. Lineage (GTDB taxonomy): Bacteria > Actinomycetota > Acidimicrobiia > Acidimicrobiales > SZUA-35 > JAWSVN01. The sequence continues at coordinate 7,629 of JAWSVN010000038.1, forward strand.
CCTCGTGGAGCCGCATCACCTCAACATCTCATCACTGCTCAGGGATTCCCTGCGAGACGAGCGCTTTGACCTGATCTACTCGCTCGGTCTCTTCGACTACCTCGACGACCGGGCAGCTCGCTTGCTGCTCTCCTCCCTCCAGAAGTCCGTGGCGACGGGCGGCGAATTGATCGTGGCCAACTTCGCGCCCTGGCCGGTGTCGATCGGCTACATGGAGTCCGCGATGCGTTGGAAGTTGATCTACCGGACCGAACTCGACCTTCGACGGATCTGGGAAGCGACACCGCTCGCCGATCACTTCAGTCTTCGCACCTACCGAGATCCTGCTGGCACTGTGGTCTACCTGGCGGCGAACCGCAGGAACTGAGCCTCGTGGTCGACATTCCTGCTATCGCACGGGCGATCGTCGGCGGCATTGCGACCGTCGGCCCCATCCTCTGCGCTGTTGGAGTGGCCTACGTGAGCGCCGCGTTGCTGGGGCCCCGGCCGCGCCGAGCGCGCTACGCGCTCGCTCGGCGAGGCTTCGATCCCGAAGGCCATCTGATCCCGCTCGACCGTGGCGTCGTCCTGGCAACAGCGGCGATCGTCTCCTTGGCCGTATCGTTCGCAATCGAGGAAGAGGTCCGTGTCGGGCCCAACCGGGCGATCGATCAGCTGCTTCCAGAGGGCGCCGAGACGTGGGTACTGCAGCACGGCACGGATCACTTCATGAACAACAGCGCGATCGATCCGGCAAGCGCCGAACAAGTCCTTGCTCAACTCTCGGATATGGGCGAAGGCGCCGTATTGGTCTCGGGAACTCTGGCTTCCGTGACGGTCGGCGAGGATCGAGTCACGGGCTTCGTCTTCGCGCTGCCAACGAGCCAGAACCCCGTGCCCCGCCGCGGCCACACCTGCGAGTCCGAGAGCGATCAGCCGTGTCTCCTACCACGCTCCGGCGCCATCGTGGACGCCGGCGAAGGAGTAGGAATCGGTGACTCGATCAGTGTTCGCGGCGTTCCGCTCGAAGTCGTCGCGCACCCCGAACGGCCACGATCACTTCTGAATCGACTCGTCGTCTACGTGGACCACGAAGCCTTCGCCCGGATCGAACCCGGGAGTCGCTACTTCGCGATCGCCACAACTGCGCCGGTTGCCGAACTCGGCCCACTTCCGGCCGGCCTGGAGGCATTGTCGACGGACGAACTCCGCCAGCGGAACGAGGCGTTCTGGGCGGGCAACGGAACGCCGCTCCTGCTGCTCCTGATCCTGCTCGTGATGACCTTCGCCAGCACCGCCCTGTACGGCGCTCTACGGACCGACTACGACCGCCATCGACGGCTTCTGTCAACGCTGTGGGCCCTTGGACAGACTCGAACCGAGATGCTCGACACGTTCCTTCTCCGAAGCCTTCACCTCACCGCCCTTGCCGCACCACCTGCTGCGGCGCTTTCGTGGATTCTGATGGCGGCCAGTTCAGCGACCATCCTCGGCTTCAACGGACGGATCACCCTCCTTCACCTGCTGGGAGCAACCGGCTCGGTCATCGCGTGCTCGTTGGCGACGATCAGCGCCCTTGCCGTGGCGACCCGCAACGCCACCCCCGCCGCGCACCTCTAGTCGGGGCTGGCCGGGCGTGAGCGGTCGGGCATCATCTGGCCCGTCAGGCGCCGGCCGACAGCTCCAGGATCTCGCCGTTGCCGAAGTCGATCAGGTAGAGACGGCCGTCGTCGACCACCAGCTGCTGGGGCCGCTCGACCGAATCGAGCAGCGTGGCGACCGCTCCCCCGTCGGCCGGCACCGACACGACCTCGCCGGCATTCCACAACGCCACCAGCAGCTCACCCGGCTGCCACGGCGACTCGACGATCGACGTCGGCGTCGCTCCCCGGTCGAACACGATCAGGGAGCCAGGCACGTCGGCGCAACGCTCGGCGGTGCCGTCGAACTCAGCCACCGGTCGGTTGTCGTCCACGCAGTGCGGCCAGCCGTGATCCGCTCCCTCGGCGACGGCCACCACCTCGTCGAGCGCGACCTCACCGTCGTAGACACCGTCCGCGATCTCGACGGTCCACAGCGTCCCGTCGCTCGCCCGCACCTGTGCGTACGCGTTCTTGAACCCGGAGCCGACCGGCTCCACCGCACCATCGGGGCCGACGGCCCACAACACGCCGGACGAGAGCGTCGGCGACGCCGGCGGCTCGATCCGGCTGCGCAACGAGCCGGTGGTGGCGAACAAGAGCCGCTCGCCCCCATCGACGACGTCGACGCTGAGCGAACCCGACGACCGACCGTTGAACGCCATGTCATCGACGACGACCTCGACCTCGGAACCGTCGAGCGTCGACACCGTGAGCCGGCGACGTTCCTGCACCCACAGCCGACCATCGAACACGGCGACGCCGGTCGGCTTGTCGAGCCCGGTCCGCACCGCCTCGCCGACCACGCCCGTCGCCGGATCGACGGGCACCACCGAGCCCGCCTCGTCGTTCTCTCCGCCCGACAGCTGGGCGACGAACCACGTCCCATCGGGCCCCACGGCGAACTGGGTCGGCCCATCGAGTCCCCCGACGACGGCTCGAACCGCCAGCGAGGTGCCGTCGACCGCTCCCCCATCGTCGGCCGACGCCGCCGGCTCGGTCTCGTCGGCAACGCAGCCGACCAACACGCAGGCGACGGCGAACACGATCGCGACCGGCCCTCGGCGGAACACGGCCCGCCTCACAGCGACGCCAGGAACGCGTCGACGTCGGCGTCGTCGAGCGGTTCGAAGTAGTCGAATCGATCCCGGCACGCTTCGACCACGTCTCGATCGATCTCGTGGAAGGCGTCGTAGCCGGCCAGGGTCCGCTCGTCGCCGCGTTCCTCCGACACGAACGCCACCTCCACCTGCCGCCGTCGACCGTTCAACACGCCGCCTCGCTCGGCCACCTCGTCGGCGATCTCCATCAGGTCGCGGTCACGCGACACGATGATCGCCGTGTCGCACTCGTCGCTCAACAGCGCACCCACTGCGTCGAGGGCGAGGGCAACGTCGATCCCCTTCTCCCGTGCGCCGCGATGCCGCTTCACGCGGGCCCGAGCGACGTCGGGCGCCGTGTCGTACCAGGGCGGGTCGAGGTCGCGGTCCTGCACCCGCCACTCCCAGTGGTAGCGGAGGGTCCGTTCGGTCACCCGCACCCCGGTCCGCTCGATCAGGTCGTGGCGACGCCGCACCACCTCGAACATCTGCGCGTTCTCGTCCGGGTCGTGGATCCCGGAGTAGTAGCGGGTGCCGACGAGCCGGCGCCCCTCCCCCGCCAGCGTCCGGGCGAGCAGCACCGGGTGGAGCCGGGCCCGGTAGCGACGCTGCAGCCCCTTGAACAGGTTCTGCCCGTCGATGAACACCATCACCCGCTCTGACTCCACCGGCGCTGTGTCCACCCGCTGACCTTCCGACCGTTCCGCATCGCTCACCACCCGATCGTCGCACGCCCACCGACCGAAGTGGCGGCCCCAGGCTCGGCGAGCGTGGCGAGCCATCGACCCCACCCCTCTGGTTGCGGCGCCGTCCATACTGGCCAAGTGCTGAACGTGACGATCGAACTGCCCGACGACGTCCTGCCGATCATCGAGGGTCTCGACGTGCCGTTGTCGGAGTGGGTCACCGATCGGCTACGCGACCATGCCTCGGGGACCACGTCATCGTTCGCAGGCGAGATCATCGCTGATGCCGTGCTCGCTCAAGACGAGACTCCGGCCAGTCCCGAGGCGGTCGACAGCCGCCTGGGACGGTCGGCGCCCTGGTGAGCGTCAGCCGACGTCGCGGCGCTCGAGACGAGGCGCTCTGCCGCACACTCGGCCTTTGAGCGTCGCCGGAACGATGGTCGCGCACCTCGCGTACTCGCCCGAGTTCACCCAGCGCTTTGATCACGGCACTCAGCGAGATCGGCCAGCTTGTTCGCAGTGAGGTGAGCTAGGGACTGGATATCTCTACTCTCGAGTCCGTCGAGGTGCGACAAACCCCGCCCTCGGCGGACTCGGAAGTGACCACGGTGGCCTGGCCTGTCCCCAACACTTCGAGCCCTCTGCTTGTCTCGCGAAACAGCGCGAAGTCTGTCGCTTCGGTTGCCGGGTTCGGACCGCGAATCGATTGCTCATCAATCAGCTCGACGGCCGTTCCTCGTGCCAGCTCGACGCCACCGGCCGTTACAACTAGGACCTCCTGGGCGGAGATTTCGAGGTGTTCAGGAATGAGAAGGACAAAGGCGGCGTCCTCGCCTGTGCCCTTTCCGCATGTCTCCGAACACCCAACCAACGACAGAGCGGCAGTGATCGCAGCAACGACTGCTGCTCTCGACATCCCAGCCATCTCACTGTCATCGGCAGATTCTCTCGCTACTTGTGAGCTCTTCGGAGGTGGCGAGGCTCTGGTATCGGGAAAACTGCGGGCCCGGAGCGGACGTACCTGCGAATCTGAGGGCGTCTGAGCCGCGCGGATTGCACGCTCCTCGAACAAGAGAACGAGGCGCTCCGACAGCCGCCTGAGACGGTCGGCGCCCTGGTGATCCTCAGCCGACGTCGCGGCGCTCGAACAGGGCGACGCCGGCGACCGTGCCGGCCAGACCGATCGTGGTCAGCACCACGAGCGACAGCCACGGCTGGGCGTCGAAGGGCTGATGGGTCACGTGCGGCAGCGGCGACAGCTGCTGCACGACCATCGGCAACCGCAACAGCTCGCCGAACAGGAACAGGATCGCCGACGCCCCGAAGGCGAACCACCCGGCCGACGCGGTGCGCCCCGACCAGCCGGTCAGTAGGACCGCCACGCCGGTGACGGCGACGACGGCCGGCACCCGAGCCAGCGCACCCCACACCCCATCCGCGAGGCCGGTGAACTCGCCGGTGACGGCGGCGTCGGCCCCGTAGGTCCCGATCACGGCCGCCAGCAACAACATCGGCGCGGCGACCTGGGCGACCACGACGAAGGCCCCGAACCAGCGCCGCCGAGATGCGGCGGTGCCGAGGATCGCCTCCGCTCGCCCCTCGCGTTCCTCGGTGCGGATCCTCACGATCACCTGGAGCGCAGCCGCCATCGCCATCATCGCCAGCAGGGTCAGCGCCATCGAGGCGAAGCCCTCGCGGATCGAGTCCGACGACATCCCCATCGCGTCGAGCATGTCGGCCATCGTCTCGTTGTCCTCGACGAACTCGTCGAGCGACGACAGCATCGAGCCCCAGACCGCCCCGAAACCCGCAATCCCGATCGCCCACCACCACAGCGTCTGCCGCTGCAACCGCCACACCAGGCCGAGTGGCGAGACGAGCGAATCGGCGGCCCGAGGCGGCCCCGGCCGCTGGCCGATCAGTCCGGCGCCGACGTCACGCCGTCGGCTCAACGCTGCGGCCGCCACGACCCCGATCGGCACGAGCACCGCCAAGACCGGCAGCGGCCAGATCCGGATGTCGCCATAGGGATTGAGGTGCTGGGCGAGACCGATCGGCGACAGCGTGACGAGCCAGTCACCTCGCACATCGCCGGCGGCCCGGATCACATAGGCGAACGCGAGGAACGACATCGCCCCGCCGACCGCTCCCTTGCCGAACTCGAAGACCTGCACGATCACGAGGGTCGCCGCGGCGAACACGAGCCCACTCAGAGCGAGACCCGACGAGAACAGCAGGGTGCGGGCCGGGTCGATCCCGTCGGCGACGAAGGTGGCGAAGATGACCCCGCCGATCGCGGCGTTGGCGACCGCCGCTTCGGTCATGACCGCGGCGATCCGGGCCCAGGGCCCGACGGGCAGCGACCGGGTGAGTTCGACGCGGCCGGCTTCTTCCTCGGCTCGGGTGTGACGGATCACGAGCAGCAGGTTCATCAAGCCGACGATGGCGAACGTGAACGCGCTGAGTTCGAACGCGTAGCGACCGCCGAAGGTGTCGAGCGCGTCGGCCGGCCCCGACATCGCCACCATGGCCGCGTTGGTCTCGACCAGCACCCCCTGCTCGGCCAGGATCACCTCGGGCGCCACACCCCGTGCGGCCGCCTCGGTCTCGGTGAGCGACCGCACCGAGGTCGGCGTGATCCCGACGAGGAGCCCGAGACCGAGGAGCCACATCGGCAGCTTGATCCGGTCGAGGCGGAACAGCAGCCGCAGGATCGTCAGGTAGCCGGTCACAACGCGCGCCCCGTCCTCACCGCAGGGTGCCGTTGCGGGTGGGCTCCACCGAGTAGTGCCGCAGGAACAGTTCCTCGAGCGTCGGAGGCTGGCTGATCAGGGCTTCGATCCCGAGCCCGGCCAGGTCGGCCATCACCTCGGTCAGGTCGTCGTTGGCGACGGTGAACGACACGTGGCGGTCGTCGTGGCGAGCGACGTCCTCGATGCCGGGCCGCGCCAGGACCCCGTCGAGCGGCTGCACGGTGGTCACCTCGACCGCCGTCCGGGTCAGATGCCGCAGCTCGGCGAGCGAGCCGGTCTCGACCGTGCGGCCCTCCCGGATGATGGTCACCCGATCACACAGGGCCTCGACCTCGGCCAGGATGTGGCTGGAGAGCAGGACGGTCCGGCCCTCGTCCTTCGCAGCACGGACCTCGTCCTGGAACACCGACTCCATCAGCGGGTCGAGGCCCGACGTCGGCTCGTCGAACACGAACAGCTCGGCCCGACTCGCCAGGGCGGCGACCAGGGCGACCTTCTGCTTGTTGCCCTTGGAGTAGGTGCGGGCCTTCTTGGTCGGGTCGAGCTCGAAGCGTTCGATCAGCTCGGCTCGACGGGTCTCGTCGAGGCCGGAACCGAGGCGGCCGAACAGGTCGATGACCTCTCCCCCGGTGAGACTGGGCCACAGGTTGGTGTCGCCCGGCACGTAGGCGAGGCGGCGGTGCAGGTCGACGGCGTCGCGCCACGGGTCGCCGCCGAGCAGGGAGACCTCCCCGGCGTCGTGGCGGAGCAGTCCCATCAACACCCGGATCGTGGTCGACTTGCCCGACCCGTTCGGCCCGAGGAACCCCATCACCTCGCCCGACTCGACGCTGAGGTCGAGTCCGTCGAGCGCTCGGGTGGCCCCGAACGCCTTGTGGAGTCCGATGGCCGAGATCGCCGTCATGGCTGAAGCGTACCCAGCGGCCCTCCTCCGGGTCCGGGGATTAGGTCCCGATCAGGGCCCAGCTAGCTGCAGTTGGCCAGGTCGTGATCGAACACCGACGCCGAGAGGGTGACCGCAGCGTCGCCAGCACGGACCTCCACGAGGTCCGCGTCGAGGTCGTCGCCGCGCTCACGCATGTGGGTGTGACGGTCGAGGCGGACGAATCCGCTGGCCTCGAGGTCGGCCACGATGTCGAGGGCGACCGCCTCTGGCGTCACAGCAGCTCCAGTGCTCGCAGCGACCACCAGGTCGACGGTCGGGCACGGACCGCTCCTCGTCACCTGCAGGTCGGCGATCGCCGGCAACGAAGCCAGCTCGTCGCCGAGCTCGGACTGCGCCGAGCGAACCTGCCAGGTGGCGAACCCGGCCAGGGTGATGACGGCGACGAAGGGCGCAACGATCAGCGCACCGATCACCCAGCGACCACGACCGCCTCCCTCGCCGCGAGGGCTTCCATCTGCCGTGTCGGGGGAATCGTCGAACGCAACCGCCATGAGCGGCAACGTAAGAGTCTGCCTGCCCTCTGTCAATGGGTGGCTTCGGACGGTCGATCAAGGCCCTTCGGGGCCAGCGATCAGGGCCGTTCGGGGCGATCACCACCCGGGGCACCACCGCCGCCGGCACCGCCTGCAGCCTCGGTGGCGACCGAGTCCGGATCGATCATGATCACGCCGTAGCCGAGCAGGGTGCCGTCGCTGTTCTGTTCGAGGTCGAGCATGTAGGTGTCGTAGTCGCCCGACGGGAACACGGTGTCGGTGCCGCCGCTGAGCGGCGTGTCCTGCACGCCTCGGTCGGCGTAGAGGTCGTGGGTGGTGCAGATGGCGGCGGTGAACTCGTCGGGGAAACACCACTGCGAGATCACCCGCGTGGTCCCGTCGGGATCCGACACGGCGAAGTGGATGTGGATGGTGCGGCCGGCGTACCACCCGGGGAAGCAGGTCTTGAAGTCGACCCGGCCGTTGGCGCCGGTGGTGAGCTGGCCCCGGAAGTAGGTGGCCGCTTCCGCCTCGGCGTCACCGGCAGTGCAGAAGTCGCCGGCGAACGAGCTCGCGTCGCCGCTCTCGCTCGTGTCACCCGAGTAGACGCCGCGGGTGTCGCAGTGCCAGGCCTCGATGACGTAGCCCTCGAGGGGGTTGCACGACTGGTCGACGAGTTGGACGCAGAGCTGCATCGGCAGGCCGGTCTTGCCCTGCGAGATGTCCTCGCCCGTGTCCATCTGGAAGTAGCAGGGGCCCTCGGTCGTCGCCTCGGTGAGCGCCACCTCGCACGTCGTGGCCGACGAGAAGATCGAGTCGTCCGGGTAGGCCACGCTGATCAGATCGGTACCGCCCGAGGCCCAGGAGCCGGCGGCCGCGCTGGTGGCGTTCGCGCCGCCGGCAGCCGTGGACGTGGTCGCCCCGCCGGCCGTCGTCGAGGTCGTGGCGGTCGATGCCGACTCGCCGCAGCCGGCCAGGATCGTGGCGGCCGCCGGCGCGGCGACGAGGCCGCCGAGGACGTAGCGACGGGTGAGCCGGGGCGACGCTCCCAGCTGGGCAGGGCGGAGCGGGCGGGGACGAGCAACGTGACGGGGCATACCCCCAACCTGTCGGTCGCGTCTGCGAGCCGACCGAGCCCGAGCTGTGAGTTCGCCCAGAATTGGCCAGCCCGGCACGGTCGCCGCCTCAGTCGACGAAGTCGAACGGTGTCGACTGGTAGACCCGGTTGATCCAGTTCCCGAACAGCAGGAAGGCGTGGCTGCGCCAGCGGTTGAGCGGGGTCTGGGCGGGATCGTCGTCGGGGAAGTAGTTGTGGGGCACCTCGATCGGCGAGCCCGCATCGAGGTCGCGGAAGTACTCCCCGGCGAGCGACGTCGAGTCGTACTCAACGTGGTTGAACATGTAGAGCCGGTTGCCGTCGTCCTCGCTGACGAGGCACACCCCCGTCTCGGGCGACTCCATCAGCAGATCGAGGGCCGGCACCTGCTCGACGTCGTCGCGCCGCACCTCGGTCCAACGGCTGACCGACACGGCGAAGTCGTCGGAGAACCCGGCCAGGTAGGGCGAGGTCGGCTGCAGGTTGCGGTGCTGGAACACGCCGAACGCCTTGGCGTCGAGGGTGTACTTCGGCACGCCGTGGAAGTGCCAGATCGCTGCCATCGCTCCCCAGCAGATCGAGAACAGCGAGTGCACGTTCGTGCGGCTCCACTCGAAGATCTCGGTGAGCTCGTCCCAGTAGGTGACGTCGGTGAACGGCAGCGTCTCGATCGGCGCTCCGGTGACGATGAAGCCGTCGAAGCGGCGGTGCTTCACCTCCTCCCACGTCTGGTAGAAGCTGATCAGATGGTCCTCGGCGGTGTTCTTCGCCGAGTGACTGCCGACCCGCACGAGGGTCAGCTCGATCTGCAGCGGCGTCGAACCGAGCAGCCGAGCGATCTGGGTCTCGGTGACGACCTTGTCGGGCATCAGGTTGAGAAGGCCGATCTGCAACGGACGGATGTCCTGGCGGGACGCAGTCGACGCGTCCATCACCATCACGCCCTCACGCTCGAGCACCTCGCGGGCCGGCAGGGCATCGGGAATCTTGATCGGCATCCTGCCGAGGCTAGGCAGCGATGCTGTCGAAGCCCTCCGAATTCGGGCCCTGCTCGGCCCCGGTCTCACCGCCCGACGCCACCGTTCGGCCGGTCGCCGGTACGGTCGCGACCGTGACCCCACAGACCGCCGCCCACGCCGCCGCCGAGGCGTTGCGGCTTCACCGACCCCTTCTCCGGGGGTGGCTCCACGTGGCGGCGTTCGTCGCATCGATCCCGATCGGCATCGTGCTGGTGGCGATGGCCCACGGCGCCAACGACGTGACCGCAGCCGCCGTCTACGCCGGGTCGATGGCTCTCTCGTTCGGCACCTCGGCGTCGTACCACCGGCTCGCCCGCTCGCCTCGGGCCCACGCCATCATGCGCCGCCTCGACCACAGCGCGATCTACCTGCTGATCGCCGGCACCTACGTGCCCTTCTGCCTCGTCGCGCTCCCCCGCCGCTGGGGTGTGCCGCTCCTCGCCGCGGTGTGCGCCGCCGCAGTCGTCGGCATGGTCCTCAAGCTGGCGGCCTTCCACCGCATCCCGTGGCTCGGCTACACCCTCTACCCAGCGATGGGCTGGGCGGCGCTGGCCGCTACCCCCGCCCTGCTCGACCACCTCTCGAGCACAGAACTGGCCCTGCTCGTCGCCGGCGGAGTGGCCTACACGGTCGGGTTCCCCGTGTTGCTGCTGAAGCGACCCGACCCGTGGCCCAACGTGTTCGGCTACCACGAGGTGTGGCACGCCTTCACGGTCGTCGCCGCCGGCCTCCACGTCGCCGCCGTCGCCAGCCTGCTCACCGCCCCGGCCTGAGCGCGCCGATTGCAGCCTCGTGCCTGCGCTGAGGCACGATGTCCGCTCCATCGAGGGGAGCAACCATGAAGGCACTCGTGTTCCACGGACCGCGAGACATCCGCTACGAGGACCACCCGGACCCGTCGCTGACGATCGACAACGCCGTGATCGTCGCCGTCGAGGCATGCAGCATCTGCGGGTCCGACCTCCACCTCTACCACGGCGACCGGATCGGCCGGACCGACTACTCCGCCGGCGTCGACCCGTTCTGCGTCGGCCACGAGTTCATCGGCTCGATCGTCGAGACCGGCCCCGAGGTCCACCGCTTCGCCATCGGCGATCGGGTGATCGTGGCCGGCGGCACGGGTTGCGGCACCTGCGACATCTGCCGGTCCCGTGTCGGCACCTGCCCCAAGGCCAACGCCTTCGGACTGTCGACCGACCTCCACGGCGGCCAGGCCGAGTATGTCCAGGTCCCCAACGCGGATCTGTCGATGACGAAGATCCCCGACGGGCTCGACGACGAACAGGCGCTCCTGCTGACCGACGCACTCGCCACCGCCCACTTCGGGATCACCCGTTGCGAGATCGGCCTGGGCGACATCGTCGCCGTCGTGGGGCTCGGACCGATCGGCCTGTGTGGCGTCGAGCTCGCCTTCCTCCAGGGGGCCTCCACCGTGTTCGCGATCGACCCCGTCCCAGGCCGCCGGGCCCATGCCGAGTCGCTCGGCGCGATCGCCCTCGATCCCGCCGACAGTCCCCTCGATGCGATCCGGGCCCACACCGCCGGGGCCATGACCCACCGGGTGTTCGAGGCCTCGGGCGCCGCCAGCGCTGTCGAACTCGTTCCCCGCATCCTCCGCCACGGCGGCACCGCTTCGTTCATCGGACTGCCCCAGGGCACCACGTTGCCGATGAACCAGCTGATGTACCGCAACCTCACGGTGCGGGCGGGGATCGCGTCGATCACGCCGACCTGGCCCGAGCTCCTCCCCCTGCTCACCTCCGGCCGGTTGAAGGCCGCCGGCCTGTTCAGTCACCACCTTCCACTCTCGGAAGGCGCCGAGGGCTACCGCATCTTCGACGCCCGCGAGGACGACGTGGTCAAGATCCTGTTCCGGGCCTGACGGCCAGGCGCCGATGGGCCTGCGGGCCCACCGGCGGCGGGCAGGTCGTCGGATGACCGGCCCTCGATGCCAGGCGTAGCGTGCGGGCGTGGTGGGTGTGAAGCGAGCGATTCAGGGGGCTGCGGCGTTGACGGGTCTGGCCTTCGTGCTGGCCTCGAGCCAGGTCGCGCCGGCCGACGCCGACCCTGCGGCCGCATCGGTATCGAGCACCCTCGAAACGAACACGACCGCCCCGACGACGGCAACATCGATGGCCACTCCGTCCACCACGACACCGAGTTCGGCTGCGACGCCGACGGCGCCCTCGACCAGTTCGTCGACGGCACCCCGGCGAGTCCTGACCGACGACGAGCGATTCGTCGACGCCCTCGCCGTGGTCTTCCTCGGGCGACCGGCCGGCGACGACGAGCTCGCGGGCGCTACGGAGGGCCTCGACGACGGCCAGCGTGCCCTTCTCGCACGGGTCGCGGCCGAGGACAGCAGCTGGGCTCTCGAGCGGGCCCTCCGGCACTACGGATCAGCTGCGGCGTTCGACGCTGCCGGCAGTCCGGCCGCCTTCGTCGATCAGCTCTACCAGCACGTCTTCGACCGGGCCGGCGACGAGGCCGGGATCGAGTTCTGGACCGCTCGCCTGGCCGACGGCGTGCCGGCCGATCAGGTGGCCGCCGCGTTCGCCGCCGGCGAGGAAGCCCGCATCGCTCGAGTCCATGCCGTCTTCGCCGACGTTCTCGGCCGAGCGCCCGACGCTGCTGGCGAAGCGTTCTGGACCGAGCAACTCGTCGAGATCGACGAGCTGGAGATGGCGATCCAACTGGCGGCAGGCGACGAGTTCTACGATCGGGCGGCGAACGGGGGGAACCAATGAAGCACACGGGATCCGACCGATGCGGGTGACACAGCTCGACATCGCCCGCGACGACGGGACGACACTCCACGTGAGGTTCGGGCCGGGCCTGAACGTCGTCGACCGCACCGCCGACGACCTCGCCCTGATCGCCGACGCCCTGCGCACGCTGTTCGGCGGGTCGGTCGAGTTCGGCCGAGCGTTCATCAGCGTCGAGGACATCGAGATCGAGGTGACCGACGAGATGGCCCACCTCCTCCCCGAGTCGATCGCGGCGCCGATCATCGACCTGGCGACGGTGCGCCCCGACCGGGGGCCCAACGTCATCGCCATTCGCGCCGCCCTCGAGCTGCTCGAAGAGGTGAGCTCGGTGCTCTCCACCGTCGACGTCGACGCCGCCCTGGCCGCCACCCGGGACGAGCACGACATGGCCGAGAACCACGCGGCGCTCACCCTGACCGCCGCCACCGACGCCCTCGACAGCGCGCGTGCGCGCCAACAGGCGGTCTACGACGCCACCGCGCCGGTCCTGGCCGCCCGACGCGGGTGGCGGCACCAGAAGCGCCTGGCCGAGGCGAGCGCAGCTCGCGACCACGTCGACGAGTGCGTGGACCTGGCATCAGCTGCTGTCGCGCAGGCCCGCCGAGAGGCCGACGACGTGCGACTCCGCACCGGCGGCAACGAACAACTCCGCGCCCTGGTCGCCCGCGAATACTGCCTTGCGCTGCGTCGCGGAGTCGGCGACGGCACGCTGACGCTCACCGACCCCGACCGTCGAGCGCTCCGCACGGCGCTGACCGTGCTTCGTCCGATCGACGACCGGCGCCTGTTCAACGACCCCGTGCTCGACGCGGCGGCCTGGCTCGAACACCATGAGAACCGTCGGCTCGACCAGGCCGTCCTCGCCTCTGCGGCGCGCCACTGTCAGCCCCACCCAGTGCTCGGAGTCGTGCCGCTGGTGGTTGCTCCGTCCGAGGCCCACCGAGTGGAGGGACTCCGGGAGACAGTCGGCGCGCTCACCTCGGAACTCCAGATCATTCACCTCGGCGAACTCGCAGCCTGACCCTCCAACGGTTCGCAGAACCCCGGCGAGCGCGACGATCGAGCGTGGCACACTGGCCCCCGTGACCGCCGCCCCCGTCGCTGATCCCACCCGCCCGATCGACGTCGAGGCGCTGCAGCGGCGTTCGGTCGCCGTCCTGTCGCTGAGTTCGGTGGCCGGCCGGGCCTCGATGTCGGCGGCGTTCACCGTCGCCGCCCTCGCCCTCACCGACATGTGGGACACCGTCGCGTGGGCGGGCCTGTCGACGGTCGCCATCACGATCGGCACGGCGGCGAGTTCGGCCTGGCTGAGCAAGCTGATGGACAAGGCCGGCCGACGCTTCGGCTTCCTCGCCGGGTTCGCGGTCGCCGCCGCCGGCACGATCGGTGCGGCCGCTGCCCTCGTCGCGGGATCGATCCCCGCCTTCCTGGCCGGCCTCGCCGCGGTCGGGATCGGCCAGGCGGCGACCAACCTGTGTCGCTACGGGGCTACCGATCTGGCGGCACCGGGCACCGCGAGCCGGGCGATCTCGATCGTCGTGTTCGCCTCGGCCTTCGGCGCGGCGGCCGGGCCGCTGATCGTCGGTCCGACCTCGGGCATCGGCGCCGACCGAGGCTGGTCGGAGTACGTCGGTCCGTTCCTCGGGGGCGCCGTCTTCTACGGGGTCGCGGCCCTGATCGTGGCGCTCCTGCTCCGGCCCGACCCTCTCCTGACCGCCCGCTCGCTCGCACTGACGACCGGGCCCTCCACTGCCCCCTCCCCCACCGCCGCGACGGCGTCGACGACCGGGCCGCCGCCGCAACGAGCGCTGGCGGCGCTCGTCGCGACCTCGCCGGGGGCCCTCGGGCTCGGCGGCCTCGTGATCTCCCAGGCCGTGATGGTGATGGTCATGTCGATGACCCCGCTCCACATGGACGCCCACGGCCACGGAGGCGGCGTCATCGGCCAGGTCATCAGCCTCCACACGGTCGGTATGTTCGCCTTCGCCCCGCTGGCCGGCTGGGCCGCCGACCGGTTCGGCTGTGAGCGCATGATCGCCGTCGGCGCTGCGGTGCTGGCCGCCGCCACCGCCATCACCGCCCTCGCCGGCGAGGCACCGGCGATCCTCATGTTCCCCGGTCTGTTCCTGCTCGGACTCGGGTGGAGCTTCGCCATGGTGGCGTCGAGCTCACTGATCAACTCGTCGGTGTCGGAGCAGCATCGAGTCGGTGCGCAGGGCGCCGCCGACGTGGCCACCTCGATCACCAGCGGGGCGGCGGCGCTCGCCGCTGGTCACGTGTTCGCCATGGAAGGCTTCCACGTCCTCTCGATGATCGGGATCCTCACCTCGGGTGCGCTGCTGACGTGGGCGTTCACCCTCGTCGCCCAGTCCCGTGCGGGGCTCAGGTCCGGCGATCCCAGTAGTCGCTGACCACCCAGCGCATCACCTTGCTGGGCAGGCCGTAGCGATCGACGAGTTCGGCCAGATCGTCGCCGCGGGCGATCTCGTCGAGCACCTCGGGATGAGCGTCGACCAGGTCGTTGCGCTGCCCGACATACGAGACGGCTCGGGACACCGTGCCGGTGGCGCAGCGCCACTTGTGGGCCACCGCCGACTTCGTCATCCCGCCCTCGACGTCGGCAGCGAGCGCCCAGTAGTCGTAGGAGGCTCGCTTCCGTCGATCGTGCTTGCGGTCGGCGGCGCGTCGCCGCTGCGTCGGTTCGCTCGCCACGCCGGCGGCCCGCTGGGCGCCGGCCAACGCCCGCTCGCCCTGGTCGATGGCGGTCACGACCAGACCGTTGTCACCCGCCCGGCGTGCGGCTTCACGCACGAAGTGCCACAGCCGATGGGCGGCTTCGAAGTGGTCCCGTTCGGTGGCCGAGAGCGCTGCTCGACGAAGGTCGCCGAGGACCAGTACTCCGTCCGGCCTGGCGAGCTCGATCTCGAGTTCGATGCCCTCGGTCTCGATCGAATCGTCGAGGGGCTCGAGCACGACGGTGCCCAGGGCTCCGCGATCGCGTTCGACGGTCGGCGGGATGAGGGAGTCGCTCTCCATGCAGTTGTCATCGGACGCTCGCACGTCGACCTGAGCGACAATCCGTGGCCGTCAGCGACCTTGGAGGTCGGGCGACAAGAAATTGCTCGCGGCCTATCCAGAACACCGACCACGTGCCGATGGAGCCACGTATGCAGCCGGACTTCACCGCCGCCGAAGCCGACTTCCCGCGCGCACCATCGAAAGCCGAGGACCTGGGGATTCCCATCGCCCTCGTCGAGGATTTGATCCTCCGCCGACTCCTCCTGGAGCGGGTGTCGAGTGTGCACGGGCTGTCGGCCGCGCTCGGCCTGCAGGCCGGCATCGTGCAGAACCTCTCCGACTCCCTGCGCGACCGTCACCTGCTCGAGTACCAGGGCATGGACGGTCGCGACTATCGGATCGGCCTCACCGAGCAGGGCAGCCGTCTCGCCAACGAGCGGATGCAGACCTCGACCTACGCCTCGTTCGCCCCCGTCGGGTTGGCCGAGTACACGCGGGTGGTGTGGTCGCAGAAGGCCGACGTCCTCATCGATCGCGAGACGATCCGCACCGCGTTCGGCGACCTGGTCGTGGCCGACGAGATGCTCGACCAACTCGGTCCGGCCTTCATGAACGACGGCGCCATCTTCCTCTACGGCCCGCCGGGCACCGGTAAGACCAGCCTCGCCGAGCGCATGGCCCGGATCTACCACGACAAGATCCTCGTGCCCCGGGTGGTCGAGGCCGACGGCCAGATCATCAGCGTGATGGACCCGTCGATCCACAAGATCGCCGCCGAGCAGCCGCCGGGCCTCGACCCGCGCTGGGTGCTCTGCGAGCGGCCGATCGTGATCGTCGGCGGTGAGCTCACGATGACGATGCTCGACCTCGACTTCGACCCGACGTCGAAGATCTACTCGGCCCCGATCCAGATGCAGGCCAACAACGGCATCCTGGTGGTCGACGACTTCGGACGTCAGCTGATGACGCCAGCCGAGCTGCTCAACCGCTGGATCGTGCCGCTGTCTCGCAGCATCGACTTCCTGAAGCTGTCCAACGGCACGAAGTTCACGGTGCCCTTCGAACTCAAGCTCGTCGCCTCGACCAACCTCGACCCCCACGAGTTGGGCGACGACGCGTTCTTGCGACGCCTGAAGAACAAGGTGTTCGTCGGGCCGATCACCGAGAACGCCTTCAACTGGATCCTCGTGCGCGCCGCCCAGGCCCACGGCATCGAGGTCACCGCCGATGCGGCCCAGCACCTGCGCAACGTCGCAGTGAAGAACATCGGCGAGCTCCGTCCGTATGTGGCGATCGACTTCCTCGAGATGATGAAGGGCATCGCCGCCTACGAGGGCCTGCCCCGCCAGCTCGACCGGGCCATGATCGATCGGGTGGCCCAGGTCTATTTCTTCAGCGAGGACAGCGGCGCGGCCACCCCGGCCGTGGCGCCATCCGACACCTCGCCGGCTGCTCAGCCCCCGGCGGCCCAACATGTGCCGACGCCAGCGCCGACCGCTCAGGCGCCGGCGACGCCGGCTCCCCGGCCGGTGGCACTGCCGACACAGTGACCGAGCTGCTCGTCGGCATCGACGAGGGCCCCACAGTTCCGACATCGTCGAACGTCTCGGCCTGAGGGGTCGAGCACCGGGGTGAGCAGACGCCGGTCGCGCGCACTGGCGGTCATCGAACAGGTGGGGCAGTGGAGATAGCGGGGCATGACTGGTCCTCGGCGAACACTCCGGCCCACCACCACTGTACGCGCGCCAGACACTACCGTGGGCCACCATGTCGGATGTCATCGTCACGATCGACGACGCCATCGACGAGTTCTTCCTGGCTCGCCGACCGAAGAAGCACTCCCAACACACCCTCGCGGCCTACCGTCGCGACCTCGAGACGATCGTCCGCCAACTCGAAGAGGTGGCCGAGACGAGCCGTTCGGAGCTGCGGGTCGACGCCCTCGACGTTCGGACGATGCGGCGCGGCTTCGCCGGCATCTCCCACCAATCGGCGGCGACGATCTCGCGCACCTGGTCGACCTGGAACCAGCTCTTCACCTTCCTCGTGGCCGAGGGTGCGCTGCCGGGCAACCCGATGGCGGCCGTCGAGAAACCGCGGGTCCCCAAGAGCCGGCCGAAGGCGATCACCGGCGACGACAGCGTCCGACGTCTCCTGGCGGCGGCGGCGACCGAAGGCCCGACGGTGCGCAACCCGTGGCCCGAGCGCGACCTGGCGGTCGTGGTCACCCTGATCACCTGCGGGCTCCGACTGTCCGAGCTGCTCGATCTCACGATCCGCTCGATGGACGGGCCCGCCGGCGAGCGGGTGCTCGGCGTGCGGGGCAAGGGCCGCAAGGAACGCACGGTGCCTCTCGAGCCGGAGGTCGAGGCGATCATCCAGGGCTACCTGGAGTCGCGCCTGCGTCGTTTCCCGGGCCGGATCGCGGCGGACGCCGCCCTGTTCGTGGCCAACTCCGGTGAACCGATGCGTCGGGGTGCCCTCCAGTACCTGATCGACCGCCTCTACCGGGAGGCCGGGATCCGGACCCGGGTGCCCGAGGGCGCCCTCGTGCACGCCCTGCGCCACACCTTCGCCACCAGCCTGGCCCGCAACGGCGCCACGGGCACCGAACTGCAGCGTCTGCTCGGCCACGAGTCGCTCGCCACGACGCAGCGCTACGTCGATGCCACGGCCCGAGAGGTTCGGGCCGCGGCCCGCTCCAACGACGCCTATCGAGCCCTCGAGACCCTCGACGCGGGCACCTCCACCTGACCGAAGGGGCGCCCACCCAATTAGTGTGGTCGGCCTGGGTTGTGGTCGCTCCCCTGGCGACGGCAACCTTGCCTGCGGCTTGTGCGCCCCCGCACCCACTCACCGAGGACTCACCCATGTCTCGACGTATCGATATCGAACTCACCAGTGACCGCGACGACGGCACCTGGACCTGGCGAGCAGCCGGGGCACGAGAGCCCAAGGGGGTGTTGGAGGCGTCGGTGCTCTACGACGGCGCCGCCGTGGGCGACGTCTGCAAGGCCGAAGCCGAGTTCCTGATCGACGGGATCGAGGTGACCCAGACCTTCGCTCCGAAGAAGAAGAAGGACCGCGGCCAAGACCTCCTCGAGATGGTGAGTCGTCCGGTGCCCGACAGCGAGCTCGTCACCGAGGTCCGGGCTCCCAAGGGTCGTGGCGGACGTCGCGGCGACCGTGGGGAGCGTCGAGGCCGCCGAGACGAGCGGGGTGACCGGGGCGATCGTGGCAACCGCGGCGATCGCGGTCCTCGCCGCGAGCGCTCCGAGCGCAGCGAGGCCCCGCAGCGCCCCAAGGCGAAGCGTCTCCGCCCCAAGCGCGTCCACCGCGACGCCGTCCTGGCGGAGGTACCCGAGGAGCACCGCCCCATCGCCGATCAGCTCCTGCAGGGCGGCCTCCCCGCCGTGCGGCAGGCGATCGAGAAGCAGAACGCCGAGGCCAAGGCAGCCGAGAAGCCCGAGGTGCCCGTCGACACCGTGATGTCGATCGCCGAGCCTCTCGCTCCTCGTCTGCGCACCGCCGAGTGGCACGACAAGGCCGACGCGGCCCTCGCAGACCTCGACGAGCTCGACCTCCGCGACCTCCGCTCGGTCGTCGGTGCCGCCGACGCCAACGCTCGCTCCGACGAGCTGCGGACCCTGGCCGACCAGCTCCGTGAAGGGCTCAACACCCGGGTCGAGGCCGATCACGCCGCCTGGTCCTCCGACCTCGAGGCCGCCGTCAAGGAAGGCCGCACCGTGCGGGCCCTCCGACTCAGCTCCCGCCCGGTGAAGGCCGGCAGCCCGCTGCCGCCCGAGCTGGCCCAGCAGCTGGCCGCCGCCACCAGCGCGGCATTGGCCGGCGACATCGCGCAGGACCGCTGGGCGACCGTCGTCGACGCCATGGCCTACTCGCCGATCCGCAACGCGGTCGCCCCAGCCGGCTACCCGGCAGAGCCCAGCGAGGAGCTCCTCGAAGCCGTGCGCCGGGTCGCCGATCGCGTCCCCGCGATCGCCGCCCACTTCAACATCGATCCGAGCGAGGCGGCCAAGGCCAAGCGTCGCCGTCCCAAGCGCAACGCCAAGGGTGCCGCGAAGGGTGGCGCCAAGGGCGAGCGCGGTGAGCGCGGCGAGCGCTCCGGCGGACGGAACGAGCGCTCCGGCGGACGGAACGAGCGTGCCGGCGGTCGTGGCCGTGGCCGCGACGCCGACGTGCCGAAGCAGAAGCGTCAGCGCGATCTCCCGCCGGTGCCCGGCGCCGAGCCCAAGCCCGACCCCGAGGCAGAGGCCGCTGCGGCTGCCGCAGAGGCGGAAGCGACCGAGGCAGCAACGACCGAGACCACCGAGGCGACGACCGACGCCCCGGAGAGCACCGACGCTCCCGACGCCGCCGAGGCGACCGAGAGCGCCGACGCTCCGGAGCCCGGCGACGACTGACCGCTCGGCCCCGCCGGGGATCAACAGCACTTCGCCCTCATGGCCGCATCCACCTAGGGTGCGGCCATGAGTGATTCTGCAACCGAGACCTCCGCTGCTTCCCCCGAGGTCGTCCGCTTCGAGGCGCGCGGCCGGGTGGCCGTGATCACCCTCGACCGTCCGGCGCAACGCAACGCCGTCAACGGCGCACTCGCGGCCGGCCTCGAAGCCGCCGTCGATCGGCTGGAGGAGGACGACGCGCTGTGGCTCGGCGTGATCGTCGGCAACGGAAGGGTTTTCTGCGCCGGCGCCGATCTGAAGGCGGTCGCTGCCGGAGAGGGCAACACCCTCGGGACCGAACGTGGCGGGTTCGCTGGCTTCGTGGCCAGGGAGCGCACCAAGCCGATCATCGCCGCCTGCGACGGGCCGGCCCTCGCCGGAGGCTGCGAGATCGCACTGGCCTGCGACCTGATCGTCGCCTCGACCGAGTCCTACTTCGCGGTGCCCGAGGTGAAGCGGTCGCTGGCCGCCGCCGCCGGCGGCCTGTTCCGCCTGCCGCAGGTGCTCCCCCGCAACGTCGCCACCGAGATGATCCTCACCGGCGATCCCGTGCCCGCCGAGCGAGCCCACGCCCTGGGCATGGTCAACCGGCTCTGCGAGCCGGGTGATGCCCTCGACACCGCCCTGGGTCTCGCCGAACAGATCGCCGTCAATGCCCCGCTCGCGGTACGTGAGAGCCTCGCTGTCACGAAGGAAGCCAAGGGCCTCGACGACGCTGCGGCGTTCGACCGGTCGAACGAGGCGATGCGGCGCCTGGCCCGCACCGACGACTTCGCCGAGGGGCCTCGTGCCTTCATCGAGAAGCGCGCCCCCGAGTGGAAGGGTCGCTGACGCTCAGAAGCGGTGATGCACGACGAGGAGCCGGGCCTTCAGCCCGAAACTCTCGAAGAAGTTCTTGGTGTTGCGATCACCCGGCAGCGCCACGGCGTCGACGCCGAGACACCCCGCAGCCTTGGCGGAAGCCACCACCTCGTTCATCATCGTTTCGCCGATGCCGAGCTTGCGGGCCTCGGCGTCGACGAGGAGGTCGTCGATGACCGCCAGCAGGCCGCCGTCGTCGAGGGGTTCGAACCGGGCGGCGGCGTAGCCGAAGGGCACCTCGTCGAACGTCCCGATGACCACGACGGCGTCGTCGGCGGCCACGAGCCCGGCGAGACGCTCGGCGCTGCGAAGCGAGGGCATGCCGTGGCGGAGGAGCAGCTCGGCGCCGCGGTCCTCCGCGATTGCCTCGGCGTGAGCGCTCGCCAGCCCGATCATGAAAGGGACATCGTCGGCGGTGGCGGCACGAACGCCTTCGAAGGGGCCGACGACGCCCGACGGTTCGAGGAACGTGTCGGTCATTCGGCGAGAAGGCCGTCGATCTTGGCCAACACGGTCTTGCGGTGCCGGTTGGCCGCCTCGAAGGCCCGGATCGTCTCGAGTTCGTCCGGGTCGAGCTCGGACAACAGGCCGACGATCTCGCGGGCCTTGAGTTCGGCGTAGCCCGCGATCGGGAGCGTGTCGGCGTCGGGGACGGCGGCTTCCGAGGCGGCGGCCGGGGTCGCAGCGGCGGCTGCCTCGGGCTCCGGAGCGGCGCCCTCGCCGGGCGCTGCCTCGGCCGGTGCTGCCTCGCCGGGCGCTGCCTCGGCGACATCATCCGGGGCGAGCCCGACCCGCTGACCCACCTCGGTGATGCAGCGAGCGAGAGCGGCGGCAAGGTCGGTGACGGCGGCGTCGACGCCCTGCTGTGCCCCGCTCGCGCCCTGGCGAGCCGCCATCTGAGCCATCACCTTGGCCAGCTGGGTCTGGCTCCGACCCCGTTTGACGATTTTGTCCATCACGTCGGGGTACTCGTAGAGCAGCCCGATCGGGGCGTAGACGAAGAGGTCTACCAACTGCTCGATCGGCGGCTTCTGCGCTTCGTCGGCCATGGTTCAGCCTCTCGGGATGGTGGATCGCTACCGGGGCGCCTCGAGGAGCGCCACCGGATCAGAGGGGTTGGTGCGGTTCGATGCCGTCACCCATCGGGCAGGCGACATCGCGCTGCCCCCGACCGATCGGCAGGAAACACAGCGAACAGACGAACGTGTCGCCGACTTTGGTCGACGCCGCGTTCGACGAGCCCGACTCGTCGTCGTCCTCGTCGTCCTCATCATCGTCGGCCGTAGCCATACGGACTTTGAGGATCTCCTCCAGATCGGCCTCGACATCGTCGGGGTCGTCGTCCTCGTCCTCGTCCTCGTCTTCAGCGTCGACTCGGCGGGCCCGGGGGCGGGCCTCTTCCTCGTCGTCGTCGTCGCCTTCTTCGTCGTCGTCCTCGTCGCTGAGTTCGCCGCCGAAGTCGTCGCCAATTTCGTCGTCGAGGTCGTCGTCCTCGAGGTCGTCGGGATCGACCTCGTCGTCCATCTCCTCTTCGTCTTCGAGGAGTTCGTCGTTGAGTTCTTCGTCGCTCATTGGCTTCTTCGGTCCCGTACCAGTTCGTCGATTCGGCCGGACTCTACACAGGCCGAGCTGCGCCGCGTGGCACCCCACCAACAATCTCGGCCGGAGAGGTGTGACCTCCCTCACTCCGAGACCGGTTCTGGTCCGGTCAGCGGGTCAGCGGGGCCAGTTCGTCTCCCCGGCGAATCGCTGGGTGAGGACGAGCACGTTGGCGACGTAGCCCTCGGAGACCTCCAGCACGCCGTCCCGGTCGACCGAGTTCGGCCCCTGGAAGTACCCGGCGAGCGCGATCTCGACGTCGCCTCCCGAACGATCCAGCAGGTATCGCAGGTAGCGGGCGCTGATGCGGATGTTGTCCTCGGGCACGGCGGGGTCGAGGTCGGGCCGACCGATGAACCGTTCCGCCACCCAGGCGCTCGTGGCCGGCATCAGCTGGCCGATCCCGATCGCCCCGGCCGACGACACGGCGTCGTTCTGCCACCCGGACTCCTGCCAGGCCACGCCCATCAGCAGGTGTGGATCGATGCCGTTGCGGCCCGCCCACTCGTGGAACAGGGGCACGTAGCTGCGGCGGACCGGGTCGTTGGCGATCGCGGCGGGCAACGACGCGCTCGGCGTCGCTCCACCGGGCACCACGAGGGTGGCGCCGGCCCGCACCCGGTGGGGGTCGGTGATCCCGTTGGCCTCCATCAGCGCGCTGAGGCTGACGCCGTGGTCACGAGCGATGATCGACAGGGTGTCGCCGGGCTGGACCACATGGGTCGTCGACGCTGCGGTCGACCCTGCGGTCGGCAGCTCGAGACGCTGACCGATCCGGATCCGGTTGGCGTCGGCCAGACCGTTGCGCTCCATCAGATCGCGAACGCTCGCGCCGTGATCGCGAGCGATCTCCGAGAGCGTGTCGCCGGGCTGCACCACGTAGGGCTCGGCTCGGACGACGCTCGGGGCCACGCCCACCAGCGCCCCCGTCAGGGCCACGGTTGTCACGACACGGCGCGCCCAGGGACGTGCCGACTCCGCCAGAAGTTCCACCATGAAAGGCCTATCGGCCGACCGATGCCCGCCATGAGGGCACCGGTGCTCTCCGGTGGGGCTCGGGACCCTCAGCCGGTGCGCTTGGCCTCGGCCCGTCGCTCGGCCTCGAGGCGTTCGAGGTCGGCCTCCGACGAGTGGTTGACGTACGTCATCATCTCGGCGATCGCGTGGTGACCGGCTTCGTCCGCGATCTTGCGGTGCATCTCCTGCACGACCGTCCGGTAGGCGGGGTGGCCCTGGGGCGTCGAGCGGAGCTCCAGCATGTGCATGGCGGCGCGAGCGTTGAGGTTGAAGTTGAACCGCACCCGATAGGCGAGCGCCACCGCATACGACGCCTGATCACCGAACGGCGGCTCGAGCAACTCGTAGAGTGCGGCGGATCGGCCCATGGCGTCGTCGAACTGATCGGTCAGGCCGGCCTCGTCGACGAGTTCGGGCCGGGTGTAGCCGTGGCGGGTGTTGAGGGTCTGCCACTCGACGGTGAGGGTGCGATGCCGCTGCAGGTCTCGAAAGGCGCCGTAGTCGGCCAGGATGTCGAACCGGTAGAAGGGCCGCTCGGTGGCTCGACCCGGGCGATGCCGGCGATTGCGTCGCTCGCCGACGTAGGCCCGCACGACCCGCAGGCGGTCGTCGATCGACATGGCTCGCACCTGCTCCTCGATCCGTTGCTCCGACAGGTTGGAGAACGGGTAGAGCATCGAGGCGACCATCTTCACCTCGGCGTCGGGATCGAAGTCGACGAGCGTCACCCCGGCGGTGGTGTCGGGGGCCTCCGAGGGCAGCAGTTCCTCGGCCAGGTCGGCCATGTGGAGCCGGTTGTCCGCGAGGTACGTGCTCCATGCCTCGCCCCGGTCGGGGAGGTCAACCCGGCGCACGAACGACGGGATCACCTTGCGGAGCTCGGTGAGCATCAGGTCGGCGTAGGTACGGGCCTCGGGCAACGGATGCGACCGCATCCGCAGCAGCAGCTGTTCGTAGGCCTGGCCCGAGCCGTACATGCCGACGTTGGACTGGGCGGCCGCCGGCAGGACCCCTCGCACGGCGTCGAGGGCCTTGGCCTTCACGGCTTGGCGGTAGATGAAGTCGGAGTCGCCCGGCGACTTGGGGGTGCTGGCCTTGACGTGCTCCTCGACGATGCCGGCCATCCGGGCGTAGGCGTCGAAGAGGCGGTCCATGTCGCCGATGTAGCGGGTGCCGACCTCGCTGGCGCAGATCTCGGGGTCGCGGTAGTAGCGATAGCGACCATCGACGCGAGAGTCGTAGGCGATGTAGCGGGTCGACTGCTCGAGATAGCTGGCGAGGCGCCCCCACTCGAGCACCTTGGTCAGCAGGTTCGACGCCTGCTCGCAGGCGAGGTGGACCCCACCGAGCTGGGCGACCGAGTCGTCGCCGTACTCGAAGAAGACCTTCTCGTAGAGATCCTCGGCCCGCTGCAGCCCGACCGTGGCGTCGATCGTGGCGTCGCCTTCGATGTCGAGCTCACCGACGAACTCGTCGAGGAAGAGACGGCGCAGACTCTTGGGGCTCCGGGAGTAGCGGGCGAACAGGGCGCCCTTGACCACTTCCGGGAGGTTCACCAGGGCGAAGACCGGCTGGTCGAGATTGGTGAAGTAGCGGCGGAGGATGTCGGCCTCGGCGGGCGTGTATTCCTCGACGACGTAGGCTCCCACGGCGACCGAGCGTATTCGTTCGACCACGCGTCCGGGTGGATTGTCAGACGACGAGCGCGAAACGGTCGGTCTCGAGACGGCACCGGAGCCGGCGAGCGGTGCCGACCCGCACCCCGTCGACCCACACCGGCGTTGCGCTCGGCGCCTCCCATTCGAGGGTGGCGGCCCGGCGGGACGTGAGCGCCGGGTGCGGGAGATGGGTCCCCGATGGCGCCCGCCGACGGGCTTCGAGGCGGTCCCGGAGACCGAGTCGGCCGAACGTGGCGTCGAGGCGGTCGTCGTTGGGGTGGGCCCGGGGGCCGAGGTACCAGTCGCCGAGCCAGGCGGCGTTCATCGCGACGAACGCGTCTCCCCGCCACCAGCGCCGGTGGGCGACCACGTGGGCCACGAAGGGTTGCTCGGCACGGTCGTCGAGCTGGACCCAGCCGAGGTCGATGGGCAGGAACTGGCTCTCCGGCCGCACCTGATCGCTGCCGCCGACGGTGGTGAGCAGGTCGCCGGACCGCACCCGGAAGGGCCCCGGCGAGGCGACCGCCCGCCGGGCGAGGTCGGCGTCGTCGGCGGCGACGATCAGGTCGTCGGGCGGGGGCCCGGCGTGGCCCCAGGCCTCACCCTTGCGGATCGGCATCGTCAGCAGGGCCGGCGCCCGACTCGTCGTCCTCGGCATGCACTTCGGTCGAGGCGGCGACGAGGCCACGGTGGAAGGCGTCGGCGGCCACGCCGGCGGCCCGACCGGTGTCGGGGACCGGTGCCAGGATCGCCACCTGGCGCAGCAGGTCGATCAGGAGCCGGGACGTGCGTACGAAGTCGCCGGGGGTGAGTTCCTCGTCGTCGAGCACGTCGTCGAGGTCGCCGCCCGACGCCCAGGCGTGGGCGATGCCCATGAAGCCGGCATCGGGGCGGCGGGTCTCGGGCAGGTGGCGGAGCCGTTCGGCCTTGTTGAGGTCTCGGTGTGCCTTGGTGAGGGCGCCGAATCGTCGACGCAGGGTCCCGGTCGGGAACCACGGCTCGGTCCGGGGCCCGGAGCGACGCTCCTCGAAGACGACCGCCGACACCAGGGCCGCCACCTCGGCCGGGCCGAGGCCGTCGAACAGGCCGTCGATCAGGGCCTCGGCGAGGAGGAGGTCGCACTCGTGGTAGATGCGAGCCAGGCGCTGTCCGGAGTCGGTCAGCTCCCAGCCGTCGAGATGCCCGCGGTCGTCGAGCAGGTCGATCACACGGTCGAACTGCACGCCGAGCGACGCCTGTCGTTCGGCCACCTGGAGGCGTTGGCGCTCCAGGTCGTGCTCCATCTGGTCGAGTCGCCGCAGCAGCCGACGGGCCTGGGCCGGGACCTCCTCGACCGACAGCGGTCCGCCGTCGGGTCGGCGCGCCCGCGTGGAGCGTCGGGAGGTGTCGAGGCCCTTGGCCAGTTCGAACAAAAACGTCGTCGAGGTCGGCAGATAGGGCTCGGGCACGGCGACCGAACCGACCACCTCGGGAGCCTCGTCGAGCAGGTCGGCCGAGATCTCGTAGGTTTCAACCTCCGCGTCGACGGTCACGACCTTCACCCGCTTGCCCTTGCGGTAGGCCACCGAGACCACCACCTGAGGGCTCGGCAGCGCCGCTCCCCCGCCGGGCACGCCACCGTCGAGACGCACGACGTCGCCGGGTGACAGCTGGCTGAGGGCGTACTGGATCTCCTGGGCGTCGCGGTCGGCCACCTGGGGGGTGGCCAGGGCGGCCCGCAGGTCGTCGACCGGGCCGTACTCCCGCTCGATGCGTCGGGTGAGCTGGCGGTGGCGGTCGCGGAGCTTCTCGTTGCGCTTCTCGCTGCGCACCACATCGGCGTCGGACCGGAACTGGGCGAAGCTGAGATCGAGGAGCTGGCGGGCGCGGTCCTGGTCGTAGCGGCGGACCAGGTTGGCGGCCATGTTGTAGGTCGGCCGGAACGCCGAGCGCAGCACGAACTGCTTCGACGAGGCGAGGTCGGCGACCTGTTCGAAGCGGACCCACGGCGACCACAACACGACGGCGTGGCCCTTGGGGTCGATGCCACGGCGGCCGGCCCGGCCGGTGAGCTGGGTGTATTGGGCCGGCGTCAGGAACTCGTGGTGCTCGCCGGTGAACTTGGTGAGCTTGTCGATGACGACGGTGCGAGCCGGCATGTTGATGCCCAGCGCCAGGGTCTCGGTGGCGTAGACCATCTTCACGAGGCCCCGCACGAAGCATGCCTCGACCGCTTCCTTGAGGGGCGGGACCATTCCGGCGTGGTGGGGGGCGACGCCGGCCTCGAGGGCGCCGAGGAACTCGTCGTAGCGCAGCACGTCGCGATCGGCGGCCGAGAGCGACGCCACGTGATCGGCGGCGATCTCGCGGATCTGTTCACGTTCGGCCGACGTCGTCAGCACCAGGCCGCTGTCGTAGACGGCCTTGGCCGACTCCGAGCAGCCGGCACGGCTGAAGATGAAGTGGATGGCGGGCAAGAGCTCTCGCTGGCGGAGCTCCCGCACGATGTCGAGCCGCCGGGGCGTGGACCACTTCGGTCGCGGTGCCCGCTTGCCCTTGACGGCCCCGCCTCGCTGTCGGCCCCGGCGCCGGGGGTCGGCGTCGAACCGGAAGCCCTTGGCGTTGGCCTTGCCACCGTGGAGGGTCTTCAGCAGATGAAGCCGCTCGCCCGACCGCTCCCCCACCAGGTAGAGGTTCTCGAGCTCGACGGGCCGGCGGTGTTCGGCGACGAGGTCGGTGGCGCCCCGCACGGTCGTCATCCAGGCGGCGAGTTCGTCGCCGTTCGACACGGTGGCCGACAGCGCCAGGAGCTGGATGCGGTGCGGTAGGTGGATGATGACCTCCTCCCACACCGGCCCCCGGTAGCTGTCCTGCAGGTAGTGGACCTCGTCGAGCACGACGGTGCCGAGCGCCGGGAGGCTGCGCCCGGCGTAGAGCATGTTGCGCAGGACCTCGGTGGTCATCACCACGATCGGGGCCTCGCCGTTGATCGAGTTGTCGCCGGTGAGCAGGCCGACCTGGTCGGCGCCGTGGTCGGCGACGAAGTCGTGGAACTTCTGGTTCGACAGCGCCTTGATCGGGGTCGTGTAGAAGAGCCGTTGACCGGCCTCGAGCACCCGCTCGACGGCGTAGTCGGCCACGAGGGTCTTGCCCGACCCCGTCGGCGCCGCCACGATCACGTTGCGACCGTCGTCGAGGGCGTCGAACGCCTCGAACTGGAAGCGGTCCGGCTCGAAGTCGAGGCGACGGAGGAACCGCTCGCGAGCAGCCGAACTCACGCCTGGGCCAGCTGACGCTTCTTCGTCATCCGTCCGCCGATGATCAGCGACAGTTCGTAGAACACGTACATCGGGATGCCGAGCGCCCCCAGCGTGAAGGGGTCGCCGGTCGGGGTGATGATGGCGGCCGCGATCACGACGAGCACGATCGCCACCCGACGATTGCGGCGCAGGGTGGCCGTCTGCACCAGGCCGGTGAGCTGGAGGAAGACCAGGATGAGCGGCAGCTCGAAGGCGAGCCCGAACGCAAGCACCATCTTGACGAAGAAATCGAGGTACTCCTGGGGCGAGAAGAACGCCTGGAACCGGTCGGAGCCGAACTCGGTGGTGAGGACCTCGAGGGCTCGGGGCAGGAACAGGTAGCCGAGCGTCATGCCGGCGAACAGCAGGATCACCGACATCGCGAAGAAGGGCAGGACCGCCTTCTTCTCGTGGGGGTAGAGGCCCGGCAGCACGAAGCGGCCGATCTGATAGAGGATCACCGGCAGCGCCAGGATCAGACCGCCGTAGCCCGACATCGTCAGCTGGACGCTGAACCCCTCGAGGGGGCGGGTCATCAGGAAGTTGCAGTCGGCGTCCTCGAGAGCGGCCGCCTCGGCGTCGCCGAGTTCCAGCTCCGCGATCAGGACCGACACGTCGTCGCTGCGGAGACTGCAATAGGGCTCGGACAGGAAGTCGAAGATCGGGTCGAAGAACACCCACACGGCGATGGCGCCGAGGACGACCGCGATCACGCACCGGATCAGGCGCGTACGGAGCTCGGTCAGGTGTTCGATCAGGCTCATGTCACCGGCAGCCCCCGAGGGCGACGGCGAGTCGGATCGCTTCAACGGATTCCTCACGCCGCCTCACCGCCGGTCGGGCGTTCATCGGCGACGGGGTCGGGATCCGCCGACCCACCGGCGTGGTCCGGCTCGCCCGCATCGACGGGCGCCGACTCGTCGGTCGCCGGCTCGTCGTACTTCGTCACCCCAGGGGTGTCGCCCGGCAGCTCCACCGGAGCCGACACCGGCTTCCGGGGCAGGATCGGGTCATCGGCTGTGCCGGCGCCGCGACGAGGCGTCTCCGACGACCAGTTGCGTGGATCCATCTCCTCGGCGCCGGCCATGAACTCGTTGCGCACGCTGTCGCCCATCGACTTGATCTGGGCGGCATAGCGGCCGGCCTTGCGCAGGAGCCCCGGCAGTTGTTCGGGGCCGACGACGACGAGGGCGACGATGGCGATCACGAGGATCTCCCCACCGCCGACGTTGCCGACGAAGGCGACCAGGGGCTGCCCGCCTTCTCCGAAGATGCTCAGCACGTCACCAGCCTACCGAACGCGTTCCGACCGCCGGGTAACCCCGGCGGTCGGATCAGGGAGATCATCGGTCACCGGACGGCGAGGCCGTCCGGATCGAGTCGCTCAGCGAGTGAACTCGGCGAGCGCCTGCTCGAGAGCGTTGTCGTCGTGGAGCAGGTCGTGGAAGTCGAGCAGATCGTCGTGATCGATCGGTTCGCCCGTCTTCGATTCCTTCAGCTCGGCGGGAAGCCGCCAGGTGGTGAAAGCAACACCGCTCGCCACCAGCAGGTCGATCGTCCGGTTCTCGGCCGGCTTCACCACGATCATCTGGCAGTGGGGGCACCGGAAGGAGTAGGTACCCGTGTTGTTGTCGTCACAAATGCGAACCTTCACGTCCGCGGTCGTGAGTTCCACGTCTCCGCAGTCTGTGCAGCTCGCTCGAATAGTCGCCACGAAGGCTCCTCCTACCCACTCGTCGTTCTGATGAGAGATTCGGCAGGAGGGGCGGCCCTCTTGAGGGAATGGGACAAGAGAACCGACTCTCCTGCCCCGGCCCGAAGATTCTGGCCGGTCCGTTGATGCGGGAGGTGGATCCCCGCCAGGATTGTCGCCGTGCCTCCCCGCCTCCCCCCACTCCTCGACCCTCCGATCGGGTTCGCCCACCGCGGCGCCAGGGCCCACACCAGGGAAAACACCCTCGAGGCGTTCGAGTTGGCACTCCGCCTGGGGGCCACCGGACTCGAGTCCGACGTGTGGGTCACCGCCGATGGCGTGGCCGTTCTCGACCACGACGGCGTGGTCGGGTCGTGGCCGCGCCGTCGACCGATGGCATCGGTCACTGCAGCCGATCGCCCGGACCACATCCCGACGCTGGCCGACTTCTACGACCTGGTCGGCGACGAGATCCCGGTCTCCCTCGACGTGAAGGACGACGCAGCCTTCGCCGCCACGGTGGCGACGGCACGGCAGTTCGGGGCCGAAGAACAGCTCTGGTTGTGCCACCACGAGCTCGAGGTGTTGCGGGGATGGCGTCACGAGACGACGGCCCGACTGGTCGACTCGACGCGACTGCACCGGATCAAGGAGGGCCCCGAGCGCCGAGCGGCCCGGCTCCAGGAGCTCGGGATCGACGCCGTCAATCTCCGTCAGACCGACTGGACCGGCGGCCTGGTGACCCTGTTCCACCGCTTCGAACGCGTGGCCTTCGGGTGGGACGCCCAGCAGCCTCGCGAGATCGCCGAGCTGGTCGATATCGGAATCGACGGCGTGTTCAGCGACCACGTCGACCGACTCCACGCCGTGTTCAGCCAGTTCTTCGACTGACCGGCCCACACTGGGCCCATGAAGTCTCTTGACCGGCGCACCCTCCTTCTCGTCGCCGCCGTCCTCATCGTCGGCCTGCTCTCGTCGCGCTTCGGCGGTGACGACGTAGCCGACACGGCCGATCCGGCAGTCACCGAGTCGGCGCCCACCACCGAGGGGTCGGTGCTCGTCATCTCGACCACCGACGACGCCTCCGGCGGCGACACCACCGACACCGCGGGGGACGACACCGGTTCCACCACGTCGGTGGCCGTGGCGCACCCGCCGACCATCCTCGAGCCGCAGCTGCTGGTGTCGCCGATCTCGAACCTGCCGACCGTCACGATCGACGCCCTCCCGCCCGAGGCGATCGACACCCTCTGGCTGATCGACGGCGGCGGCCCATACCCGTTCGACCGCGACGACCTCACGTTCCAGAACCGGGAGGCCATCCTGCCCGACCGTCAACGGGGCCACTATGCCGAGTACACGGTGATCACCCCCGGCTCACCCGACCGCGGGGCTCGACGGATCGTCGCCGGCGATGACGGCGAGCGGTACTACACCTCCGACCACTACGCGTCGTTCGTCGAGGTGATCGCGAGCGAGGGCTCATGAGCCTCCATACCGCCATCGGCGGGCAGGGCGTGGACCCGGCCCTGCTCATCGCCACCCAACGTCTCGCCACCGGCTCGTGGGCGTGCAGCAGCGTGAAGGGCTCGGCCTTCGCCGCGACCCTCGCCGGCTTCGGCTTCGACGTGGTGCGGCTCGATCTCGGGGGCGTGGCCGACAAGGCAACAGCCATCGAACGATGCCTCGCCGCCGTCGATGCGCCCGGTTGGGCCGGCCACAACTGGGACGCCCTCTACGACGTGCTCGTCGATCGATTCGGCCGCGACGACACCGCGGCCCTGGTGATCACGGACGCTCGGACGATCGCCTCGACCCCGGTCGGCTCGACGCTCGAGTCGCTCGTCGTCGACGCCGCCGCGGAACTCGGTGGGCGAGGTCGAGCGTTCTACGCCATCTGGACGCCGGCGGGCCCGACGACCACGCCCGTCATCGACGACGTGGTCTGACCATCAGAGCTGGCCGAGCCGGTTGAGTGGCCAGTAGATCACGAAGGCTCGCCCGGTGATCTCGTCTTCCGGGATCGGCCCGAAGAATCGGCTGTCGAGTGAGCCATCGCGGTTGTCGCCCAGCACGAACACCTGCCCCTCGGGCACGACGACCGCATCGAAGGGCTCGGTCTCCACGTCGACGCCCAGGTAGGAGGATTCGTCGACCCGCATCCCGTCGACGTAGATCTCGCCGTCGACTCCCTCGATCTCTTCGCCGCCGAGCGCAAGCACTCGCTTGATCAGATGTCGGGTGTCGGTGTTCTCGAGGTCGTGTTCGAACACGACGACGTCCCCTCGCTCCACGCCGTGGAGGCGGTAGCTGAGCCGGTTGACGAGGACCCGATCCGATGACTCGAGCGTCGCCTCCATCGAGCCGGAGTCGATCCGGTGGGCGTGCACGACGAAGGTCCGGAGGACCATCGCCAACAACACGGCGACCGCGACGACACCGAGCCACTCGACGAGCACGCGACGACGGCGAACGCCCGGGGATGCCTCCTCGGCCGATGCCTCGATCGGTTCGGGCTCGGTCTCGGGGACAGGCTCCGGCTCTGGCTCCGGGACAGGCTCTGGCTCTGGCTCTGGCTCTGGCTCCGGCTCAGGCTCGGCGACTGGTTCGGGCAGGAAGATACGCGGACGTTCCGGCGCCGGGGCAGGCGCCTCGAGCTGTGGTTTTGCCGTGACGCTGGTCGTCTCGTCGGCAGACTCGTCGATCCTCGGGTCGGTCGACGGCTCGACCGGAGCCGACAACGACGGGTCGGCGTCGAAAAAGGCCTGAGCCAGGGCTTCCGCCACCCAATCGTCGTCGTCGGCTGTCACGCGGCGCAGGCTAGCTGGCGTACCGATCCCGAATACGTGAGGCGGCAGCTTGACCTATGTCGGTTGCACCATCCAGCCCTTGCGCACCGATCACCGCGCCGTCGGGCCCCAATCGGAGCAGCAACCGCTCCAGCCACGCCTCCGCCGTCACCACCAACCGCACGGTGAGACCGTCGTCGTCGTCCGCGATCACCTCACACGGGTAGGCCTCCGCCACCCACCGAGCCGCGGGCCGCAACCGTACGTCGACCGTCGGGTCATCGCTGCCGGGGTGGAACACCCGGGCCTCGTCGCCGTGTGGTGGACGTTGGGTTGCCGCCTCGCCGGTCTCGGCCAGCGCGTCGATCCGGTCGACCCGGAAGAGCCGCTCGCCCTCGGCGAGATGGCACCAGCCCTGCACGTACCAGGCGCCGGCGTCGGCAGAGACTCGCCACGGGGCGATCCGGCGTGACGTGTGCTCATCGCGGCCATAGGAGTAGTAGCCGATCTCGACCTCGGTGCCCTCGGAGGCAGCCCGTCGAAGGGCATCGAGGTGGCCGGCCTCGGCGTCGCCGAGATCGACCTCGATCGTCTGGTCGGCGTCGACGCCCATCGAGTCGGCCAACTTGGCCAGGGCTCGGGCGAGGGGCCCGTCGTCGTCGGTACCGGGGACCGACAGGAGAGCATCACTCGCCGCCAGCAGTGCCAGGCCCTGGGCCGGGGTGAGGCGCAGCGGCCGTTCGAAGAAATCGGCGTAGTGGATCCACACCCGACCGTCGTCGAGCTGCACCTCGACCAGGGCGTCGGGGGTGTAGGGCGGCAGGCCGACCATCCAGACGACGTCGAGGTCCTTGATCAGTTCCTTCTCGCTGAGACCGAATCGCTTCGCCACGGTCGCCACCTCGACCCCGGGGTTGGCGACGATCCACGGCACGATCGCCAGAAGGCGACGAAGGCGGTCGGCGGCGGTGGCCTTGATCGCCATCAGCGCCCACCTCCCCCGGCGCGGTCGACGATCGCATCCAGCCACTCCACCATGCGACCGCGAACGTCCGCCGGAGCGAGGATCTCGGCGTGTTCGAGGAAGCCGAGCACGAAGCCTCGGAACGCGTCCTCGTTCACCACCGGGACGACGAAGACCGTGCCGCCCGACGGATGAGGGCGCGTCGCCACCGTCTCGTCGAAGTGTCGGCGGGCGAACTCCGCCCGCTCGGCATCGACGAGCAGGTCGACCATGACGGGGGCGTCGTCGCCGAGCTCCCACCCCTGCCGGGTACGGCCGGGGCGTTCGGTGGCAGGCCGCTCGAAGGCGTGGCCGTCGTGCTCGATCGTCACCTCGCCCTCGATGCGGTCGAGACGGAAGTTGCGCTCGCCGTCACGCCCGAGGTCGAAGCCGCTCAGGTACCAACGGCCGCGTTGGAAATCGAGACGCCACGG
Source organism: Acidimicrobiales bacterium (assembly GCA_033851875.1). Classification (GTDB taxonomy): domain Bacteria; phylum Actinomycetota; class Acidimicrobiia; order Acidimicrobiales; family SZUA-35; genus JAWSVN01. The sequence goes on from JAWSVN010000038.1 coordinate 41,902, forward strand.
CTCGACGTGACGGTGTTCCCCCCGATAGCCGAAGCGCACCGGGACCCGCTGGGCGATCGCGCCGAACATCGGCACGAGATTGGGGTCGCCGGGCAAGCTGGCCACGGCCTCGGGCGGCACCGGCACGTCCTCCTGGCCCCCGAGCTTCCAGAGCCCCTCGGCTTCGCCGAGACCCTCCAGCCGCACGGCCATCGACGCCAGGTGGAGGGCCGCCAACTCCTCGGTGTCGAGGCCCGGGTCGGCGAGGTAGTACTCATCGGCCGGGATGCGATAGCCGTCGATCGGCGGGTCGGTGCCGGGAACGCGCTCCACCCGCACAGGGATGCCGAGAACGCGCAGGTCGTCCTTGTCGCGCTCGAAGGCGCGTCGGAACGACGCACCGGGCGGCGGATAGCCGGGCACGCGATCCTGGATCACATCGGCGGTCAACGGACGTCGGGCGTCGAGCAACACCGCCGTGAGGTTGAGGAGCCGTTCGAGCTTGCTCACAGGCTCTCGATGAGCTTCGCCACCCGATCGTCCTCGTAGCGGAACGGGTCCTTGCAGAGGACGGTGCGCTGGGCCTGATCGTTGAGCTTCAGGTGCACCCAGTCGACGGTGTAGTCACGCTTGCGTTCCTTCGCCTTCGCGATGAACTCGCCCCGGAGCTTCGCCCGCGTCGTCTGGGGCGGCAGCTCGACGGCCTCGAACATCTCGTCGTCGTGCAGGGTCCGCTCGACCATGTCACGGTTCTGGAGCTTGTAGAACAGTCCACGGTCGCGGCGGATGTCGTGGTACTGCAGGTCGATCAACTGCACCCGAGCGTCGGACAGGGGCAGATCGTGCTTGGCCCGATACGACTCGACCAGATTGTGCTTGATCACCCAGTCGAGCTCGCGGTCGAGCTTGAACGGGTCCTGTTCGAGATGGGTCATCACGTGCTCCCACATGTGGAGCGCCTGCATCTCGTCGTCGGGAAGACCCTTCACCTCGGCGTAGCGAAGCGCCCGATTCAGGTACTCGCTCTGGATCTCGAGAGCCGACGCCTCACGGCCGTTGGCCAGACGAACCTTGCGGGTCATCGTCAGGTCGTGACTGATCTCGCGGATCGCGCGGATCGGGTTCTCGAGCGTCATGTCGCGCAGGACGCACGACGGGTCCTCGACCATGCGCAACAACACCGCCATCGCGCCGACCTTGAGGAAGGTCGTGTACTCGCTCATGTTCGAGTCGCCGACGATCACGTGCAGGCGCCGGAAGTGCTCGGCGTCGGCGTGGGGCTCGTCGCGGGTGTTGATGATCGGCCGACTCCGGGTGGTCGCCGACGAGACTCCTTCCCAGATGTGTTCGGCCCGCTGCGAAACAGCGAACATCGCGCCACGAGCGGTCTGGAGCACCTTGCCGGCGCCGGCGTAGATCTGGCGAGACACCAGGAAGGGGATCAGCACCTCGGAGTAATGGCTGGTGTCGTCGCTGCGGTGCGTCAGGTAGTTCTCGTGGCAGCCATAGGAGTTGCCGGCCGAGTCGGTGTTGTTCTTGAACAGGTGGATGACGCCGCGGATGCCCTCGTCGCGCAGGCGCTCCTCCGCCGAGTCGAGGAGCTGTTCGAGGATGCGCTCGCCGGCCTTGTCGTGGACGACGACCTGCCCGATCGAGTCGCACTCGGCCGTGGCGTACTCGGGGTGGGACCCGACATCGAGGTAGAGCCGGGCGCCGTTGACGAGGAAGACGTTCGACGAACGCCCCCACGACACCACCCGGCGGAACAGGTATCGAGCCACCTCGTCCGGGCTCAGCCGACGCTGACCGCGCAGGGTGCAAGTGACCCCGTACTCGGTCTCGATGCCGTAGATGCGCCGTTGCTCCACGTCGCTCAACCTAGCTCAGCTCCGCTGGTCACACGGGTTCGAGATGAGGCCACCTCAGGCTCCGAGCGCAGCGGTGATCTCGCCGTTCTCGAGGCGGCGAAAACAGCGGCCGGTGTCGCGTCGGTCGAGCACCGCGATCTCGAGAGCATCTGCCTCGAGGGTCCGCTCGGGGCCGGCGAGGGCGGCGACGGCCGCCTGCACGGCGCCGCCGAGGTCGAGGTCGGACCGGTCGACGGCGGCCAGCCGTTCCCGGATCGCCTCGGCATCACCGCCGAGGGCGGCGAACCCGTACTCGTCGGTGACCGAGCCGTCGTAGCGGATGTGGAACTGGCGGTTGCCATCGGCCTCGTGCCCGACGGCGACCACGAGGATCTCGACCTCGAGCGGCTTCATCTCGTGGGTGAAGATCTGGCCCAGGATCTGGGCGTACTGGTTGGCGAGCGCCTGGGCATCGACGTCGTCGCGCGAGTAGGTATAGCCCTTGGTGTCGGCATGGCGGATCCCGGCGATCCGCAGCTGGTCGTACTCGTTGTACTTGCCGACCCCGGCGAAGGCGATCCGGTCGTAGATCTCGGAGATCTTGCGCAGGTTCCGCGACGGGTTCTCCGCGCACATCACGATCCCGCCGTCGAACTCGAGGGTGAGCAGGCTGCGACCTCGGGCGATGCCCTTCTGGGCGTAGTCGGCCCGGTCCTTCATCACCTGCTCGGGTGCGACATAGAACGGCATGCTCATACCGAACCTCCTCCGGTGGTGACGTCCGGCGTGTCGCCGTCGGTGTATTCGTTGACGATCGCCGCGAAGCGCTCGGCGACCTCCGGTTCGGGGACCTCGGCGTAGCCGTCGGCCGTGATGGTGGCGACGATCGGGTAGATCCCACGCATCGAGTCCGGGCCGCCGGTGGCGGAGTCGTCGTCGGCGGCGACGAACAGCGACCGGATCAGCAGGTCGACGGTGACGTCGCGGCTGAGGTCGCCCGCCCGACCGAGCTTGATCACGGTGCGAGCGTGGAGACTGCCGGATCCGGAGGCGACGTAGTCCTCCTCCTCGTAGCGGCCACCGGTGACGTCATAGGCGAACAGGCGGCCGCGTTCACGCAGCCGGTCGAACCCGGCGAAGATCGGCACGACGACCATGCCCTGCATCGCCGCCGGCAGGTGGGACCGCACCATCTGCGACAGCTGGTTGGCCTTGCCCTCGAGCGAGAGCGAATGGCCCTCGACCTTCTCGTAGTGCTCGAGCTGGAGCTGGAACAGCTTGACCATCTCGATGGCGGGGCCGGCGGCGCCGGCGATCGCCACCCCGGACCAGCGGTCGGCCGGGAACACCTTCTGCATGGTGCGGTGCGAGATCAGGTTGCCGGCGGTGGCGCGGCGGTCGCCGGCGATCACCACGCCGTCGGCGAAACGGCAGGCCACGACGGTGGTGCCGTGGGTGATCTCGAGCGAGGACGATCCCGCCTCGACGAGCGACCGTCGCAGCTCGGCGTCGACCCGATACGACGGGTCGAGTGCCAGCTTCGACAGCAGCCCGGTGAACGAGGGGCCGGGATCCTCCGAGGGGTTGAACATCGGAAGGGTCACGGGCGCCAACCTAGCGCGACCACACGGCCCAGCCCGGTTCGGCCGCAGGTCCGAATTCGGCGGTTCCCCCCGGTCGATCCGTTAGCGTCTCGGGCGACCCGCATCGCAGACCAGGAGCACCCCATGCCCGAGACCCTCGCCACCGTCGACGACCTCCACGCCCTCCGGGCCGAGATGGAAGCGGCCCTCGACGGCTACGAGGCTCCCGCCTACTACGGCGTCGGCGTGGCGACGGTCGGGCCGTCGGGCGCGGTCCTCGACGTCTTCTACCCGGTGGTCAACGACGACTCCCACGCGCTCGTCGCCGTCGCCCTCGCCACGGCGATCGGCCACACCGTCGGCTCAGCGACCTACCAGCTCGATCCGGCCCAGCTCGACGCTGCGATCGACCTGCTGGCGCCGGCGGAGTCGGTGCCGGTTCCCCACCCGAACCTCGGGGCCTGGCGGGCCCTTCGCGACGTCGTCGAGGCGCCGGCGGCGGGCGGCACCCGTCAGCTCGTCGCGGCCTTCATCGCAGATCCGGGTGACGCCCCCACCGACCCGATCGACGGCTACCTCCGACTCCACCTGCTCAGCCACCGGGTGGTGCAGCCCCACGGCATCGTGATGGACGGCATCTTCGGCGTCCTCACCAACTGCGTCTGGACCAACCTCGGCCCCTTCGAGGTCGAGGGGTTCGCCACCGCCAAGCTCGCCCAGGAGGCCAAGGGCCACCACGTCGAGGTCCGCCTGATCGACAAGTTCCCCGCGATGGTCGACTACGTGATCCCGTCCGGCGTACGCATCGCCGACGGCAACCGGGTGCGCCTCGGCGCCCACCTGGCCGAGGGCACCACCGTCATGCACGAGGGCTTCTGCAACTTCAACGCCGGCACCCTCGGGTCGTCGATGGTGGAGGGTCGCATCTCCGCCGGCGTGGTCGTCGGCGACGGTTCCGACGTCGGCGGCGGCGCCTCGATCATGGGCACCCTGTCGGGTGGCGGCACCGAGACGATCTCGCTCGGCGAGAACTGCCTCCTCGGCGCGAATTCCGGCGTCGGCATCAGCCTCGGCGACAACTGCATCGTCGAGGCCGGGCTCTATGTCACCGGCGGGACCCGGGTGACGATGCCCGACGGTTCGGTCGTGCGTGGACGCGACGTGTCCGGTGCCAGCGGTCTGCTGTTCCTCCGCGACTCCCAGACCGGCGCGGTCGTCGCCAAGGAGCGCGAGGGCGCCTCGTGGCAGGGCCTCAACGAGGCCCTTCACGCCAACTGAATCCCGCCCGCCCCGCCCCCATCCCCGCCTCACGTTCCGCGGGATTGGGTCAACCTCAGGGCCCCTCAGGCCCGCACACCGACCCAACGCCGCAAGACCCCGGACCTCGTTCGCATCGGGTCAACCTCAGGGCCCCTCAGGCCCGCACACCGACCCAACGCCGACGAAGCGGGGCAGGGGTGGGCGGGGTGGCGGGGGTCGGGGCGCGGTGCGGAAGTGGCGGTCAGAGGCCGTAGGAGCGGAAGATGTCGCCGAGCTTGCCGCCGGCGCCCTTGGGCTCGACCATCGCCTCGAACAGGGCGACGAACGCCCGGCCGCTGAGGCCGTCTGGCGCCGACTCGGGGTAGACCGAGTGGCGGATCGCCAACCCCTCGGCCACCGCCGTGCACACGACGACCAGCTCCTCCAGGGTCAGGCCCTCCTTGAGCTGGTAGCCCTTGGCCTCGACGTTGGCGAGGATGAAGCGCGACAGCTCCAGATGGACCTCGTCGTAGAACTCGTAGAGACCTCGGATCTTCCCCCGGATCGTCGGGTCGTCGGCCCCCATGCCCCAGATCGCCATCTGGACGTAGATTCGCCGCTCGGTGCGAACCAACTCCTCGTCGATCAGCCCGACCTCGTAGAGGTACTCGGCGATCTCGAGCCCAGCGGCGCTGAACAATCCCTTGGCGCGATTCGCCAGGAGGCCGTCCTCACCGCCGGACAGCCACGCCGTGGGACTCAGGCAGTGGTCGAGGATCTCGTCGATCAGGCCGGCCTTGCCGCCGAAGTCGTTGCTGATCTGACTGCGGTCGACCCCCGCCTCGAGTTCGAGCGCGTCATAGGTCAGGGCCGCGTGCCACGACACGTCGGCCGACGACAGGATCCGGGCCGCCGCCTCGAGGACGACCGCTCGCCGTTGATCCTTCGTTCTGCTCGACCGCACGGTGACAGAATGTCAGGACACGTCGCCTTTGACGACCTTCGGCCCCGTTTCTGCGACTAGTTCGCGCTCGCGAAAGGCGTCGACCAGGGAAAACACCACGGCTGACGGGAAGCCGTTCAGCGCGTGGACGCACGAACGGAATCGGATGGAGGCCGCCGCGGCTCCACCCGACTCCGTTCGCGATCACCATCGACATGGCCGACACCACCCGAGGTGAACTCCGTCCAGTCAAGCCTAGGGTGCCACAACAATCATTGAGAACATTCCTGTCTCGCAGGTGTGCCACGGCCGAGAGTGCGGCGAGAGCGGTCTACGATCCGGCAATGCCGCTCGACGACGCCGACCGCCACTATCTCGACCTGGCCATCGCCGAAGCCACCGCCGGACTCGGCGCGGGCGGCATCCCGATCGGCGCGGTCCTGGTGGCCGATGGCGACGTGCTCGGCGCCGGCCACAACCAGCGGGTGCAGCTGGGCTCGGCCATTCGCCACGGCGAGACCGATGCCCTCGAGAAGGCGGGCCGACAGGCCGCCGCCGTCTACGCCCGGTCGACGATGTACACGACGCTCTCGCCGTGTCACATGTGCACCGGCGCCATCCTCCTCTACGGGATCCCCCGGGTGGTGATCGGCGAGAACACCACCTTCCTCGGCGCCGAGGATCTCCTCCGCTCCCACGGGGTCGAGGTCGTCGTCGCCGACGATCCGAGGTGCACCGAGCTGATGACGTCGTTCATCGCCGACCGCCCGGACCTGTGGTTCGAGGACATCGGCGAGGTCAGCTGATGCCTTCGGTCTCCGCCGATTCGGCTGCGAGGTCGATCGCCGCCTCGCGCACCGCGAAACGGTGGGCGTAGCGGTCGGTGAAGAGCGCCGGGAGGCCGCCGGTGTGGACGAACACGATCCGCTCCCCCGTATCCACCCTCCCGTTGGCCAGCGCGGCTCGGAGGCCGGTCATGGCCCGGCCCGAGTAGACGGGGTCGAGGACGAGCCCCTCGGTGTCGGCGACGAGACGGATCGTGTCGAAGAGTTCGTCGTAGGGCTCGCCGTAGGCGGGCGTGGCTTGGCTGGTGTCGAGCCGGACCTCGCCGGTCGGGGCGGGGCGACCCAGGTGCCGGGCCGCTGCGTCGGCAAGGGGCCCGATCGCCGACGCGACGCCGGCCACGGCGGCCACATCGACGCCCAACACCCGGTCGTGGGCGCCCAGGCCGACAGCGAGGCCGGCGTGGGTGCCGCCCGTCCCCACCGCCGTCACCACCAACGGGATGTGGCCATCGAGGGCACCGACGATCTCGTCGGCAGCGTCGGCGTAGGCCGCAGCTCCGACCGGCGACGACCCGCCCAGCGGGATCGAATAGGGCGAGCAGCCGTCGACCCGCAGCGCCTCGACCGTTCGACGCTGCACGTCGCGGCGTTCGGCCGGCCGGCACCAGACGACCTCGATGCCGAACAGGTCGTCGAGCACCAGGTTGCCCTCGACGGTGCGGGGCGCCTCACGCTCGGCCAGCACGGCCACGCAGCGCAGCCCGGCGGCACGAGCGGCGGCACCGGTGGCCCGAACGTGGTTGGACTGGGCCGCCCCTCCGGTGACGAGCACGTCGCAACGCTGAGCCACCGCATCGGCGACGAGCCGCTCGAGCTTGCGGGCCTTGTTGCCGCCGGCCGGAAGGCCAGTCAGGTCGTCGCGCTTGATCCAGAGCGCGCCGGCGTCCAGGCCGAGCGCCGCGCCCAGCCGGTCGGCGGGCTGGAGCGGGGTGTTCCGGGCGGCGAAGTCGATGCGGGGCACTCGGCCAGTCAACCACGGGGACAACCACGCCGTGAGGGCATCGAAACGCGCCTACCGTTGCGGGCGTGAACGATGTCGATCTCGAGCAGTGCCTGCGCCGCACTCTCACCAGCCGGGTCTACGACGTCGTCGACGAGACGCCCCTCGACCGGGCGCCGCAACTGAGCGAACGGCTCGGCCGGCCGGTGCTGCTCAAGCGAGAGGACCTCCAGCCGGTCTACTCGTTCAAGATTCGGGGCGCCTACAACAAGATGGCCCAGCTGCCGCCCGAAGAACTCGAGCGGGGCGTCGTCACGTCGTCGGCCGGCAACCACGCCCAGGGGGTCGCCCTCGCAGCCCAACATCTCGGCACCACGGCGGTGATCGTGATGCCCACGACCACCCCGGAGGTGAAGGTCGAGGCGGTCCGTGCCCGCGGCGCCGAGATCGTGTTGGCCGGCGTCAGCTACTCGGACTGCGCCACCACTGCGGCCGAGATCAGCAGGGAGCGTGGCCTCGCCTACATCCCACCCTTCGACGACGTCGAGGTGATGGCCGGGCAGGGCACGATCGGCATGGAGATCCTGCGCCAACACACCCGCCCGCTCGACGCCATCGTGGTACCGATCGGTGGCGGCGGACTGATCGCCGGGATCGCCGCCTACGTGAAGGCCGTCCGCCCCGGGGTCCGAATCGTGGGCGCCCAGACCGTCGATTCCGACGCGATGGCCCGGTCGGTGGCGGCGGGTGAGCGCGTCGAGCTCGACGAGGTCGGGCTGTTCGCCGACGGCACCGCGGTGAAGCTCGTTGGCGCACATACCTTCGAGGCCGCCCGCCGATGGGTCGACGACTTCGTCGTTGTCGACACCGACGCGATCTGCGCGGCGATCAAGGACGTGTTCGCCGACACCCGTGCGATTCTCGAACCGTCCGGGGCCCTCGCCGTCGCCGGGCTGAAGGCCTGGTCGGCCGACCACCCTGGCACCGGGCCGGTGGTGGCGGTGGCCAGCGGCGCCAACATGAACTTCGACCGCCTCCGGTTCGTGTCGGAGCGTGCCGAGATCGGCGAACAGCGGGAAGCGGTGTTCGCCGTGACGATCCCGGAGCGTCGTGGCAGCTTCCGACGTTTCTGCGAGATCATCGGGCCGAGCCGATCGGTGACCGAGTTCAACTACCGCATCGCGGACGCGGAGGAGGCCTACGTGTTCGTCGGCATCCAGGTGGCCGATCGGGCCGAGGCGAGCGAGATCGCCGAGGCGTTCACCGCCGCGGGTCTCGACACCCTCGACCTGACCGACGACGAACTGGCCAAGGTCCATCTCCGACATCTCGTCGGCGGACGATCGCACCTCGCTCGCGACGAGCGGATCCATCGCTTCGAATTCCCGGAACGGCCCGGCGCCCTGATCCGGTTCCTGACGTCGATGGCCCCCGACTGGAACATCTCGCTGTTCCACTACCGCAACCACGGCGCCGACGTCGGGCGTGTCCTCGTGGGGATGCAGGTGCCGAGCGGTGACGACGAGGCATTCGGGGAGTTCCTACGAGGCCTCGGCTATCGCTCGTGGGATGAGAGCGACCATCCGGCGTACCGGAAGTTCCTCGGGGCCTGATCGAGCCCGACTCCCGGCGGGAGGACCTTGAACCCGCCCGGGCGGCGGGCGGCGGCATACCGCCCGGGCGAGATCGAGGTGCACATCGGCGTGGCGATCCGAGATCGAACCAGGCCGGGTGCAGCGGCTCCTTGCGGGAACATGCACCAATCTAGTTGACATCTTCCTCACAAGCGACCCCTCGGGCTGAAAATTTCGCTCCAGGAGTGGGATCGCGGCGACTTCGGGTCGGTCCGGGACGTGCTCGGAGGTCAGCGAAGCGAGGTCAGGGCGTGTCCCCCGTTGATCGAAGACGCCCCCGCTGCGGCTGCCGGGGCCGCCGGGCGGTTGCCGCTCGAACGGCCGAGCGCCCATCCCGCAACGGCTTGGGTGAGCCATTGCGAGGTGACGACGAGGGCCTCGCCGTCGATCACGAAGAGGACCGAACGCCCGCGGGGCATGCGCCGGACCAAGCCTGCGTCCTCGAGCGTCACGAGATGCTTGAGGACGGCCTGGCGGGAGATGTCGAAGTGCTTCGCGAGCATCGAGGCGCTCTGCGGCCCGAGCTCGCTGATCAGGTCGAGGATTCGACGACGAACGGGGTCGGCGAGCGCCGAGAGACCGTTGGCGTGATCGTCGACGGTACGAGCCTCGGGGGCGGCCGACTGGTCCTCGACCCGACGGCTGTGATCGGCCGGCCGACCGGCGTCGAGATGCGCTCCTCCCGTGACGAGGCGGGGGGCGCCGAAGCCGCTCGGTCGGGGGGCACGGAGATCATCCGTACGCCGGGCGGGACGCCCCGCAGTGGTCAGGTCCAAACGTGTGCTGCGGTCATCCATGAACGCAGTGTCGGACAGCCGAACTCACTGGGCAACGACCCTGTTTCAGAATGACCAAATGTGGTCACCGTCACATGGTGAAGGTGCGCCAAGGGTGCTGACGCCGCCCGATCAGGCCGCCTCGAATCGGCGGAATCCCAGCTACTGGCCGCCCTTTTGGATGTACGACTTCACGAAGTCCTCGGCGTTGGTCTCGAGGACGTCATCGATCTCGTCGAGCAGATCGTCGAGCTCTGCCTTGAGCTTCTCGCCCGACTCGGTCGACGCCGGCGTCTCCTCGACCGACTCGTCGTCGCGCCGGGTGGTCGACTTCTTCTTCTGCTCCCGCTCGGCCATCGCTGAACCTCCGTCGATCGAGTGGATCAGGCCCCGAGCTTGTCGAGCAGCTCGGCGGCGGTCGTGCTCTCGTCGAGCAACTGACCCACGTGGGCGAGCGTACCCCGGACCGGTTCGAGCATGGGAACGCGGCGCAACGGTTCGTCGCCGGTATCGAACACGATCGAGTCCCAGTTGGCGGCCACGACGTTGTCGGCGAACTTCTGAAGGCAGCGCCCGCGGAAGTAGGCCCGAGTGTCCTCGGGCGGGTTGCGGACCGCGTCGGCGGCCTCGGCGTCGTCGACGATCGCTTCGAGGCCGGCGCGCGCCGCCAGCGACTTGGTCGGCCGCAGGTCGTGGTACTGCACGTCGAGCGCCCTCAGCCGCGGGTCGTCCCAGCCGCAGTCGTGCCGCTCGCGGAATCCGTCGAGGATGCGCTTCTTGGCCACCCAGTCGACCTGGCCGGCGACGGAGTCGGGGTCGCGTTCGAGGCCGGTCAACACCTGCTCCCATCGACGAAGCACGTCGCGGGTCACCTCCTCGCCACCGACGACGTCGAGATCGGCCTGGTCGGCCCACGCCGTGGCCTGCTCGAGCAGGTCGAGCTGCACCTCGAGGGCGGTGATCGACGTCCCGCCGGCGAGCGCCAGGGGTTCGGCGAGGCTCAGGTCATGGCTCACCTGGTGCATCGCCGGCACCGGTTCACGGAACATCGGCACCTCGAGCACGCCGTCCTCGGCCATGGCGAACACCAGGGCCGAGGTGCCGACCTTCAGGAAGGTGGCAACCTGGGCGAGGTTGGCGTCGCCGACGATCACGTGAAGGCGCCGGTAGCGCTGGGAGTCGGCGTGGGGCTCGTCGCGGGTGTTGATGATCGGCCGCTTGAGCGTCGTCTCGAGGCCGACCTCCTCCTCGAAGTGCTCGGCCCGCTGGGTGAGCTGGAACGGCACGTCGCCGATGCCCATCCCAGGGAGTTCGCTGCCGACCTTGCCCGAGCCGGTGAAGATCTGACGGGTGATGAAGTGGGCGGTGCCCGCGGCGATGATCTGCCCGAACGGCAACGATCGGTCGAGGAGGTAGTTCTCGTGGGTGCCGTAGGCGTTGCCCTTGCGGTCGGTGTTGTCCTTGTAGAGGACGATCTCCTGCCCGGGCGGCAGGGCGTCGATCGCCCGCTCCATCGAGGCGACGGCGATCAACTCGGCGGCCCGGTCCCACACGACGATCGAGCGGGCGTCGCGGCACTCCGGGGTCGAGATCTCGGGGTGGGCGTGGTCGACGTAGTAGCGGGCGCCGTTGGTCAGCACCGCGTTGACGAGATGGGTCTCGATCTCCGGCGGCATGGCGAACTCGGGCGGCACGAGCTCACGGGCGTCGGCGCCCGGGGTCTCGTCGATGAAGTCCCAGGCGATCGGCACCGACCGTTCATCGAGGCCGCCGGTCTCGCCGCCGACGTACGCGTTGATCACCAACGACGAGGCCGACACCGGGTTCCAGTCGGGGGTGCCACGCACCATGACCCCGAGTTCGGTCTCGATGCCGACGATCTTGGGCAGCGCCATGGGTCAGACCCTAGAGCCCGCGCCCGCGATCCCGGCAGCCGAGCCCAACGCTCGCCCGCAACAGAGGCGATGGGCGATCAGAGGAAACGTCCGGTCAGAGGTACTGCCCGGTGGTGACCTGTTCGATCGAGCGGCCGCCGGTAGCGCTGCCGTCGGTGTCGTTGTTGATCAGGGTCCGCACGTACACGATGCGCTCGCCCTTCTTGCCGGAGATCTTGGCCCAGTCGTCCGGGTTGGTCGTGTTGGGCAGGTCCTCGTGTTCCTTGAACTCCTGGGTGACCGAGGCCAAGAGGTCCTCGCCCTTGATGCCGCGCTCACCGATGTCGAGGAAGCGCTTGATCGCCAGCTTCTTGGATCGCCGCACGACGTTCTCGATCATGGCGCCGGAGGAGAAGTCCTTGAAGTAGAGGATCTCCTTGTCGCCGTTCTGGTAGGTCACCTCGAGGAAGCGCGTGTCGTCGTCGGCCCGGTACATGTGCTCGGCAGCCTTGGCCACCATCGACTCGATCGCACGGTCGATCGAACCGGCGGCCGACACCTCCGAGGCGTGGATCGGCAGCTGCGAGGTGAGGTAGCTGGCGAAGATCTTCTTCGCCGACTCCTCGTCGGGCCGCTCGATCTTGATCTTCACATCGAGGCGGCCCGGGCGCAGGATGGCCGGGTCGATCAGGTCCTCGCGGTTGGAGGCGCCGATCACGATCGTGTTCTTGAGCGTCTCTACCCCGTCGATCTCGGCGAGGAGCTGGGGGACGATCGTCGACTCGATATCGGAGCTGATACCCGACCCGCGGGTGCGGAACAAGCTCTCCATCTCGTCGAAGAAGATGATGACCGGCATGCCCTCTTCGGATTTCTCGCGGGCCCGCTGGAAGATCAGACGGATCTGGCGCTCGGTCTCACCGACGTACTTGTTGAGCAGCTCCGGGCCCTTGATGTTGAGGAAGAAGCTGCGCGACTCCGAATCGCCAGACACCTCGGCCACCTTGCGGGCGAGCGACGCCGCCACCGCCTTGGCGATCATCGTCTTGCCACAGCCGGGAGGCCCGTAGAGCAGGATGCCCTTCGGCGCCGGCAGCTCGTGCTCGGCGTAGAGGTCGGCGTGGAGGAAGGGCAGCTCGACGGCGTCGACGATCTCGGAGATCTGGGCGTCGAGGCCACCGATGTCCTCGTAGCGGACGTCGGGCACCTCTTCGAGCACGAGGTCCTCGACCTCGGCCTTCGGGAGCTTCTCGATCAGCAGCGAGGATCGGGTCTCGAGCAGCATCGAGTCGCCGGCGCGGATGTGAACGTCGCGCAGCATCGCGGCCAGCTCGACGACCCGTTCCTCGTCGCCCCGACCGATGACGATGGCCCGCAGGCCGTCCTCGATGGTCTCCTTGACCGTGACGATCTCGCCGGACCGTTCCGGGCCCCGCACCTTCACGACGTTGTAGGACTCGTTGAGCACGACCTCGGCACCGCGCACGAGCTCCTCGGCCCCGATCGCAGGATGGACCTCCACCCGCATCTTGCGCCCGTTGGTGTAGACGTCGGCCGAGTGATCGTCGTTGAGGTCGAGCAGGGTGCCGTACGCAGAGGGCGGCTGGGCCAGCTTGTCGACTTCCTCGCGCAGCGCGGTGATGTGTTCGCGCGCTTCGCGCAGGGTGTAGGTGAGCTTCTCGTTCTGGGTGACGGCCTGGGCCAGCTGCCCCTTGGTGTCGAGCAGCCGTTCCTCGAGGGTTCGGACTCGACGCGGCGCGTCCTGGAGCCGGCGTCGGAGGGTGACGATCTCCTCCTCCATCGCCTTGAGCTGTTCCTGGAGTTCGGCCATCTCGATCTCGTAAGCCGACAGCCGACGTTCGTACTCGGACTTGTTGACGGGACTGCCTCCCTGTGCGACGGGTGGATCTGCGAGCGACCCTACACCTGTTGTCGGCACGACGAAGAACGGTTCCAGGGTCGGTTCGATGAAAGCTCTGTGACGCGATCGGCCACGCCACCGACCGGAGGCGACGCGGGTCTACCCGCTCAAGCGGGCTCGACCGTGTCCCAGCCGAGGGCCCAGAGCACGAAGGCGAGGGTCCGGGCCTCGTCACGCCAGCCGGCGTAGCGACCGCTCGGCCCGAAGTGGCCGGCGCCGAGCTCGGTCCGCAGGAGGACCGGCCGGTCGCTCGTCGAGTGGTCTCGCAACGCCAGCACCCACTTGGCCGGCTCCCAGAAGCCGACCCGGGGGTCGCTCAGGCCGCCGGTGGCGTAGACCGCCGGGTAGGGGCGCTCGTCGACGTTCTCCAACGGGGCGTACGTGCGCATGACCCGGTAGATCGACTCGTCGTCGACCGGGTTGCCCCACTCCTCCCACTCGGTGACGGTGAGGGGCAGGGTGGCGTCGCTCATCGTCGAGATCACGTCGACGAAGGGCACCTCGGCGACGGCGGCACCGAACAGCTCGGGCGCCCGGTTGAGCACCGCGCCGACGAGCAGTCCGCCGGCCGAGCCGCCTCGCAGCGCGAGCCGCGACGGCTGGGTGAGCCCAGCGTCGATCAGGTGGCGGGCCGCGGCCTCGGTGTCGCCGAACGTGTTGACCTTGCGAGCGAACTTGCCGTCCTCGTACCAGCGCCGCCCCATCTCGCCGCCGCCACGGGGATGGGCGAGGGCGAACACGAAGCCGCGGTCGAGCAGGAGCAGCCGGATCGTCGAGAACGTCGGGTCCATCGACGCCTCGTAAGCGCCGTACGCGTAGAGCAGGGCCGGGCCGGGACCATCGATCCCGGCGGCGGCGAGAAGGTCGTCGCGGTCGACCCGGGCGACACAGCTGACCGGCACCCGGGTGCCGTCGGCGGCGGTGGCCCACTCCCGCCAGGTGCGGTAGCGGCTCGGGTCGAAGTCGCCGAGCACAGGCTGCTGCTTGAGCAGGGTGTCGTCGCCGGTGCGGAGATCGTGGAGCCGCACGCTCGACGGGGTCACCATCGAGCTGTAGCCGTAGCGGAACTCGGGGTCGTCGAGATTGGCGTTGGCACCGGCCCACACGGTCGCCACCGGTTCGGGGGTGGGCAGGGGCGTGAACGCGTCGAGGCCCTCGACTGCGAACCGGTCCCACGGGGCGAGGCCGACGCGGGTGACGCCGTCAGCCCGCTCGAACACCGCGAGGTGGCTGCGGAACACGTCGAACCCGGTGAGCATCACGTCGGGGCGTTCCGCGATCAGCTCGGTCCAGTCGTCCGGATGCGTGGCGTCGAGGGCGGTCTCGCACAGCCGGAAGTTGGTGGCGCCCCGGTCGTTGGTCAGCACCAGGAACCGACCGTCGAAGTGGCCGATCGAGTACTCGACGCCCTGGCGCCGTTCGGCGAACCGTCGGGGCTCGGCGGTGGGGTCGTCGGCCGGGATCAGCCACGTCTCGTCGGTGACCGCGGAGGACACTCCGATGTGGATGAAGGTGTCGTCCTTGTCGCGCCCGACCGCGCAGAAGAACCGCTCGTCGGGCTCGTGGAAGACACGCACGTCGTCAGCGGGGTCGGCGCCCAGGGTGTGCCGCCACACCTCGTGGGGTCGGTTGGCGTCGTCGGCCCGCAGGTAGAAGAAGGTCTTGTTGTCGACCGACCACGCGGAGCCGTAGGTGACGCCGGCGATCGTCTCTCCCGGACCGTCCTGGCCATCGAGGGGGCGGATCGTGAGGTCGAATCGCTCGTCACCGTCGCGGTCGGCGCCCCACAGCAGCCAACGATGGTCGGGCGAGATCTCGAAGACGCCGATCTCGAAGTACTCGTCGTCGCCGGCCTCGACGTTCTCGTCGAAGACGCACTGTTCGAACTCGTCGGCCGGCGGAGCGAGGAGCAACGGCTCGTCCGGGGCGAGAGCACGACGGAAGTGGGCGGCGTAGTCCTTGCCCTCCTCGGTGCGGGCGTAGTAGATCCAGCCGTCCTTGCGCACCGGCACCGACATGTCGGTCTCCTGGACGCGGACCTTGATCTCGTCGAACAGGCGGGCCTGGAGGTCCTCGGTCGGCCGCAGCATCTCGTCGACGTAGGCGTTCTCGGCCTCGAGGTGGGCCAGCACCTCGGGCGACTCGGCGTCGCGCAACCAGGCGTGGGGGTCGGTGACCGTCTCGCCCCACAGGGTGCGGTCGACGGGGCGGGGCTCGGGACGAGGAGGCTGGGGCGTCATCGCCGGTCAGACTAGGTTCGCCGTCGATGTCCGAGACACCGCAGCCCCGCTCCTACCCCCAGACGATGTTCGCTCCGCCCCCTGGAGCGTGCCAGGTCCTCCTGGTCCGCCACGGCCAGTCGGCCCCCTTCGTCGAGGGCCAGCCGTTCCCCCTCGTCGACGGTCAGGGCGACCCGCCGCTGTCGGACCGTGGCCAGTGGCAGGCCCGCCGGGTGGCAGACCGGTTGCGGGACGAACCCCTGGCGGCGCTCTACTGCTCGACCCTCCAGCGCACCCAACAGACCGCGGCACCTCTGGCCGCCCACCTCGGCCTCACCCCATCGATCGACGCCGATCTGCGCGAGGTCCACCTCGGCGAGGGCGAGGGCGGCCGGTTCCGCCAGATGGCGGCCGAGGGCCACCCGGCCGTGATGCGGATGCGGGACCGTGGCGAATGGGGCGAGATCCCCGGTGCGGAGACCTCGGCGCAACTCCAGTCACGGACCGTGGCCGCCCTGCGTCGGATCGCCGCCGCCCACGCCGATCAATTCGTGGCCGTGTTCTGCCACGGCGGCGTGATCGGGGCCCTCACCGGACACGCGATCGGGCGGGCCGATTTCACCTTCAACGGCGCCCGCAACGGCTCGTTCACCCACCTGGTGGTGACGGGCAGCGCCGACGATTCCCCGTGGATCGTGCGCTCGTTCAACGACGCCGCCCACACCGGCAGCATCACGGCCGACGCCGACCCGCCCACCTGATCGGGCCCGACGACTCACGCGTCGGTCTCCCCGGCGGGCAAAAACCTGAGATCCGCCTGTTTCCCACGGCGGCTCACCTACGGTACGGTTCCAAACACGGATCGTGGTCGTGGGGACCACTTGGTGGAGATGGCGGATTACGTCTGGCGTGAGCGAGTGAAGATGGCCGTGGCCGTGCTGTTCTTCGGCGCGTCCGCTCTCGGCCTGCTCGACGTGCTCGCCCGGCCGGCGGGCGACGACGGCCGCGGAGTGATGGTCGGCCTGGCCGCCACCACGGCGGTCCTCGGCGCGCTCGCCGCCATGCTCCCCTGGCAACGCTGGTCGGCTCCGGTCCGCCTCGTCCCGGCAGCGACGGTCCTCGGCGTGATCGCCGTCGCCATCGGGTTCGGCGAGGTCGCTGCGGCCCCGCACGGTCCGGTCGGTCTCACCATCGTGGCGGCCCTCCTGCTGATCTACGTCGGGTTCGCCACCGACCCGGGCATGGCGCTGTCGGTCTCGCCGGCCGTGCTCGGGGTCCTCTACCTCGCGCATCGGCGCGAACCGGACCGCGTCAGTCTGGCCTTGCCCTTGATCGCGGTGCCGGTCACCGCCCTGGTCGGCGAGCTCGTCGCAGCGCTCGCCGACCGGGTGCGGACCGACTCCGAACGCAGCCGGCAACGGCTGTCACGACTCAGCCAGCTCGAGGAGGTGCTGCGGGGATTCCACCGCCCGGGGTCGCTTCGCGACGCTGCCCACCAGGTGGCCAACGCCGCGGTCGAGATCTTCGGGGTGGAACGCTCGACGGTCGTGTTGCGTGACTCGACCGGCGGCCTGATCCCGGTGTCGGTCGGGCCGCAGTCGGCATCGGAACCCGACGGCGCGACCGCCGCCCTCGTGGCCGAGACGATCCTTGGCGACGAACCCCGCCTGGTCCCGACCACCGGCACCAACGGCACGATGCTCGTCCTGCCCCTGCCGGCCGCTGACGCCCCCGCCGGCGCCGTCCTCGTCTACCCGGTCCCCGACGACGATCCAGAGTTCACGCTCGACCTCGCCCGCCTGTTCGGGGTGCAGGTCGGCATCGCCATCGAGCACCTCTACGTGATCGACGAGCTGTCACGGGAGTCGACCCGTGACGCCCTCACCGGTATCGGCAACCGCCGCCACGCCGACATGCTGCTCAACTCGCTCGAGCCCGGCGACGCCCTCGTCCTGCTCGACCTCGACTTCCTCAAGACCGTCAACGACACGATGGGCCACGCCGCCGGCGACCAGGTCCTCCAAGAACTCAGCGGCCACCTCCGCGAGTGCCTGCGCGACAGCGACACCTCGGCCCGACTCGGCGGTGACGAGTTCCTGATCGTCGCCCGTCGGGCCCACGCCAACCCGATGGCGGTCGCCGGCCGCGTGTTGAGCGGCTGGGTCGGCAAGGGCGGCATCACCACACTGTCGGCCGGGGTGGCCCTCCACGACGCCGAGGTGACGTCGTCGGTCACGTTCGAACGAGCCGACGAAGCCCTCTACGCCGCCAAGGCGGCGGGCAAGGACCAGGCCAAGCTGTGGCGCCCCCCGGCCGCCTCGTCGGCCCGCGGCACGGCGAGCGGACCTGACGAGAGCGCCGACGGATCGTAAGATCCGTCACATGACCAAGCTCGCCCCAGTCCCCGACGACCTCGGACTCGGAGAGGATCGTTCCGTCGAGGACGAGCGTCTCCACCGCAAGCAGCGCCTCGCCGCCGCGTTCCGCCTCTTCGGCCGGTTCGGCTTCGACGAGGGCGTGGCCGGCCACATCACCGCCCGCGACCCCGAGCATCCCGAGTGCTTCTGGGTGAACCCGTTCGGGATGAACTTCAAGCACATCAAGGTCAGCGACCTGCTGCTGGTCGACCACGACGGCAAGGTCGTCGAGGGCGACCGCCCGGTCAACGGCGCGGCCTTCGCCATCCACTCCCGGGTCCACAAGGCTCGCCCAGACGTGATCGCGGCCGCCCACGCCCACTCGATCCATGGCAAGACGTGGAGCGCATTCCGTCGGCCTCTCGACCCGCTGACCCAGGACGCGTGCGCGTTCTACGACGACCATTCGGTGTTCGACGACTACACCGGCGTGGTCCTCGATCTCGACGAGGGCGACCGGATCGGTGCAGCCCTCGGCGACGGCAAGGCTGTGATCCTGTCGAATCACGGCAACCTCACGGTCGGCCACAGCGTCGACGAGGCCGCCTGGTGGTTCATCACGATGGAGCGGACCTGCCAAGCCCAGCTCTCCGTCGAGCAGGTCAGCCGCCACGAGCCGGTGCTGATCGAACCGGAGATGGCCAAGTTCACCTCCACCCAGGTCGGCAGCCACACCGCGGGGTGGTTCAGCTTCCAGCCCCTGTGGGACTGGATCACCCAGTCCGAGCCCGACCTGTTCGACTGACGACTGCGGGTCCCGACGCCGGTCGGGACCCGAGCCGTTGCCGGTCAGTTGGCGGCGGCGGCCGGACCCTGCTGCTCGGGGTGGAGTTCGACGATGGCGGCGTCGAGATCGTTCTTCACACCGGCCAGCGGCAGGATGTTGAGCACGCCCTGACCGTTCTGCAGGATGTCGACGAGCTCCTCGCCGCTGTTGGTGACGACCGAGTGCTTGCCGTTGATGACGAGGTTGGCCGAGACGATGTCCTCGCCGAGTTGGTCCCGCAGGTAGCTGAAGACGTCTCGCACCGACTCGAGCCGTAGTCCGGCGTCGAGCAACGTCTTGATCACCTTGAGCTCCAGGAGGTCCTGGTAGCTGTAGCGGCGGCGTGACCCCGAACCGGCAGCGTCGGCCAGGCTGGGGCGGATCAGGTCGGTCCGCGCCCAGTAGTCGAGCTGCCGATAGGTGATTCCGACGATCTCCGCAGCACGCTTGCCGCTGTAGGAGGTCACGGGGGTGGGATCGGGCGACATCGTTGGCTCCGAACGACGAGGGCGAAATTACGGGGGTGTAGTACCGGTTCGTGATCGTATGACGGCTCGCGCGAGGAGTCAACGACCCGACACTTTCTGTGGCGAATGGGCTGCGGTGCGTCCACCGCCACGGCCGCCCTGTGTGCCCGGTCGACCGCTTCCCGTGTCGTCGGCGTCGGCCCCGCGTGCGATGATCGTCGGGTGGAGTCCGAAGAAGAGCTGATCCGCCGCCTCGTGGCCGGGGTGCCCGGGCTCGGACCGGTCGCGGCGGTCGACGACGCGGGGGCCGGCCGAGGGGTGTTCAGCACCGTGGCTCGCCTCCACTTCGCCGACGGGTCGACGCTGGTCGCCAAACTGCCCGGCCCCAACCGAGGGGCAGCGATCACCAGCGGCGCCTTCGAGCGAGAGCGGTGGACCTACCAACTCCTCGCGCCCGACCTGCCGATCCGGGCGCCGCGGTGCCATGCGTTGGTCGATCTCGACGATGGGGCAGCGGCCTTCCTGCTCGACGATCTCGGCTCGCTGCGCTGGGTCGATCAGGCCGACGGTCTCGCCACCGACGACATCGCCCGAATCGCCGCAGCCCTGGCGCCGATGCACCAGTGGGGCCGATCGCGCCTCGACGCCCATCCCCTCGATCGGGTGCGACGCCATGCCCCGACGACCTTTCCAGCCGAGGCGCTGGCGGCCGGTCTCGCTGCGGCCGAACGATCGTGGGGCGGCGAGGTCGACCTCGCTCCGCTGGCCCATCGGCTCGAACGCCGGGCCGATGATCTCGCCGCCTTCAGCGCTGCGCCGGCGACGATCTGCCACGGAGACGCCCGGGCCGACAACCTCGCATTCGACGGCGACGATGTCGTGCTGTTCGACTTCCAGCAGATCGCCGTGCAGACGCCCGGCGCCGACCTGGCATGGTTGGTGGCGACCTCGTGTGTCGTCGACGATCAGCCAGCGGCGATCGATGCGGCGGTCACGGCCCACGCCGAGCGCACCGGCGACTCGGTCGATGCCACGCTCGCAGCGCTGCGGCTCGGGACCCTCCATCCGGCGAGCGCCGTCCTCCTCCTTGCCGGGCGCGACACGGACGATCCGGCAGCCCGGGCGTTCGTCGGCCGGAGCTTGCGGCGGATCGCAGCGTTCGCCGCACAGGTCGACGCCGGGCAGTGAGCCCGGGCCGATCCGCTCGATCAGCTGCCGAAGTCCTCGGGGCTGACCTCGTCGAGGAAGCGGCGGAGTTCCTCCACCATCTCCTCTTCCTCCTCGCCGGCTTCCTCGTCCTGGTCGGTGATGCCGGCGTCGTCGACGAGGGCATCCTCGGCGAAGATCGGCGTCTCGTTCCGAACCGCCAAGGCGATCGCGTCGCTCGGGCGAGCCGAGAACGTCACGATGTCGCCGGCCTGGGTTCGCACGGCCAACTCGGCGTAGAAAGTGCCCTGCCGCAGCTCGGTGATCACCACGCGGTCGAGCGACGCTCCGAGGCCGTCGATGATCGTGGTGAACAGGTCGTGGGTCATCGGCCTGGCCGTCGGGGTACCCGACAGAGCGAGGTCGATGGCATGGGCTTCGGGGCCGCCGATGTAGATCGGCACGGTGCGCCGCTCCCCGGAGGTCTCACGCAGCAGCAGGATCGGGGCACTGGTCGGCATCTGCACCCGCACGCCCACCAACTCCATCTCGATCGTCATTCCCAAAGGCTAGCCGCGCTGGCTCGGCAGCTGCGCCCGCACCATCTGGCGGACGAGGATGGCGCGGAAGCTGGCGGCGAGGTCGACGAGGTCATCGAAGGTGTCGACGGCGCGGGCCCTGGTCTCGGGATCGCGACGATGGAGCATCGGTTCGATGACCTGTGCGAGCAGGGTCACCTCACGCTCGGCGCCGATCTTCAGCGTCCGCAGGTGGCGGGCGTCGAGGCCGTAGGCGCCGAACTGTCCGGCGAACCGAGCCAGTAGCAGGGCCTCACCGTCGAAGAGGGTCGTCGGACCGACCTTGCGACCGGCGATGAGCCCGAATCGCTGGAGATCCGCGAGGGTGTCGGCGGCACAGCCAGAGGCTTCGGCGAGTTCGTCGAGGGTGAGGGCGAGATTGGCATCGGCGTCGGCCTGGGTGCCGGTGCGGCCACGCCGCTCGGTCACCGGCTGGGTGTTGGCGATGATCGCCGCCACCTTCGGGTCATCTGGCTCCACGGGCGCCTCCGACTCGGCGGCGGCACGGTCGGCGGCGTCGTCGACGACCTCCGGAGCGACGGCGTCGACGGACGCTTCATCGGTGCCGTCGGTGCGCTCCGCCACACCGGCGTCGCCCGCCTCGGAGGCGTCGACGGCTGCGACTGCGGCAGGAACGGCAGCAGCGGGCGATGGTTCGTCGGGGGCGGCGAGGTCGACCTCGCCACTCTCGAGGCGATCCCGGATCACCTTCAGCGGGAGGTAGTGGTCGCGCTGCTGGGCGAGGATCCACTGGAGTCGGTCGAAGTCGGCCTGGAAGAACCGCCGATACCCGCTCGGCGTGCGCTCCGGCGCGATCAACCCCTGGCTCTCGAGGAAACGGATCTTCGAGATCGTCACCTCGGGGAATTCGTCCTGGAGGAGCGAGAGCACCTCGCCGATCGACCAGTGGTGATCGGAGGCGCTCATCCGTCGTCCTCGAGGGCGACGTAGACGAGCTTGAATTTGCCGACCTGGAGCTGATCGCCGTCGGACAGCGACGCCCGGTCGACGCGTTCACGGTTGACGTAGGTCCCGTTGAGGCTGCCGGCGTCGATCACCTCGTAGCCGGTCGCACCTCGCAGGATCTCGGCGTGGCGCCGAGACACCGTCACGTCGTCGAGGAAGATGTCGCTCTCGGGATGGCGACCGATCTGGATGCGTTCGGCATCGAGGGCGATCCGGCTGCCACGCTTCGACCCCTGCCGCACGACGAGCATGCCGTAGCCCGGCGCCGCGCCGGCGGCGTCGACGACCGGGGCATCGATCGTGGGGTCGAGGGCCTCGGTGGCGTCGGCCCGACGATCGCTGAGCTGGGCGCCGCACGAGCTGCAGAAGTTGGCGCCGAGAGGGTTCTCGTAGCCGCACTCGGCGCAGGTCCGCTCCACGGCCCTCAGCCTTCGGTGAGTTCGCCGTAGGCGGTGGCGTCCATCAGCTCGTCGAGGGATGCCCCCTCCGACAGCTCGATCACGCAGATCCAGCCGTCGCCGTAGGGATCGTCGTTGAGGCGTTCGGGGGCGTCGGCCAGGTCAGCGTTCACCTCGACGACGGTGCCGGCGACCGGGGCGTAGACATCCGACACCGACTTGGTCGACTCCACCTCGCTCATCGCGCCTCCGGTGCTGACGGTGGCACCGACCTCGGGGAGGTCGACGAACACCACGTCGCCCAGTGCGTCCTGGGCGTAGTCGGTGATGCCGATCCGCACGCGATTGGCATCCTCGAGCTTCACCCACTCGTGATCGCTCGAGTACCGGAGGTCGTCAGGCACGTTCATGCCCCAGAACCTACCCGAGACTCGACCGCGAGGCGGCGCCGAGCCTCCGGGATGTACTGCCCGACCAGCGAGTACCAGGCGGCGGTCACCCCCGGCACGAAGAACAGCCACTTCAACACGTCGAGCAGCCCCGCGTAGGACAGGGTCGACGCCGCACCGAGGAACATCGGCACGCTGAACATCAGGAGGAACGCCCCGGTCTTCCCCGCGAACGTCACGTCCATCGCCTCGATGCCTCGGGCCTGGAGGAACACGGCGATCACCGAGACCGCCACCTCCCGACCGAGGATGGCGACCGCCACCCACAGCGGCATCGAGCCGTCGATCACGATCGACGGGATCGAGACGAGGAACATCAGGCGATCGACGGTGGGGTCGAACAGCTTGCCGAAGCGGCTGACCTGGTCGAAGCGGCGGGCGAACCAGCCGTCGACCCAGTCGGTGGATCCAAGGGCGGCCAGCAGCCATGCGGCACCGCCCCGATCGCCGCGTGAGAACAGCAGCCACACGAAGACCGGGATGCAGAGGAACCGCACGAGGGTGATGGCGTTGGGAACCGTGGCCGCGTCAGCCCAGAAGCTCTCGGCCGGGTCTCCGTCCTGACGGGGCGAGCCGGCTGGGGTCGGGGTCGGCGGGGTCATGGTCGGTGGGTCATGGCCGGAAGTAGAGCGTGACGCCGGTCGTGCGATCGTCGTGGGTCACCTCGAACCCGGAGTTCTCGGCCAACGAGGTGAAGGCGGCCCGCTCGGCGTCGGTCATCTCGGGGATGTCGCGGTCGACGATCAGCAGGGCCCGGGTGTTGGCCAGGTCGATCAGGGCGACCGGGGCCCGAGAGCCGTCGAGGGCGGTCAGCCAGTACCGCTCGGCCAAGGGCGTGAGCGCCGACTCCGACGCCCGGATCACGATGTCGTCGGGGAGCGACTCGGCGATCTCGAGGATCGCTTCGTCGGTCGCGTCACGCTCGGCCCAGTTCCATGGCCGGTCGTAGGGCGCGAGGGGTGACGAGGACACGGAGAGGAGCAGCGACGCGACCACCACGGTCGACAGCAGCCGAACATCGACGAAGACCCGGTCGACGCCCATGTCGCCGAGGCGGTTGAGGGCGTAGGTGGCGGCGATGAAGACGAAGGCCAGCAGCAGCGCGCTCCTCTCGGCGAACGACCCCTCGGCGTCGGTCACCAGATAGAGCGCCCCGAGCGGCACCGACGGCAGGAGATGGCGCAGCGACAGGAACGGCAGGAAGATGACCGGGGCCAACAGGGCCACGATCAGCGACATGTTGTCGCGTGCTGTGAGGTCGGCGAGGAGCTGGAGCGGGCTCGTGATCGAGGTGATCGCAGCCTCGCCCAGGGAGTCGCCGTAGGCGCCGTACTGGCCGCCGGCCACGGTCGCCTCGCCGAAGATGGGCTGGACGACGAGCAACAGGCCGAGCGCCCAGAACGAGGCGACGCCCATCGTCCACAGTCCGGCCCGTCGTTCCCCGTCGCCGAGGAGCACGAACCCCCACGGCGCCACCGCCAGGCCGAGATCGGCTCGGCACGACAGCACGACGACAACGCACACCCAATAGAGGATCCATCGCTTGGTCGCGCCGAAGTAGACGAGGGCCAGCAGGGCGGGGACGGCGAGCGATTCGGGGTGGAAGTCGACGACGCCGAGCCGGTGCGTCGTCGGATGGAGGGCGTAGGCACCGACCAGGGCGGAGGCGGCGCCGATGCGGAGGTGGGCGACGTTGCGCGCCAGCTTCCACAGCGGGAACACCCCGACCCCGAGGGCGATCGCCTGGGTGACGACGAGCACCGAGGCCGGATCCCAGACCCGAGCCAGCAGCGAGAGCGGGTAGAGGATGAAGGACCAGTGGAGCTCCAGGACGTGGACGTCCTGGCCGAACATCGACGCCTCGGGCTTGAACCCCTCGGCCAGCAGCCAGACCGCCTGGGTGTATCCGGCGAGGTCGCGGCCGGCGTCGAGACCGGCGATTCGGGCCGAGGCCGTCGTCGACAGGAAGATCGCGAGGAGGAGGGCGACGATCGGCGGAATCCAGCGGTCCCCGACGCTGGCCTCGAGCCGGGCCTGGAAGCGAATCAGCCGCCGCGACGCCCGTCGCTGGATCGGGAGTTCGCTCACGCCGACTCCGCGTCGGCGAGGGGCGGCGCCTCGACGATGAGCTCGGGGCCGTCGTTGCGGACCGAGTTGACCGCCGTGGTGATCGTGTGGCGCTCGAGCAGGCCCTCGGGGGCCGGGACGAGGAGGTCGGCGACCTCGCTGCCCGCCGTCTCGGGGTCGAGCCAGCGGTCCCACGCACTCGGCGGAACGAGCACCGGCATGCGATCGTGGATCGGGGCCATGGTCTCGTTGGCGGCGGTGGTGATGATCGTGCACGACACCACCGGGTCGCCGACGTCGGCGCCGTCGTCGTCCTTGGCCACCCAGAACTCCCAGAGGCCGGCGAAGACGAGCGGTTCGGCGTCGACCCGGTGGATGAACCACGGCTGCTTGCGCTTCTGGCCAGCGATCTTCTCCCACTCGAAGAAGCCGTCGGCCGGCAGGAGGCAGCGGCGCTTCTGGTAGGCCCGCCGGAACGCCGGCTTGTCGGCGACGCTCTCGGCGCGGGCGTTGATCATGCGCGAGCCGATCTTGGGGTCCTTGGCCCAGAACGGCACGAGCCCCCAGCGGACGGTCTCGAGCTCCCGATGCCCATCACGGGCCCGGACCGCGTAGACCGAGTCGGTCGGCGCGACGTTGTAGCTCTCCTCGAGCTGTTCGCCGCCGACCTGGGCCCCGAAGTAGCGAGCGAGTTCGTCGGGCGGCGACGCGCTGACGTAGCGACCACACATCACCGGGCACGCTACCGCCTGGGCACACCCTGAGGTGGCGGTGGGGTGTCGTTTCGCGAGCGGGGGGCGCTACCCTCGTCGATCCGTCACGGGCTGTGGCGCAGCCTGGTAGCGCACCTGACTGGGGGTCAGGGGGTCGTGAGTTCAAATCTCGCCAGCCCGACGCAC